>JAOPWD010000308.1 GCA_025965875.1 Pseudonocardiales bacterium
GGTGCGGACACCTCGCGGCCGGCCAGCTTGGGTGCGCGCCACGACCATCGGGCAGGCCTGGCTCGCGGTGGCCGACCAGATCCTTCGCGACGGCGGCGTTGGCCGGTGGGATGGCCTGCCGCTGCGCGAGATCCTGCGCTGCACACTGGAGATCGACGCCCCGGCCGCCGACGACCCGATCATTGCCCAGCACGCCGATCCGGAGCGCCTCGCCTGGATGCACGCGAACTTCACCGACCACGCCCGGGTGCCCGCTCTCGGCGACGCCGACAGCTACGCCACCCGCCTCTACGACTACGCGCGTGCCGGCCGCGACCAAATCGCCTGGGTGCGCGACAAGCTGCGTAGCGATCCCGACGTGCGTGACGCGACGATCACGACGTTCCAGCCGCTGACCGACACCAGCTACGTGCCGTGCATCAGCCTGCTCGACTTCTGGCTCGCAGACGGCGCCCTGTACCTCGCCGGGTACGCCCACGGCATCGACTTCGGCACCAAGGGCTACGCCAACCTGGTCGAACTCGCCGCACTACAACAGCAGGTGGCACGCGATCTTGGGGCGTCGGTCGGCTCGCTGACGATGACGGTCAAATCGGCCCACGTGTACGACACCGAACTGGACCTGATGCGCGACATCCTCGCGGCGGCGAGGTAGGCGGTGCCTACCCGTCAGGGATAGCCGACGACCGTGACGGGCACATCCGGGTTCGCGATGGTCGACGGGCCGCCGGTGTCGTTGACAACGTTGAGGATGCCGCCCTTCCCGTTGTTCGGGTCCAGGAACACAGTGAGCAGGTCGTGTAGCGCGACGCCCGAGTTGGTGGGCACCTCGTAGGCGTGCGCGGCGAAGATGTCCACGCCCTGGTTGAAGAAGCTGTAGGTGCCCATGCCGTATCCGGTGAAGTGCTCGGCGCCGCGCGAGACCTTGACTGCGGCGTAGCCAAGGGTGTTGGGGCCTGACATCCACGCTGCCTGGTTCGGTACGTCGTAGGGCATCTCGCTCTGGAAGAAGACGTCGGTGCCGTTGTCTCCGTTCCAGATGACCTGGAACTTCTGGTAGTGCTCGACGAAGAGCCCGGTGGCGTTGACGTGGTCGCCGTTGACGACAACGCCGGTGTCGGCGGTGTTCCGGGTCCACCCGACGCCGTTCCCGTGGTCGGCGCGCCAGGCCCAGATGTCGTCGAGCACGACGTGGTCGCTGTTGACTTCCAGGCTCACGGCGGCCCGGCCGGCGTGGGGGCCGCCCACGCGGAAGAACACGTCCTGCAGGGCAGTCGGGTCGGCCGCGTCGCTCGTGCCGTCATGTTCGGATTCCGATCCAGCGCCCCCGTGCGTCGTGCCAACCTGCAACAGGGTCGGCGACACCGTCGGGCCGGCGTCGAAGACCAGGCCCGCGATGTCGACTCCCGGGACGTCCGCCACGCTCATGCCTACGGCTCCGTCCATCGCAGTGAGGGTGGCGAATCCCAGGCCCAGGACGACAGCGTCGGCGCGCTTGATCTTGATCGTCCGGTCAACGTCATAGACACCGGGTGTGAGCAGCAGGTTCCGGCCCTTTGCCAATTGGGCGTTGATCGTCTGCACCGAGTCCGAGGGTCTGGCGATGAAGAAGTCCGACAACGGGATCGACCGCCCCGGGGTGGGTCCGGCCGACCAGCTGACCCCGGCTGAGTTCTGTTGCCCTGCCGGGACGAACACGCGATAGGCCCCGCTGCCGTCGACATACAGGTACGGCTTCTCGCGGCTCACCGGAGTGGTGGCGAGAGTCGTGTACGGCCCTCCGCAGCTCGCCTGCGCCGGGAAGCACTGGGCCGGCGCGCCCGTGACCCCTGCGAAGACCTGGTTCCACACGCCGTTGGTCCACCCGTCCAGGGCACTGTTGCGGACGAAGAACTGCTGCTGCGAACCATTGATCACCGTGCTGCCGTCGAATCTCGAGTCCGCGATGAAGCCGCCGCTGGCGAAGGACGGGCCGGTGCAGTAGTCCATCAATGTGGTGAGCCCGTTGACGTGTACGCGCCGCATCGGCGCGGCCTGCGACACCGCCCAGAACTCGCCGGTGTAGCAGCCGAAATCGGGGTTGGTCACGTTGATCGTGAGGTTCGACAGCGACCGCCAGAAGTTGTTCAGGGCGACGCACCCGCCGCTGTCGCACTGGTTGCGGACGTAGACCGATCCGTTGATCACGACGTCGCCCGGCGATGCTCCGAGGCCGGCAACATCGGTGTAGTACCCGACCTGGAAGTTGAGCGGATGGGTGGCCGTCCCGTAGGTGCCGGGCTTGAACAGCAGTGCGTAGCGCTGCGTGCCGAACTGATTCGGGACCTGCTGGGCGGCTATCGCATCGACTGTCTGCTGGATCTGGCTCTGCGGCATCGACGGGTCGAAGACGTATACGTTCGGCCCGAGATCGGGTTGGCCGGGCGCTGCCACCGCGGCGGGGACGGCTGATCCGGACGGGCTGGCACCCGCAACTCCGGGCGCCGCGATCACCGAACAGGCACCGACCACAGCCACGATTGCCGCCGTCCGAGCGGCGGATATGCAGCGAGGGAGGAACCCGGGGACTGATGCACGCGTCATGATTCGATCTTGCCTCCCGCGCAGCGCCCGAGGCAAGATCCCGGCCGG
>JAOPWD010000195.1 GCA_025965875.1 Pseudonocardiales bacterium
CGAGCGCGAGCACCTCATCCGCGCGAAGGCAGCCGAGCTGGCCACGGCCGGGGCTACGACTGTCCGCGAGGAGTCCTACGGCGAGCACCTTGATCATGTCGTGATGCACGACCCTGAAGGCAACGAGTTCTGCGTTGCGTGGTGGTGCGAGCAGGAAAAACTGCGCCGTCCAGTGTGCCGAGCCGGGTTTACCTTGAACGCATGACGGCCCCGGACGCCCGGCTGCGAGACATCGTGCGGGAGGGAGCAGCCCTGCTCACCCCGATGGTGGCGGTTGTCGAGCGCTGCCGCACCGAGCCGAACCCACGTCAAGACTTGGCCCGCGCCTGTGGTGCATTGATCTCGTCGTACGGCGCGCTGCGGGAGCGGCTCTGGTCCATACCAACGTCACCGCTGGTCACACGGGTCGATGACATTCTCTATCTCGAGCAGCGCATCGTCGACGAGGCCGCTCGACTCGCGTTCCGACCGCACACCCATGGCTGGTTCAAGGTGGCGAAGGCCTTCGGCGACGGACTCACCGACTCCTCGGACGAGTTATTGCTGCTGGCCGCCAGGCTTTAGTGAGCCTTTCGGCGGGGCGACGGCTGAACCCGACGCACCTCCCGCGCTCCGTCAACGCCTGATCAAACGCGGTCGCTCCTCGTTGCAGCCGCAGCAAAGTCTGAACAAATTCTTGAAATATTCTCGCAAACTCTTGTCAAGCAGGTTACCGGCGTCTTACGTTTCACCGCACTGTCCCTGCTAGAGCGAGGTCACTCCATGCCACGCAGCATCTTCGGAGCCGACGCAAGACGCTTCCGCGGGCCATCGCGGTGGGCCGCGGCGGTCGCCCTGACGACCGTGGTCGTGAGCCTCGCGACGGGCGCAAGTCCCGCCGTGGCTGACGTGCCCACGCACGTCGCGCCGTTCGTGACGCGCGCCGCCCTGGCCCCCTCGCTGGTGGCGGGCCGAGGTGCCACCGTCGACTTCGTGGAGCAGGAGGCGGAAAACGCCTCGACGACGGGAACGGTCATCGGTCCGGACCGCTCGGCGTACACGCTGCCCGCAGAGGCATCCGGCCGTAAGGCGGTCACGCTGACGCCGAGGCAGTACGTCGAATTCGCCCTGCCGAGCGCGGCCAACGCGATCACCGTGCGCTACAGCATCCCGGACGCGCCGAACGGCGGCGGCATCACCGCGCCGCTCGACGTCACTGTCAACGGCGGCCATCGGAACGCCATGACGCTCACGTCTCAATACGCGTGGCTGTACAACCAATACCCGTTCTCGAACGACCCGAACGGCGGCCTGCTGCACCCGGACTGGTGGATCACCGAGTGCTCCTGCGTGCCTGCGGCGACGACGCCGGCTCCGACGATCACGACTCCGTTCCGCCCGAATCACTTCTACGACGAGCAGCGGCTGCTGCTCGGGCGAACGTATCCAGCCGGGAGCACGGTGCGGCTCACCGTCCCCGCCGGGAGCAGCGCCGCGTGGACCGTCATCGACCTGCTCGACGCGCAGCTCGTCGACAGGCCGCACGTCGACCGCTCCGCGGCCAACGTGCTGCTGTTCGGCGCCGACCCCTCCGGGCGCCGCGACTCCGCACCAGCGTTCGACAGGGCCATCGCCTTCGCGAAGCTCAAGCACCTGAAGGTCTATGTGCCGCCGGGTACGTACCAGGTCAACCGCCACATCATCGTCGACAACGTAACCATCGAGGGTGCCGGCAACTGGTACACGATCATCAAGGGTCACCAGGTCACGCTCAGCACGCCGGCCCCCGATGGATCGGTGCACACGGGCGTCGGTTTTTACGGCAAGGACGCGTCGGTCGGTGGCAGCACCAACGTGCACCTGTCCGGCTTCGCTATCGAGGGCGACGTCCGCGAGCGCATTGACACCGACCAGGTGAACGGCGTCGGCGGAGCGTTGAGCAACTCGACCATCGACGGCTTGTACGTGCACCACACCAAGGTGGGCATGTGGTTCGACGGACCGATGACGAACCTGCGTATCACGAACAACGTCATTGCCGACCAAATCGCGGATGGCCTCAACTTCCACACCGGCGTCACGAACTCGGCTGTGTCGAACAACTTCGTCCGCAACACCGGTGACGACGCGCTGGCCATGTGGTCGGAGAAAACCGAGAACGCCGGGAACACGTTCGACCACAACACCGTCCAGACGCCAGTGCTGGCAAACGGCATCGCCCTCTACGGCGGCACGGACAACACCATCTCGAACAACCTCGTCGCCGACCCGATCCGTGAGGGCAGCGGCATCCAGATCGGGTCCCGCTTCGGCGCCGAGGCGTTCACCGGACACGTGTGGATCACCAACAACACCACGGTCCGCGCCGGCACCTACGAGCTGAACTGGAACATCGGTCTCGGGGCGATCTGGTTGTACGCGCTCGAGAAGAACATCGACGCGGACGTCGAGGTGGTAGGGGACAACTTCCTCGACAACACCTACAACGCGATCATGCTGGTCAGCGACTTCCCGGTGAAAGACCTGTACTCGATAACGAACGTCCACTTCAAGGACATCAAGGTCGATGGCACCGGCACCTCGGTAGTCAGCGCTCGAGTGGCGGGATCAGCATCCTTCGAGAATGTCGACGCTCGCAATGTCGGCGCGGTCGGCGTCAACAACTGCGGATCGTTCCACTTCACGCCCGCCGGCTCAGAGTTCTCGCTGACGGACTTGGGCGGGAATGACGGCGGCGGGACCACCGGGCCATGGCTCGCTCCGTGGGAGCTACCGAACACCATCACCTGCGACGATCGTCCACCCGTCGTCGTGCCGCCACCGCCGTCAGCGTGGTAGCCGCCGTAGCCGCCGTAGACCAGGTTGCTTCGACCGGAAGGCGGAGATCCTGCACCTTGTACCTAGTGGAACGTAGCGACGGTGGAGCCCGCGAGCAGGGCCATCGTGCGTTCCCCAGACCCGCGACCCGCCAGTCCCGTTGGCGACCGGAAGCGTTCTGAGGAGTCACGCTCCCGTCACAGCCGGCCTACAGAGACCTCTAATAAACGGCGCGCACTCTCGGTGCAGTTGTCCGAATCAGAGGAGCGTCACGATGAATGATTACGAACCAACAAGCCCCCACGAGACCCCTCCCGCTGGAAGTTCAGGCGGCGCCGGCACTGCGCCGCCTTTCCCGCCAGCGTCTTCGCCAGACTCGTCGGCCCCGGTGCCCATGACCCCCAGGCGCAAGATTTTCGGCAGCCGGAAGCTCACCATGTCGATCGCGGCCGGTGTTGCGGTGATCGCGCTTGGGACCGGTGGCTACGCGATCGCCAGTTCGGGTTCGGGCAGTAGCACGACCGCCGCTTCGAGCAGTAGCGCAACCGTGCCCGGCAAGGGCGCCGGTGGCGGTCCGCTATCCGGCGGCGGGGGATCCAACGCTCGGTCTGGACCGGCCGCAGGGGGATCATCGGGCACGGTCGCAACCGTGTCCACGTCGGGCTTCACCCTGACGACAGCAGCGGGTCAGAAGGTGACCGTCAATGAGGCATCCTCCACGACATACCTGAACGGGACGAGCGCGGCCTCGGCGAGCGCCGTGACGACGGGCGTCCCTGTCCTCGTGCTCGGGACGACCAATGGAACGACCATCACGGCCACGCAGGTCACCGTGCAACCGGCTAGCGCGAGCGGATCTACGACTTACTCGCCGTCACCGGTGGCGTCCTTCCAGCAGGGTGCACCCAGCGCGGCAAAGCAGGATGGTCAGATCCCGGCGAACTACACCGAGGGGTCGGGGACGATCGTCAGCGGAACGACAGCGAATAAGGCGACGGAAGCTGCGCTGGCCGCCTACCCGGGCGGCGTCGTCGACCGTGTTGTGCAGCTGAGCAACGGCGAGTACGAGGTCCACTACATCGGCGTCAACTGGCCGCACCACATCTTCGTCAACCAGAGCTTCCAGGTCGT
>JAOPWD010000211.1 GCA_025965875.1 Pseudonocardiales bacterium
CAAGTACCACATCGACGGCATCCGCGTGGATGCGGTGGCGTCGATGCTGTACCTGAACTACTCCCGCAAGGAGGGGGAGTGGCGGCCGAACCGGTACGGCGGGAAGGAGAACCTGGAGGCCATCGACTTCCTCCGCCGGTTCAACGAGGAGGTGTACCGCCACTACCCGGACGTGCAGACGATCGCGGAGGAGAGCACGAGCTGGGGGATGGTGAGCCGCCCGACCTACGCCGGCGGGCTCGGGTTCGGGTACAAGTGGGACATGGGATGGATGCACGACACCCTCCGGTACGTCGCCACCGACCCGATCCACCGGAAGTACCACCAGAACGACCTGACGTTCCGGATGCTCTACGCCTACCACGAGAACTTCGTGCTGCCGCTGTCCCACGACGAGGTCGTGCACGGCAAAGGCTCGCTGCTGAACAAGATCCCTGGCGACCGGTGGCAGCAGATGGCGACGCTGCGCACGCTCTACGCGTACATGTGGGCGCACCCTGGCAAGCAGCTGGTGTTCATGGGGCAGGAATTCGCGCAGGGCGCCGAGTGGGCCGAGAGCCGCTCGCTGGACTGGTGGCTGCTCGAAGCGCCCGACCATCGCGGCGTCGCCCGCCTGGTCACCGACCTCAACCGGGTCTACGGCGACACGTCGGCGCTGTGGTCCCAAGACACCGTGCCCGAGGGTTTCCATTGGATCGACGCCAACGACGCGGCCGGCAACGTGTACTCGTTCCTGCGCTTCGGTGAGGACGGCTCGATGCTCGCCTGCATCGCGAACTTCTCCGCAGTCCCGCATGAGGGCTACCGGATCGGGCTGCCGCGGGCCGGGCGTTGGGACGAGGTCATCAACACCGATGCCGATCTCTACTTCGGCTCCGGCGTGGGCAACTTCGGAGGCGTCGAAGCGGTGGACGAGCCATGGCACGGCCAACCGGCATCGGCCACGCTGCGGGTCCCCCCGCTCGGCGCGCTCTGGCTGCGCTTCAACGACGCACCTGACACCACCGCGTAGGCCGCCGACGGAAATCGGCGCTGGCCGCGCTCGTCGGCGCCGGCATCGAAACAGTGGCCGATCTGCTCGAGCCGCACCCCGCCAACCGGTGCGGAATGATGGTGGGGCAGGACGGGTTATAGGCGTATATCGTTGAGCTTGCAACCACATTGGAGATGCTCATGCCTGCCGTTACGGCCGACACCCTGACCCTGCCGCGCATCGCCGCGGCCACCCTGGGCGACACCGAGCGCCCGGTCCGCCAGATCACCACCGGCCCCAAGGGCTACGAGGGCGAGGGCTTCCCCGTCGTGCGCGCGTTCGCGGGCGTCTCGACCAGCGACCTCGACCCGTTCGTGCACATGGACCAGATGGGTGAGGTCGACTACGCGCCGGGAGAGCCCAAGGGCACCGCGTGGCATCCGCACCGCGGCTTCGAGACCGTCACGTACATGATCGACGGCACCTTCCAGCACCAGGACTCCCACGGCGGCGGCGGCGTGATCAACAACGGCGCGACGCAGTGGATGACGGCCGGTGCGGGCATCCTCCACATCGAGACCCCGCCCGAGGAGCTGGTGGTCTCCGGCGGTGTGTTCCACGGCCTGCAGCTGTGGGTCAACCTGCCCGCCAAGGACAAGTTCGCGACGCCGGCGTACCAGAGCATCGAGGGCGGCGACTCCACCCTGGTCACCTCCGCCGATGGCGGCGCGCTGGTGCGCATCATCGCCGGTGCGATCGGCGGCCACGCCGGCCCGGGCTCGACGCACACGCCGATCACGATGGCGCATGCCACCGTGCAGCCCGGCGCCCAGATCTCACTGCCCTGGCAGCCGGAGTACAACGCACTGGTCTACGTGCTCTCGGGCAACGGCACCGTCGGCACGGACGCCCGTCCGATCCGCGGTGGCCAGCTGGCGGTCTTCGGCCCTGGCGACCGGATCACCATCGCGGCTTCGCCGAATCAGGACAGCAACCGTCCCGCGCTCGAGGTCGTCCTGCTCGGGGGGCAGCCGATCCGCGAGCCCGTCGCGCACTACGGTCCGTTCGTCATGAACACCAGGGAGCAGCTGATCCAGGCCATGGAGGACTACCAGTCCGGCCGCCTCGGCGTCATCCCGGACGGTGCCCTCATGCCGCACACCGGCACCTGAGACCACGTCGCCACGAGGGCCGACCCCCGATACATACGGGGGTCGGCCCTTCCTCTTGACCGGACCATACTGAGTATGCATACTCAGTATGCTCGCCCACTCAGGAGGCAATCGTGTCGGTTCGGTTCGGGTTGTTGACGCTGCTGGAAGAGCAGCCGATGTACGGCTACCAGCTGCGCCAGGAGTTCGAGTCGACGACCGGCTCCACCTGGCCGCTCAACGTCGGGCAGGTGTACACGACGCTCACCCGACTGGAGCGCGACGGCCTGGTCGAGATCACCGCCGAGGGTGACGAGGCCCAGCGGGTCTACAGCATCACCGGCGCCGGGCACGACGAGGTGCAGGCCTGGTTCGCCACCCCGGTGCGCCATCAGTCCCCGCCGCGCGACGAACTGGCGATCAAGCTCGCCCTGGCCGTGCGCAGCCCCGGAGTCGATGTCCGCGCGGTGATCCAGGCGCAGCGCACCGCGACCGTTCGGGCCCTGCAGGAATACACCCGGGCTCGCGAAGCAGCGGCGAACGACCTGTCGTGGCTACTCGTCGCCGATTCCCTGATCTTCGCCGCCGAGGCGGAGGTGCGCTGGCTGGACCACTGCGAGACGCGCCTGGTCCGCCATCCCAAGCCATCGACGCCCATCAGCGACCCACAGTCGGTCCCCGTCCGAGAGGCAGCGAAGCGATGACGATGCCAGTGCTGGAATTGCGCGACGTGAGCCGCACGCACGGCCACGACGACGCGCTCGTGCGGGCCCTCGACCACGTCAGCCTCGCGGTGGCCGCCGGCGAGTTCGTCGCTGTGATGGGGCCATCGGGCTCGGGCAAGTCGACCCTGCTCAACCTGGCCGGCGGCCTGGACGCGCCGTCGTCCGGCGACGTGGTCGTCGAGGGCAACCGCCTGGGCGGGCTCACTCGCTCGTCGCTGGCTCAGCTGCGCCGCCGCAGCATCGGCTACGTGTTCCAGAACCTCAACCTGATCCCGTCACTCACCGCCGCCGAGAACGTCATGCTGCCGCGAGAGCTCGACGGTGTGCCGATCCGTCGCGCCCGACGCGAGGCACTCGCGGCGCTCGCCGAGGTGTCGATGGCCGACCTGGCCGACCGATTCCCGGACGACATGTCCGGCGGTCAGCAACAGCGCGTCGCAATCGCGCGGGCCGTGGTCGGCGACCGGCGGCTGATCCTGGCCGACGAGCCGACCGGTGCGCTCGACTCGAATACCGGCGAAGGGGTGCTGCGGCTGCTGCGCACCCGCTGTGACTCGGGTGCGGCTGCGGTGCTGGTCACCCACGACGCCCGGCACGCAGGCTGGGCCGACCGGGTCGTGTTCCTGCGTGATGGCGCGACGATCGACGAGACACCGCCTCTCGACGTGCCCGAGGCGCTGCTCGCCGGTGGTCGCACCCCGTGAACGCTCCCGCACTGCGCGCAGCGCTGCGCATCGCTCGGCGTGACGCGTGGCGGGCCAAGGGCCGCAGCCTGCTCGTCGTTGCCCTCATCGGCCTTCCGGTGTTCGTCCTCGCCGGAGCCGACATCGCCTATCGGACCTGGCAGGTGGGACCCGCCGAGAAGATCGAACGCGCGATCGGCGCGGCCGACATCGAGGTGCAGTGGTTCGGCGGCGCCGTCGTGCAGGACCCCAAGGGCTGGCTCGGTAACGGTGGCATCGGCTGGCAGGGCGCGTCGGGGCCGCGTCCGACCACCGCACAAATGTTGGCTCAGCTGCCGGCGGGCAGCCGGGCCATCGAACGTCGCACCAATGAGAACGGCACCCAGATCCGTACCCAAGCGGGGTTGAAACGCGCGAAGTTCGTCGGGATGGACTACGCCGACCCCATCGCGCGCGGGTTGGTTCACCAAGTGTCCGGTCGGGCACCGGCCAACGAGCACGAGGTGGCGCTGACCGCGGCGCTGTCGGCCTCGCTCGGTCGTCATACCGGGGACCAGATCCACCTCGTCGGCCCCGATCGCGACGTCACTGTCGTAGGCGTCGTCACCGATGCGAGCCACCGTAACGCGCAGACGGTGTTCGCCCTTGCGCAACTCGTCGCGCCTGCGGGGCCTCTGTCGCCCGCGGACAGCAGCGGGTGGCTCGTCGACTCGCCCGGACCATTCACGTGGCAGCAGGTATTGCACCTGAATAGTGTCGGATTCGGCGCCGTGTCCAGGACCGTCTATCTGCATCCGCCACCCAAGTCCCAGGTTCCGAGGTCGTTCGGTGGCTCCTCGCCATCCAGCACGGCGGTGCTCGCCTCGGGTGGCCTCATCGCCGGCATGGCACTGCTCGAAGTCGTCCTGTTGGCCGGGCCTGCCTTCGCGGTGAGCGCGCGACGCCAACGCCGGGATCTGGCGCTCATCGCCACAGTCGGTGGGCGGCCCGCTGACCTGCGCAATGTGGTGCTCGCGAACGGCGTCGTCCTCGGCTTGACGGCGGGTGTGCTCAGCGTCGTGGGGGGCTTGATCGCCGCCAGCATCGGCATCCCGACTCTGGGCCGACTCGTCGATGCGGTACCGGGGCAGTTCGACGTGCGCCCACTCGAAATGCTCGGGCTGGCGATGGTCAGCTTGCTCACCGCGCTAGCCGCGGCCGCGTTCCCGGCTCGCGGCGCTGCGCGCACCGATGTGATCGCCGCACTAGCCGGGCGCGCGGGCGTCATGGGCACCCGCAAGCGGGTGCCGGTGCTCGGCTCTATCGTCGCCGCGGCCGGCGCGTTGCTCGCGATCGGTGGCGCGACCGCGTCGAGCGGCACGGTGCCGATCCTCACCGGCATCGTCATCCTCGAGGTCGGCCTGATCATCTGTACCCCTGCCCTACTCGGGCTCGCGGCTCGACTCGGCCGGCACCTGCCACTGGCCGCGCGCATCGCTTTGCGCGACGCCGGACGCAACCGGTCCTCGGCGGCACCAGCGGTGGCCGCGGTCATGGCCGCGGTCATCGGCGCGGTGGCGATCGTGATCGGAGTCGCCAGTTCGTCGGCTCAGCAGCGCAGCAACTATCGGCCTGTCCTGCAGAACCACGACGGTTACCTCACTTTGGATGGGACTCAGAGCAAGCGAGCGCCCGACATCGCCGCGGCGCTGCGCACCGCAATGCCGTCCGCGCAGGTTTTGGTCTTGCGTGCGCCGAATCAAGACTGCTCTGCGAACGACCCCACCTGCACCACGAGCCAGGTCGGATTCGAGCTGAGCGGGGAGGCCGCCAGACGCGCTTTCCAGCAGGGCCGATACCAGGGCGGAATGGCGCCACAGACGGTATTCGACGACGGGGCAGCGGTCGCGGCATTGTTCGGGACGCCGGTCCCGTCGGCCGTCGCGGCCCTGCGGGCCGGCAAGGCGGTCGTCCTGGACAGCACAGCCATCCACGACGGAACGGTGACGGTCACTGCGACGACGGTCGCGGCCACTGCGGCGGACTCCGGGCCGCAGCCGTCGCATCCCCACACGATCACCATCCCGGCAGTCGTGGTCGGGCAGGGCTTTGCCATGACGCAGCTCATCCTGCCGTCGTCGATGGCCCCGCGGCTCGGGGTGACGCTGCAGCCGGCCGGCGTACTCGTCCACAGCAGCAGGGCGCCCACCGACCGCGAGATGCAGGTTGCCGACGGGGCACTGAATCGGATCGACGACACGCTTAGCCTGTATGTCGAATCGGGCTACCACAACGCGAACAGCTGGCTGCTGCTCGCCCTCATCGCCGCAGCCGCCGTGATCGCAATCGCGGCCGCCGTGATCGCCACGGCGCTGGCCAACCTCGACAGCCGCACGGCCATGGTGACGCTCGCCGCGGTCGGCGCGGGTCCGCACACCATGCGGCTGCTGTCCATGGCGCGCGCGGGGGTCATCGCAGGCATCGGCACGGCGATCGGCGTTGTCGCCGGTTTCGTTCCGCCGGCCGCGTGGGTGCAAGCCACCCGCCGGATCGCCGGCCCTCCGATCCCGGACGAGCAGACGCTCGGTGCGCAGGTCACGCTCGTCGTGCCCTGGCTGCCGATAGCAGCCGCTCTGGTCGGCATCCCGGTGGCCGCGGCGCTCGTGGCCGGGCTGTTCACCCGATCCCGGCTACCGGCAGATCGCGCGGCGGAGTGATCATCCGCCGAATTCGAGCAGCAGCAGCGCTACTGCGACGATCAGGATCTGCCGTCGGCGCAGCATCACGAAGCGCTGCTGGTCGAAGGCATGGAACTTGCGCAGATAGCGGTAGAGCCGCTCGACCCTGATGAGCGGGTCGAGCAGGTGCACGGCGCCATAGGCGATCTTGGTGAGCATGCCCAGCCGATTGCGTTTGACGAACAGGTCCGGAAACGGCGCGAAGGCCAGGGAGACGCGCTCGACGCCCTGGTCGCGCCCCCAGTCGACCATCTCGGCGATGATGCGTTCGTCGACGCCGTTCGGTGCCGTGCCCGCGCGTATCGGCACATCCAACGAGAGGTCATGCTGCCCGGCCCACAGGTACCGGTGCACAGCCGCGAGTTGGCCGTCGCGATCACGGGCGATAGCGATCACGGCATCGGGGGCACCGCCGTCGAAGAGCCGGCCGAGGATCATCGAGAAACCGCGGCTGTCCTCGCGCCGGGAGAGCCGTATCAACGACCGCAGATCGCTCACCTGCTCCGGCGTGAGGTCACCCTCCCGGATGATCTCGACCTTGACTCCGGCGTTGTGCGAGCGTTGGATCGCCTGACGCAGGTTGCGGAACCGCCGCCCCGTCAGCGTGAAGTCATTGCCTCGCACGACGACGTCGCGGCCGATGGGCACGCCGCTGAGCCGGTACTGCTCCCAGAGTGGCCGAGCCCGCTCCCCGGCACCGAGCACCGCGATGCGCAGGCCCCGGGACTGCGCGCTGAGCGTGAACGCCTCGATCGCGCCCGGCCAGGCCGTCGGCGCGCCGACCGGGTCGCCGCTGGCCACCGCTGTGCCGAGCCGGATCTGATAGCCGACCGCGGCGTCGCCCGCCGGCGCGAAGACGTATTGCTTCTCCGGGCGCAGCGCAAAAGGAGCGAGCGGATCGCCTTCGCTGACCGCGACCAGGTGGCGAATGCGCCGCACATCTGCCGCGTCAGCAGCCGTGGCGACGCGCTTCGGTCTGGTCGGCATGCGCTAGAAGAGCACGCGGGCGAGCTCACGTCGCGCCGGCGCGACGCGCGGGTCGTCCGAACCAAGCAATTCGAAGTACTCGAGCAGTCGCTCGCGGATCGTCTCGCGGTCTTCGGGGCCGGAGCGCGCCAGCAGCGCCAGGAGGCGGTCGAAGGCGCCGGTGGCGTCGTTGCTGGCGAAGGCCAAGTCCGCCGCGGCAAGTTGGGCCTGCAGATCGTCCGGCGTGGCGTCCGCTGCGGCGGCCAGGGCTGGGTCGAGCGACTCGACGCGTTCGAACAGGCGCACCTGGCGCAGCGCCATCGCGACCTGTGCGTTGGCCGGCTCGGCGTCGAGAATCTCTTGGTAATGCTGAGCAGCAAGCGCGTAGTCGCCCTGTTCGAGTGCGTCCTCGGCCGCGACCAGCCGTGGGTCCTCGGGCTCCTCCGGCACGGCCTGCGCCGGCGCGACGTCGCCGTCGCCGTCGGGCACGGTGCCACCGGCCAGGCCGGCCTCCTGGCCGGCCGCGAGCACTGCTCGGACGAACTCGCGCAACTCCGCATCGGGCAGCACACCCTGAAATCCGGGCAGGAGCTGTCCGTTGATGACGGCGAACACGGTCGGCACGGCCGACACCTGCAGCGCCTGGGCGATCCGCGGGTTGGCGTCGACGTCGATGTGGGCCAGCATCCAGGACCCGCCGCTCTCCCGCGCCAGCCGCTCGAGCAATGGCGAGAGCTGCGCGCTGCCCGCGGCGCGCGCTGAGGACAGTTCGACCAGCACCGGCAGCTGGAACGAGCGGTCAAGCACTTCGGGCTGGAAGGTCGATTCGGTGATGTCGACGACATACTGTCCGACGCTCGGGGCCGGTGCCTCGGCGGCGCGGGCGGCTGCCTCGGCACGGGCCTGGATCGCCGCGAGATCGACTGCGCCGGACATCGACGCGGCGAGCGCTGCACTCGGCGGGGCAGGCTTTCGGGGGGGACCAGGTTGCATGCCACCAGCCTTCCAGAGATTGACATGCGGTGCGCAGGCGGTGAGGGTCTGCCCGTGACTGTTCGGATCGAACGAGAAGACGCAGTGTGCACGGTCGTGCTGGACCGTCCCGACGTCCGCAATGCGGTGGACGGTCCGACGGCGCGTGCCCTGGCCGACGCGTTTCGGGAGTTCGACGCGGATCCCACCGCGCGGGTGGCCGTGCTCTGGGGTGCGGGCGGCACGTTCTGTGCCGGCGCGGACCTGCACGCGCTCTCCAACACACTCGATGCGGATCCCGGCGCGGACGGCCCGATGGGACCGACCCGGATGGTGTTGAGCAAGCCCGTTATCGCGGCGGTCAGTGGGTACGCGGTCGCGGGCGGCCTGGAGCTCGCGCTGTGGTGCGACCTGCGTGTCGTCGAGGCCGACGCTGTCTTTGGTGTCTTCTGCCGACGCTGGGGCGTGCCGCTCATTGACGGTGGCACGGTGCGGTTGCCGCGCACCGTCGGTGCCGGTCGGGCCCTCGACCTGATCCTCACCGGCCGTCCCGTCGCTGCCGAAGAAGCGCTCGCGATCGGGCTGGCCAATCGGGTCGTGGCACCCGGCGAGGCGCGGGCAGCAGCCGAGGCGCTGGCAGCCGAACTCGCCGCGCTCCCCCAGGCCTGCCTGCGCTCGGACCGCCGGTCCGTCTACGACGCGTTCGGCGCCGACGAGCAGACTGCGCTGGCCAGCGAGTTCGCCCACGGCAGCGCCGTCATGGCCGAGGCCATAGCAGGCGCGGCCCGGTTCGTGGCGGGCGCCGGCCGGCACGGCACATCCACAAGCGATCTTCCTGCGCGCGGTACGCCATCACACCACTAAGCGCAGGAACATCAACGCGTCGCGCCACCCACAAGCGATCTTCCTGCGCGCGGTACGCCATAGGTCGATCAGGCGCAGGAAGATCCACTCAGTGCACCGCGCGTTACTGAGTCCCAGCCCGCGCTCTGCGTCGAGTCGTCATCTATAAGTGTCCAATGCGTATGAGTGTCCAATGGGCGCGTAAGTGACCACTCGGCGCTGGGCAGGGCGAAATTAGAACCGCGCGGCCTCGCGGTATTCGCCCCACATGGGCTTGAAGGCGTTGCAGATCTCGCCGAGCGTGGCCTCGGCCCGCACCGCATCGAGCATCGCCGGGACGGTGTTCTCGTCGGCTTCGGCGGCCGCGACCATCCGGGCCAGGGCCGCGTCGACCGCGCCCTGATCACGCCCGGCCCGTCGCTCGATGACCAGCGCCCGCTGCTCGAGTTCGACCTCGTGCGACACCCGAAGGATCTCCAGTTCGTCGCCCACGTCGCCGGTGAGGGTGTTGACGCCGACGACGCGCTTGTCGCCCTTCTCGAGCGCCACCTGGTACGCGAACGCCGAGTCGGCGATCTCGCCGATGAACCAGCCGTCCTCGATGCCGCGCAGCAGCCCTGAGGTGATGGTGCCGTCGCCGCCGACCTCCTTGATCCGCGCGAAGATCTTCTCCGCCTCGGCCTCGATCTGGTCAGTGAGCGCCTCGACGTACCACGATCCGCCGAGCGGGTCGGCGACGTTGAGCACGCCGGTCTCCTCGGCGATCACCTGCTGGGTGCGCAGCGCGATCTGCGCCGCGTGCGCCGATGGCAGCGCCAGCACCTCGTCGAGCGCGTTGGTGTGCAGCGAGTTCGTGCCGGCCAGGATCGCGGCCATCGCCTCGACTGCGGTGCGGACGATGTTGTTGTCGGGCTGCTGCGCGGTGAGCGAGACGCCGGCCGTCTGGGTGTGGAACCGCAGCGACAAGGCCTTGGTCGTCTTCGCCCCGTAGACATCACGCAGCCAGCGGGCCCAGATACGGCGGGCGGCGCGCAGCTTGGCGATCTCCTCGAAGAAGTCGATGTGCGCGTCGAAGAAGAACGACAGGCCCGGCGCGAACTGCTCGATGTCCAGGCCGCGGGACAGGCCGAGTTCGACGTAGCCGAAGCCGTCGGCGAGGGTGAACGCCAACTCCTGCGCAGCCGTCGCCCCGGCCTCACGGATGTGATAGCCCGACACCGACAGCGGCTTGTAGGCCGGAATGTCGTGCGCGACGTACTCCATCAGATCGCCGATCAGCTTCAGGTGCCCCTGCGGTGGGTAGATCCACTCCTTCTGGGCGATGTACTCCTTGAAGATGTCGGTCTGCAGCGTGCCGTTCAGCTTGGTGGTGTCGGCGCCCTGCCGCTCGGCCGCGACCACGTACATGCAGAAGACCGGGACGGCCGGGCCCGAGATCGTCATCGACGTCGTGGTGGCCGCGAGGTCGATGCCGCCGAACAGGACGTCCATATCGGCCGCCGAGTCGATGGCCACACCGCAGTGGCCGACCTCGCCGAGCGCGCGGTCGTCGTCGGAGTCGCGCCCCATCAGCGTCGGCATGTCGAACGCGACGGACAACCCGCCGCCCCCCTCCGCCAGGATCATCTTGTAACGCTCGTTGGTCTGCTTGGCGTTGCCGAACCCGGCGAACTGCCGGATGGTCCACGGCTTGCCGCGGTAACCGGTCGGGTGGATGCCACGGGTGAACGGGTACTCCCCCGGCCAGCCGATGCGCTCCATCCGATCGTCGGCGCCGGTCGGGCCGTAAAGCGGCTCGACCTCGGTGCCGGACAGCGTGGTGTAGTCGCGTTCGCTCTTGCGCGCGGCGTCGTAGCGGGCCTGCCAGCGGTCCCGGCCTTCGGCGATCTGCTCAGCGTCCATGGACCGACCTTAGAAGAGGGGCGCCCCCTGGGGACGCCACGTACTCTGAATTTACTAGGACGTCCTACTATTTGCCACCCTGCCGATTGGTGAGCTGCGCCTCGATGCGGGCCAGCTGTGCCGTGAGCCGGTCGACGTCGCCCTTCGTAGCGCTCTGGTCGTCGGGCTTGAGGGTCACGATCAGCTGGCCACTCGGATCGAAGATTCCGCTGGCGACCTCGGAGATGTCGTCGCCGTTCTGCAGTCGCACGGCGTGTTCGAGCTCGCCGCGTCGCAACCCGATGCGTCGGGCCGCCTGGTCGATCAGGTTGCCGTCCTTGATGACGACCGTGTCCGTCCCATCGAAGATTCGCGCCATCAGGTCGCTGCTCAGCACCGCACGGTTGACCGCCGAGTTCACACCCACCAGGGTGACCGCGCCAATGACTCCGCCGATCAGGCTGTTGTCCGGGCCGATGATCGCGTTCTGCACCACGTTGGACAGCAGCACCATCACCACGATGTCCAGGCTGTTCAGGCCGGACAGCCCCCGCTTACCGGTCGCCCGCAGCAGCACCGCGATCAGGATATAGATGAGCACCGTCCGGATGATCTTCTCGGCGAACGGGATCTGCTGGGCGAACATGTCGTGCCACATAGCGCTCCGATCAAAGGCGGGGTCGGTGAGCGCAGGCTAGCGGCCCTGAGTCAGCAGCCCGTTCGCCGCCGATGGCGCGAGTCGAGGTCGTCGGCGTCGCGGCGCAGTCGCCGCAGCATCGTGAAGACAAGCAGATCGCCGACCAGCCGCCTTTCCGGCCATCTGGAGCGGCTACCGAACGGTGACCCGGCCCGCCGGCACGCTCCCGCCGAGCGGTTGACCGGCCGCCTTGAACGCCGCCACCCCGGCCGCCCAGTACATCGCCGTAGAGAAGCTTCCGGCGATGCCCACCGGGCTGGTTGAGGCCAGCACCTGGTACCCCGTACGGACGGTGACGACCGTGCCGGTAGTGGTCTGCTGCGGCTGGGCCGTGTAGCCCGGCGTCGTGATGCTCATCGCCTGGGAGTTCCCGTGTCCGGCCAGGAAGCCCACGACCAGATCGTTGGGCGCTGTCGGAGTCAGGGATCCAGAACTCGGCGTCGTACTCGTGTTCGACGCTCCCACTGACGTGTCGAGCGGATTCGTGGCGGCGACCCCGGCGAATTCCTGGACTTGGAAGACGATCGAGGCTGCCGAGGCGGTACGCACCGTGACCGTGGTCGCGGGCGACGCTCCGGCGACGTACCAAAGTTCACCGTCGGAGTTGTGCCCGGACACCGAGTAGGCACCGATGCGAGTCCAGGTGTTGCCGCCCGAGTCGGTGACCGACGTCACGTGGTTGGTCGTTCCGGTGTACACGCTGGCCGACAACACCAGCAGGTTCCCGCCTGACGTCGGGCCGGCGAAGCTCGCCGTGAGCGATGTGGCAGTGCTCGTCGCGGTTCCGGCAGCGGTCTGCACCAGCCGTGGCGTGCTGCTGGCAGCGGACACGACCAGCGTCACCGTCGTCGTGTGGGTCGCCGAGGCGGCGGTACCGGTCACCGTGATCGCATAACTACCCGCTGTCGTCGCACCGCCGACCGTGAACGTCAGCG
>JAOPWD010000285.1 GCA_025965875.1 Pseudonocardiales bacterium
GTCAGGAACTCGGCCACCAGGGCAGCGATGGCCGCTGGCTGTTCGAGTAGGAACAGGTGGCCGCCGGCCGGTACAACGTGCAACGTCGCGCCCGGGATGGCGCGGGCCAGGATGCGCCCGTTCACAACGCGCACGATCGGGTCGTCGTCGCCGGCCAGCACGAGCGTCGGCTGCCGCAGCCGCCAGAGCCACGGCATGCTGGTCCAACAGGCGATCGAGTACAGCTGGCCCGCATAGCCACGTAGGGACGGGCGGCCGATGAAGCGGCCCAGCGACCCGTGCAACAGCGCGTCGGGATCGTGGCGGGCGGCGCCACCGTAAAGGTAACCGGCAATGCGCCGGTAGTAGTCGGGCTGGTAGTAGCGACGCGGCGTGGCCAACGCCCAGAGCACGCGGGGGGAGCCGGGGACACCGCCGATGCCCGGTGCAGTAGCGGCGAGGACCAACCGGCGGACCCGCCGAGGTGCCTGATGGGCCAGCTGCTGCGCGACCACGCCGCCGAGCGAGACGCCGATCACGTCGACCGTGTCATGCCCGAGGGCGTCGAGCAGACGCTCGGCGGTACGGGCGACGCCGCGCATTCGCCGCGGCCAGCCATACGCGGTGGACTGCCCGACCCCGGGCGCGTCGTAGCTGATCGTCTGCACGCCGAGACGGTTCAGCTCGCGCTCGAACGGTTCGGCCAGCTCCAGGCTGGCTCCGAGTCCGGTGATCAGCAACACCGGCGGACCTCCGCCGGAGATCCCGGACACTGCGACGCGCAGTCGCACGCCGCCCGCGTCGACGAACCGGACCTCACGCAAAGGCACCGACACCGGTGATGTCCCTTCCCACGATGAGCGTCTGAATCGTCTCCGTGCCCTCGAAGGTATGCAGCGCTTCGAGGTCGGCCATGTGCCGCATGACGTGGAAGTCGAGCAGTATGCCGTTGCCGCCGAGCAGGTCGCGTGCCTCGGACACGACCTCGCGGGCCTTGCGGGTGTTGTTCATCTTCGCGATCGCGGCAATCGTGTCGGTGAGCCGGCCTTCCTCGATCAGGCGTCCGAGCCGCAGACAGTACAACTGCATCGAGCAGACCTCCGCGAGCATCCGGACGAGTCGCTCCTGGACGATCTGAAAGCTGACCAGTGGCTTGCCGAACTGGATGCGTTCCGAGCAGTAGTTCATCGCGATCTCGTAGGCGGCGGTGGCATGTCCGAGCGCCCCCCACGCGACCGAGTTCCGTGTGCCGGCGAGCACCCGGCCGGTGTCCTTGAAGGTGTTCGCGCCGGGCAGCCGGTTCGACTCAGGGACGCGAACGTCGGTGAGTGCGATCTCGGCCTGCCACACGGCGCGCAGCGAGCCCTTGCCTTCGATCTTGCGGGCGTCGTAGCCGGCCGTGCCCCGCTCGACGAGGAAGCCCTTCACCTGCCGGTCGGCCTCGTCGCGCGCCCACACCACGATGACGTCGGCGATCGAACCGTTGCCGATCCACTTCTTGGCGCCGCTTATGACCCAGGCGTCGCCCTCGCGTCGGGCCGACGTCTCCAGCGCCACCGAATCGGAACCGTGGTCCGGCTCGGTGAGCGCGAACGCTCCGATCTTTCTCAGCTGCGCCATGTCCGGCAGCCAGTGCTGCTTCTGCTCCTCCGAGCCGAGCATCGCGATCGACTGCATCGCGAGTCCGGCCTGCACACCGAGAAAGGTGCCGAGGCTGCCGTCCCCGCGGTTGAGCTCCATGTGGATCAGCCCGCAGGCAATGGGGCTCATCGGCGCGCAGCCGTAACCCTGGATGCCATCACCGATGATGCCGAGCCCGGCCAGCTTCTCCACCAGCGGATACGGGAACTCCGCACGCTCCCAGTAGTCGTTGATAGTCGGCAGCACGACGTCGTCGACGAAGTCGCGAGTACGCCGCCAGTAGGCGCGCTCCTCATCGCTGAGCTGGTCGGCGATGAGGAAGAAGTCGGTTCCCAACGATCGTCCTACGGTCTCGTACATGTCCCGTTCCTCTCAGCTGTCGAAGACATAGGTTCCGGGTGCCTCGACCAGCGGGCGCAAGCCGCCGCCACCGAGTTGTCCGGGCGCCGGCCGCAGCGCGCCGCACCGTTCCCCGAGCCACGCCGAGGCGTCGGTCCACCAGGTCCCGTGCTGGGTCTCGGCGTCCTTGAGCCAGTCGGACGGGTTGGCCGGGTTGTCCTTGTTCACCTGGTAGCTCGCCTTGGGGTTGCCCGGCGGGTTGACCAGCGCCGCGATATGCCCGCTGGTCGACAGGACGAACCGCGATGTGCCGCCGAGCAGTTGCGTCGTCACGTAGCAGTTCTGCCACGGGGTGATGTGATCAGAGATGCCGGCCACCACGTAGGCATCGGTGCCGATGCGAGACAGGTCGATCGGCACGCCGAGGACGGTGATCGCCCCGCCCTTGGCGAGCAGGTTGTCCATTGCCAGGTCGACGAAGTCAGCGTGCAGCGCAGCCGACATTCGCGTGGTGTCGGCGTTCCAGAACAAGATGTCGAACGCAGGGGGCTTCTTGCCGAGCAGGTAGTTGTTGACCCAGTAGTTCCACACCAGGTCGCCCGGGCGCAGCCACGCGAACACCTCGGCCAGCGCCCGGCCGTCGAGGTAGCCCTTCCGCTTCGAGGCCGCCTTGGCGACCTTGGCCAGCCTGCGGTCGACCAGGGCCGAGGCCATGCCCGCGCGCGTGCTGTCGATCACCGTCACGGCCAGGGCGAAGGCGGCCAGGCGGTCCTGCTGGCCGGTCGTCGCCAGGTAGGCCGCGGTCATGCTGGCGAGGATGCCGCCGGAGCAGATCCCGGCCAGGGCGCTGCGCTGGACGCCGCTGATCCGCTCGACGGCGTCCAGCCCGTCGAGAATCGCCTGCACATAGGTGTCGAAGTTCCACTCCGAGTGGCGCGCGTCGGGGTTGCGCCAGGACATGACGAACACTTGCTGGCCCTCGCGCACGAGGAACTCGACCAGGCTGCGGTCGGCCGCCAGGTCGATCGCATAGAACTTGTTGATCGTCGGCGGGACGATCAGAAGGGGCACCTCGCGCACCTGCTCGGTCTGCGGCGTGTACTGGATCAGCTCGAACACCTCGGTGCGCAGCACGATCGCGCCGGGCGTGGTGGCGACGTTGCGGCCGACCTCGAACGCCGACCGGTCGACCATCTCCGGGATCCGGGGCGGCGCCGCGAGGTCGCGGGCGAACTGGCCGCCGCCACGGACCAGACTCATCCCGGCGGTGTCGATCGCCTCCTTGGCCGAGGCCGGGTTGACCAATGGCAGGTTGCTGGGGGCGCAGACCTCAAGCAGGTTCTCGGTCAGGAACTGCATCCGCTGTTCATCCCGCCAGCCGAGGCCCGCGTCGCCGACCAGTTGCTCGGCGGTCTGCCCGCCGGCGATGTAGACCTGCACGAGCCGGCGCAGCAGTGGGTTGTCCGTCCACGCCTCGTCGACGAAGCGGCGGTCCCGCTTGGACGGCGCCAGGGTCGAGGTGCCGATCGCGATACGACCCGCCTCGGCGGCGAACGAGCGCAGCCGGCCAGCGATTGTTCCCGGCTTGCCGAGCAGGGCAGCAGCCAGCCTGGCCGTCGAGACGTCAGGCATGAACCGACGGGCCGGGCCTAGTGCGGCGTCGATGAGGAGAGCGTCGAGCGGGGTGGCCTGGTCGGCCAGGTCGGCGGCCTGCTCGGGAGTGATCGATGTGGTCATCGGCTCGCCTCCGCGTCCGGAATCGTGATTTCCCGCTTGAGAATCTTCCCCGTAGGCCCTTTGGGCAAGGCTTCGACGAACCAGACTCGCCGCGGGTACTTGTAGGCGGCCACTTGCGCCTTGGCATACGCACGCAGTTCGTCCGATGTGACCGTCGCGCCGGGTTTGAGCGCCACCGCAGCGCCCACCTCCTCCCCCAGCTCGGCGTGCGGCATTCCGATGACGGCGGCCTCGGCGACGGCGGGGTGCTCGTAGAGGACCTCCTCGATCTCTCTGGGGTAGATGTTGTAGCCACCGCGGATGATCAGGTCTTTCTTGCGGTCGACGATGTAGTAGAAGCCGTCCTCGTCGACCCGGCCCATGTCGCCGGTCCGGAACCAGCCGTCGGCCGACAGCACCTCTGTCGTCGCCTCGGGCTGGTTCCAGTAGCCCTTCATGATGTTGTGGCCGCGGATCGCGATCTCGCCGACCTCACCGTCCGGGACGACGCCGCCGTCCGTGTCGACCACGCGCATCTCGACGCCGCCGACGGGCGTCCCGATCGACCCCGGCTTGCGGCCGCGATCGGGCCGGTTGAACGACGCCACCGGCGAGGTCTCCGACAGCCCGTACCCCTCGAGGACGACGGCGCCGAACGCGTCCTCGAACCGACGCAGCACCTCCACCGGCATCGCGGCGCCACCGGACAGACAGACCCGCACGGCCGACAGGTCGTACGCGTCGCGATCCGCAACGTGCAGCAGCGCGCTGTACATCGTGGGGACGCCGGCGAATATCGTCGCGTGGTGATCGACCAGCAGCCGCAGCGCCTGGGCCGGATCGAAGCGAGGCAGCAGGGTCAAGCACGCGCCCACCGACACGGCGGCGTTGAGCGTGCACGTCTGCCCGAACGAGTGGAACAGTGGCAGGCCGCCGAAAATCACGTCGTCCGGGCCGAGTTGTAGCAGTTCGCTCCGGGTGACCTCGGCGTTGCTGATCAGGTTGGCGTGAGTCAGCTCGGCGCCCTTGGGCCGGCCGGTGGTCCCGGATGTGTACAGCAAGACTGCAGTGTCGTCGGCCGCGCGGTCCACGACCGCGGGCTCCGGCGGGACGGTCGCGAGCAGGTCGCCGAACGAGGCCGGGTCGACCAGGATCGCCTCGGCGTCGGCCTGCTTGGCCCCTATCTCGACCTCGTCGGCGGTGGCGTGCCAGGCGAAGATGAGCGGCGCGCCGGAGTCGCCGAGGTAATAGCCGACCTCGCGCGCCTTGAGCAGCGGGTTCATCGGCACGACCATTCCGCCGGCGCGCAGCACGCCGTAGTACACCGCGGCGAACTCCGCGACGTTGGGCAGCATGACCCCGACGGGAGTGCCGGGTCCGACACCGCGGCTGGCAAGCAGGCCGGCGACTCGCGCGCTCTGCTCATCGAGGTCCCCGTAGGTGGTGGCGACGTCGCCGAGGCGGATGACGTCGCGTTCGGGATGGGCGGCTGCGGTGCGGGCGAGGTTGGCGGCGAGGTTCATGGCGTGTCCTTGGTTGCCGGGGATGTTCCGTCAATCGTCGGGCGCACCGGGTGGCCTGCACTATGGGCGCGAGCACCACTTCCCCTCAGTCTCGTAGTGCACGTGCACAACGTTCGCGGCCTATGCTCCGGGCTGTGACGACCGCCGTCGACCCTGTTGTGCGGAATCTGAGCCGGATGCTGCTGCCGCACGTGGACGACTTCGCGCACCGGATGGCCGCTCGGATCCAGGCCCAGGAACCCCTGTATCGCGAGGGTCAGGTGGTCCCGGCTGACGAGCTGCGCAGGTCGTGCCAGGACAACCTGCTCTACGTGTTCGGCCGGCTCGCCGGCGATCCGAATGTCGGCGTCGAGGCGCCACGCGCGACCGGCGTGCGCCGGGCCGAGGCCGGCGTGCCGTTGTCGGCCGTCCTCCAGGCCTTCCGCATTGGTGGCCGGCTCGTGTGGGAGCTACTCGTCGAGCACGCCGACGATGCTGCGCAGGACACGCTGCTGCGCTGCGCCGCTGACATCTGGGCCATCTCGGACGACCTCGCGGAAGCCGCGGCCGCGGCCTACCACGGCACCAGCGCCGATCGAGCTCGGCACGACAACCAGCTGCGATCCGCACTGCTCAACAGCCTGCTCGACGGGAGGCTCGGCGACAGCGCACGGTTGTGGGAGTCCGCGGCGCTGCTCAGGCTGCCGCAGCATGGGACCTTCGTCGTAGTCGCCGCTGAGTGTCCGTCGCCGGGCGAGGAGGCGCTGCCCCGAATCGAGGATCTGCTCCGGAGCCACGACGTCGTCTCCGCCTGGCGGCTCGACGCCGAACTGCAGGAGGGCCTCGTCAGCCTGGGCGCCCGGTTCGACCTCGAGCGGCTGTGCGCGGAGCTCGCGTCGGTCGCAGTCCAACGGCTCGGTGTGAGCGAGGCATACTCGAATCTCGAGGCCACCGCCGCGGCCCTGCGCCAGGCCCGATTGGCCTGTGCGGCCGGCACTCCGCATACGCGCAGTCTCGTACGGTTCGACGAGCAGCCAGTCGCCACCCTGCTCATCGGCGCCCCCGACGCTGCCCAGGCCGTCGCCCGGCGCATCCTAGGCCCGCTGCTGGACCTGCCCGATGACGATCGGGCCGTCATCGTCGATACCGTCCGGGCGTGGCTGGCCGAGGGCGGCTCGACGTCCACAGCGGCGAGCCGGCTACACCTACATCGCAACACCGTCCGCTACCGGCTGCGCCGCCTCGAGGACCTCACCGGCCGCAGCCTCGCCCACCCCCTCGACCTCGCCGAACTGCACGTCGCCCTCGAATGCGCCCGCATGCTCGACCTCGGCTGAGCCGGCGGGAGCTGCCCGCGCCGCGAAGCTGACCAGCAGTTGCCGTTCGGTCGGGGTCAGCCGGATTCGTTCGCCACTTCTCGGAGTAGCCGTCTTCGCCGCGTATCGACTCGATCAGAGACAGCTCGCGCGAAGACTCCGGACCGAAATCGGCGCTCGACCTCGGGGCTGACCACTACGTCAGCAGACCATTCGGCATCGAGGAAGTGCTCGCACGGCTGCGCGCAGCCGCCCGCCGCGTCGGGACAGCTGCCGGCCCCACCATCGGCGATGTGCAGATCCACCTAGCAGGTGTAGCGCGATCTCGACGAGCCGCGGGTGGTCGCTGTCGTCAACGACGGCGACCGAGTGCGAGACGAAGCTTTCAACGACCTCGTCCCGGCTGTTCACTGGTCGAGCAGCCAACCACTCGCTGCGCTCGAGAGTCGCATGCATCGTGAAACCCTGGCTAGGCGCGGCCACCCCATGTCGGCGAGATGCTCATGACCTGCTGAAACGCGCCATGTCGCATGGTCACCGCACAATGTCGACCGAACACCACTGCGATCCACAAGCCGTCGACCACCGTCGGGGTGACGGTCGTTCGTCGCACATGCCCGTGCGGAACGCGGCTGGTGAACGTGACAGACGGTCTCGCGTCGCCGCTGGCGTGTCCCATGGCGAGGGCCCACCAGAGGCGGCCGACGCCGGTGGCAGTCCAGTGTCCCCGCCAGGCGGCATCCACCGAACGTCGCGGATGGCCGGTACTGGCGATCAGACCGGTCAGGTCGTGGCCGGCATCGAAGATCTCGAACACGCTTCGTCCGTTCCGACGGGTGTAGTGACGAAGAAGCCAGCCGCCGGGAAGTCCCACGTTGGTTGAGGTGCCCGGCCGGAGACGGAGTGGACGCGGCATCTCATCGAGAAGCTGGCTGTCGAGTTGGTCAAGCGTGGAGGGCATTGGTCTCTCCGGTGTTTTCTACGATGTTCTGAGCCGTGATCGGCGCGGGCAGGCGGCCGAGCCACCCGCCTACGCCGACCACGGGCGCGTGAGTCAGTAGGCGATAAACATGTCGTCGCGCACCGACGTGATGCCAGGCGCGGCCCAGGCGGCGTCGATCGCCTCGTCGTGCTCGGCCCACGAGCGAACGGCGCCGTTGATCGTCACCGTGCCGTTCATGCTCGTGACGGAGACAGCGTTGCCATCGATCCCCGCGTTCCGCTTCAACGCATTCGTGATCGAGTCCTGCACGTCTGAAGCCTTCGGCGTCGGGCTGGCGATCTCGATTTCGTTGATCACGTCGAGCGCACCGACGATGGTCGAGGCGACGTAATCGGCCTCGTCGCACTGGTACTTCCACTCCACCGAGCCGGTGAGTGTGACGACGCCGTCGTACACCTTCGCGTCGACGGACTTCGGGACGTACTACCGGGAACTCGTCGAACAACTCGATGACGACACGTTTCAGCTGTCCGTCGTGGGACCGTTTGATGTCTTGGCGCGATGACACCTGGTGCGGTGGACGGGCGGATGCTCCGGTGCAGAACATCACGGTGGTGGTGGCCCGGTGACGCGGTAGCTGACCAGGACCTCTTGGTAGGTGAGCTGGCCGGGGGGTGTCGAGCCGGTGATGTCCGAGGTCGGGGCGAAGATGCCGACTTGGATCTGTTCTCTGCTGTTCGGCACGGTCCAGGCGGCGCCGTTGACCTGGTTGGCTGGGCGGTAGTAGGTGGCGCGGAGGTATCCGCGGGCGCGCAGTGCCTGCTCGTACCAGGCCAGGAGCGCGGTCACGGTAGCGGGCGCGGTCGCGATGACCCCGGCGTAGGCGGGGTCGGGCTCCTCGCCGCCCGGTTGGCTGTGCTCGTCGGCGCCGATCGGCCGGGCGAGCCGTGAGCCGGGATAGAGCAGCATCGACTCGGGATGCGCGCGCAGTTCGTGTTCGGTGACCGGACTATGCAAGGCAAGTCCCATGCTGTCGACGCTGGCCGTGACGCCACCGCGCCGCGCCGCCAGGTCGCCGCACCCCGCCGCGGCGGCGACGGCGAGGACCAGCGCTGAGGCCAGGAGCGGGCGGCGGCGTGGGCTGGTCACGGCCGCCGCAGGATGACCGCGGCCACCGTGGCCAGGGCCACCAGTCCGGCCAGTTCGCTGGCCAGTGACCAGCCTGCCCACGGCACGCTGAGCCCGTCATGCAACCCGAGGAACCCGACCGTGGCCGACAGCACCAGGGCGAGGACGCTGCCCCCGCAATAGGCGACACCTGCCAGGACCACGACCAGGCG
>JAOPWD010000406.1 GCA_025965875.1 Pseudonocardiales bacterium
GCGAGCACCGACGATCTTCGCGAGGCTTTGCTGCGCTATCGGTCGCTGTTCGACGAATTGCTGCACGACGGTCAGGGTGTACCAGGTGACGGCACCCGCCAAGCCGGGGCGGAGAACGGCGCGGCGGCGGAACAGGCCACCGATCAGCCGGGGCGCGCCCGCCACTTGGCTGCGCCCGGCTATGACGACAGCGCGACAGGTGGCTCGCGATGACCGACACCGACAGCGTTGCCCGCGAAACGCTGACCACCGAGCAGATCGCCGCAGCAGGAACCGTCCCGGACGCCGTGATGACGTCGGAGCCGGCGCAGACCTCGGCGGATGAAGCGCGACCCGCGGGCGGGGAGGAACCCCACGCGCAACTCCTGGAGGCCAACGAAGTCTCGGAGATGGTGGTGCGGTGGAGGGCGATCCAGACCAACTTCGTCGACCAACCTCGCCAAGCCGTGCAGGACGCCGACGCGCTGGTCGCCGACCTCATGCAGCGCCTGGCTCAGATGTTCGCCACCGAGCGTGGCCGCCTCGAGTCCCAGTGGGCCGGCGGCGGGGACGTATCGACCGAAGATCTACGCCAAGGCCTGCAGCGGTATCGGTCGTTCTTCGAACGACTCCTCGCCGTCTGACTCCGTCTCGCTGGAGGGCGGGGAGGTGGTGGCAGCACACCCGGAAAGCGGCAGGTTGACGCCCTTGGTCGGCCCCGCCGTCTCGACTTAGCATCGCCACATCCCTATTGCTGCGGTGCGGCGTCGGAGGCGGACATGATCCTGGTAGTGGGTGCCACCGGAGACTTGGGCGGTCGCGTGGTGCGGCTGCTGCACCGGCAAGGGGAACAAGTGCGCTGCCTGGTCCGCCCGGCAAGCGACGACAGCGAGCTACGCGCGCTGGGGGCGAGCGTTGCGCCCGGTGATTTGACTGACCCGGGCAGCCTGCGCGAGGCCTGCGATGGCGTCGACACCGTCATCGCGACCGCGACCGCGATTGGTCGCGAGCTCAGCGGGATGCGCACTGCGTCCATTCGCGAAGTCGATGGGGCCGGAATGATCTCCCTCATCGAGGCGGCCGAGCGGGCAGGGGTCAAGCGGTTCGTCTTCGTCTCCTACGCGGGCGCACCCGCCGGGCTGGGCTCGCCGCTCGAACGCGCGAAGATCGCGGCAGAACAGCGGCTGACCAGCTCGCCGATGCGCGCGACGCTCGTTCGTCCCGATGCATTCCAGGAGATTCACCTCGCGCCGATGGGCCGCTTCGACATCGACAAGGGAAAGGTCGCCGTGTTCGGCAAGGGCGACTCCAAGCGCCGGTGGGTCGGCACTGAGGACGTCGCCGCGCTGATTGCTGCCGTCGCGGTGGAGGCGGACCCGCCGAGCGTCATCGAGTTCGGCGGTCCCGAAAAGATCAGCCGCAACGAGGCGATCGCTACCGCCGAGCGCATCACTGGCCGAAAGATGAAGCGCCAGCGCATGCCACGGCCGGTGGCCCGGCTCGGGCTGCGGATACTGGCCGGACCCAAACCGGCACTGGCCTCCGTGTTCGGCGCCGGGCTCATGCAGGACCTGGTCGAGGCGACCTGGGACGACCAGCCGTTGCAGGACCGAGGCATCGTGCCAACGTCGGCCAGCGAGTACATCCGTCGGCAGGTCAGCAACCCGGATACGTCCCGCTCGTCATAGCGTGCCGGCGCCGGCGGCCGATGCAGCGACTGCGGCCGGGCCTGAGAGGTGGCGTGAATGCCATGTGCCGATTCTCTGCTAGGCCAGGTCGACGGTAATGCCCATGACGTGGCTGTACAGCTCTGCCTCGGCCAGCAGCGACGCGCGCACGCTGCTCGCCAGCCGGAACCCGTGCCCCTCGCCGGCGAAGATCAGGTAGCGGTGCCAGATACCGCGGGCCGCGACCGAGTCGACGATGCACTGCGCCTGCTCGGGTGGGCAGATGAAGTCGTCGGCGCCCTGCAGCATGATCAGCGGCCGGTCGATGCGGTGCGCGTTCCCAACCGGGGACACCGCCTCGTAGCGGGCCAGGTCGCGCGGTAGTTCGCCGATGAGCCACTCGAGATAACGCGACTCGAAGTCGTGGGTGTGCCCGTGAGTCCAGTTCACCGGATCGCTGATCGGGTAGTAGACCGTGCCCGCGCAGAACACGTCACTGAACGCCAGGCAGGCCAGCGCCGTCCAGCCGCCCGCCGAGCCACCACGGACCGCGGTACGCGCCGGATCGGCCAGCCCGGCCACGGCCAGTTCCGCCGCGACCGCGACGCTGTCCTCGACGTCGACGACTCCCCAGGTGTGCCGAAGTCGGTTGCGGTAGTCGCGCCCGTAGCCGGTCGACCCGCCGTAGTCGACGCTGGCCACTGCGAACCCGCGACTGCAGAACAGGTCGAACTCGCGGTCCGGGGCCGCGCCGGTGGAACTCGTCGGGCCGCCGTGGACGTGCACCAACAGCGGCGGCGCCTCGTCGGCCGGCCCGACGTGACTCGGACTCGTCGGCGGGTAGTAGACGTAGTGCACGTCGCGCCCACTGGTGCCGCGTGCGGTCCGTCGCTGCGGCACCGAGCGCCATCGCTGCAACGGGTGTGGCGCCGCGTCGGCACGGTGCTCCACGTCGCGCGCCGCGCCGGTCGACGGTGGCAGTGGCACCCGGACGACCGTGCGGCTCACCTGTGCCGAGCCCGCCACCACGACGGCCACCCCGTCACTGGCCCACAGGTCCGAACCGAACTCCGTCCACCCCGGCGCGAGGTCAGCGAGTTCTCCGGAGACCGGATCCCAGAACGCCAGTTGCGCATCGCCGTCCGCATGCTGCAGCACCACACCGGCCGCCGTCAC
>JAOPWD010000425.1 GCA_025965875.1 Pseudonocardiales bacterium
GTTCCCCTCGTTCGTGGGCTGCTGCCCGGTTCGGGCTCATCGCCCGCGACACGGAACCGGCGCACCAGCGGTCAAATCGCAGGCGCGCTCGCGCGGATGGCCAAGATGTCGGCGACGGCTCGATTGAGTGGAGTCGAGACGCCGACGGAGCGGCCGAGTTCGGCCACTGCGCCCGACAGCCAGGGCACCTCGATTCGGTTGCCCCGCTCGAGGTCGTGATACATCGACGAAGTCGTATCCGGCGACACACCATCGACGAAGGCCAGCACTTGTTCGGCGTAATCCGCAGGCAGTTGTACGCCTCGCGCCCGCCCCACGTTCACAACTTCGCGCATCACGTCGAGCAGGAAAGCGCGTGCTTGCGGATGGTCACGTATCGGCCCAATAGGCAGGCGCATCGTCGTCGTCGTAGAGGACAGACCAACGAGAAACACGAACTTCTTCCAGATCTCCAATCCGATCTCACTGCTGACCTCGGCCGCGATACCACCGGCCATGCAGGCCCCCCGCAACATCTCGACGCGCGGGGACGTCGAGCCGTCCAGTTCCCCGAACACCAACCGCTCCAAAGGGCCGGTCTTGGTGATCACGCCCGGCTCGGAGACGGTCGTGGCGATGTAGGCGACGCCGCCGAGGACCCGATTTGCGCCGAACGCCTCGGCGAGCAGGTCCTCCTTCAGAACCCCGTTCTGAAACGACACCACCGCGGTGTCCGGCCCGATCATCGGCGCGATCCGTGCCAGCGCGCTCTGCGTGTCCCAGAGCTTGACGCATAGCAACACGAAATCGACCACGCCAATCTCGCCCGGCTCGTCCGTCACCTGCACCTGAGCGAGATGCACCACATCCGGCTCCACCCGAAGGCCGGACCTACGCATCGCAGCAAGATGCGCACCACGAGCCACGAACGTCACGTCGGAGCCGCCCCGAGCGAGCAGCGCACCGAAGTACCCGCCAAGGCCGCCAGAGCCCATGACACCAATGCGCGGCATGCCCGCGAGTATGACGCCGACGAGACACACACCGGAAGGCCTCAACGTGACTATCGCGATCAGCCCCGTGACCTGCGTACGCAGAACGGCGAGCAGATCAGAGGGGACTGCCCGAGCGCATACGAAGCGATCTGCGCGACTGCTTCGCGTCAGTGATGTGCACGAGATCGACGGCTCAGCGCGCTGATCACGACATGATCGCTTCAGCCGCGACCGTGGCTATGGGCGCATGCATCCTCTGGAGTTCATGCGCGGTGCAGGTACCGGAAGTAGAACGCCCCGAACACGAGGACGATCCCAATGTTTACTGTCGGGCGCTCCCAGGCCTGGTGCCGGAAGAACAGACGTCCACGGCGACCACGACCGCGACCAACGCCAGTCCGTAGAGCACTACTGCTGCCGTTCTTCCCATGCGCACACTATGCACGGCACCGCCCATCCGGGGCCCCGCGCGATGCGGAAAGTCCGCGCCCGTCGAACCCGCTACATCAGCGGCATGATCGCGTGGCCGCGACAGCGGCTATGAGCGCGCACTCTCAGCGTCAATCGTTTCCGTGTTTGGCGGCGCGCGTGGGATCTCACTTCCGGCACCTTGACCAGGCGGATTGAGCACTGCCACGGTTTGCTCGCCGGTCGCCCATCCCGGGGCGATGCGATCGAGGAGGCAACATGAACAACAGCGATCTTCATTCAACCGGCCTCGACACGCGGCGAGATGTCTTGGGCCATGACTACGTCGAGGCTGGCCTGGCCAGCTCCGACGACTTCATGATGGCCTTTCAGGACGCTGTCACCGAGATAGCCTGGGGGTACTCATGGAGCCGTCCGGGACTTGACCGGAGAAGCCGTCTCATCCTCACGCTGGGCATCCTTGCCGGTCTGGGGCGCCATCAAGAACTCGGCATCTACGCACAAGGTGCGATACGTAACGGCATCACGGTCGATGAGATCAAGGAGATCCTGATCCATGTGACGTCCTACTGCGGCACGCCGGCTGGGCACCAGTCGTTCCTTGCGGTTCATGAGGCGCTCAATAAGATCCAGGCATTGCCCACGACTGCGCCGTAGGCGCACGCTCAGGTCAGCGCTGACCGCCGTGACCGCTTGCCCTGTGCGGCATGTGCGGGTCGGTCGACTACTGGGCAGCGCGGCGCGACTATCGATCACGTCTTCCAGCGCTGCTTCGTTAAAGGGTGGCGAACCGACGACAAGGCTGTAGAACGTGATCGAGAACGACGGGCTCATCGGCATCATTCTTGATGATCCACCGGTGGGGTCGGTCGACGACATACAGTCCGATCTGCGCGCCGGCACCGGGCAAGGTTGAACGGCGCATAGCGACGGTGATGGCGCGCCAACTATTAGGACTCGGCCTGGCAAGCAACATGAAGATCGCGGTTGTCGCGAGCGCGTACCGTGCTTCGGCGCTGCCGCTTGGGCGACATTGACAACCGGGTCAGGCCGGCCAACCATGTAGCTCGCCGTTGCAGCGCACCCACACCGGCATCGCAGGTTCTGCATTCATTCGGTTAACGAGAGGATTCGGTATGTGGGCACAGCTGATCACCATGCGTCTGAAGCAGGGTAAGGACGAGGAAGTGCAGGGCCTTGTCGATCTGTTGCGTGCGGCCGAGCAGCCAGGGTCGGGCCTGGTGCGCTCCTTGACGATGCGAGATCAGAATGACCCGAGCCGGATCTACACGCTGGTCGTCTTCGAGAGCGAAGAGCAGGCTCGCGCGCGGGAGAACGATCCACGACGCCGAGAGCGGCTTGAGCCTGCGCGGGCGGCGATGGCCGAGGTCCTCGACGGTGCTCCGGAGTTCGTCGACCTTGCCGTCGTGGCCGAGACGCTGCCGTAGCCTGTCGGCCTTGGGTCAGTGCAAAGCCGGTCACCCTGCCTTTGCCGCCGCCGAGTGGCGCGCCACACTGATTGGGCTACCGTGCGCGGCGGCGGCAAGCCGAACTTTGTGCGCCTTGGTCGCTATCCACGCTGGTGATCAACGAGGCCCCTTCTGACCATGTCGTCGGGCACGATGCTATCGCCAGGGACGCTCACGAGCGCATGCGGGCTCATCTGCACGGCCGACCGCACCGCGGCTCCTGCTCGATATCAGACGGTTATCTGAAGTCGTCGACGCGGAGTGCCCGGGTGCTGGGCCATTCAGCGTTGTACACATGTCGCCGACGGCGGGTCAGGCGGGGGGTCGCACAAGCAAAAGACTGTAGCGAAAGGGGATTCCACGGTCCTCACGTCGTGGACACCGCTTCAGATAACGTGTCTACTACGGAGCGACACGCCGCTGTGGTGGACATCGAGGACACCGTTTCAAGCACTTCACATAACGACGGGGATGCGCGCCGGCTTGCCGCACTGGGCCCGTTGATGATGCCGGTGCTGGCGGGGTCTTCCTAACGGCGATTCCGGTTTCGACGGACGCGCAGTATTGAACGGGGCCGTCGCGACGCGAGCCACGGCCAGCGAGGGGTCGACAGTTTCGAAGCTGGCCGGCGGGGCGGGGCGATGTTCGCCGCCGCGCCTCGGATGGGCAACGAGGCGGCGTCACCGCCCGCAGAGCGGGCTGTTGTAACGGCATGCCACTGCTTGCGGGGTCTCGACCGGGGCGCCCGCGTCGAGCGAGGTGGCGAACCGGATGAATTGGGCGTGCGTCCAGGCCAGCGGCGTCGCCGAGAAGGTCGGCGTCCCGGGTTGGAACGCTGGAGACGAGCCGGCCGGCGCCTGGTGGTCCCAGACCTGCTCTGGCAGCAGCCAGCTTGACGTGTTGCGGGACCGGGCCATGGTGTCCAGATAGTTCTGCGCGGCTTGCCCGGAAGCGAGGGAGTACTCGCCGCGTTCGCCGGTGAGCAGCGGCCACCCGCGGCCGTGGGTGATGTTGGAGCCGGTCGGTGTCGGTTCCCACTCGGAGCCGTCGCTCTTCTCGCCGTAACCGTCGAAGCTTGCGCGATGCCAGAACGGGCCGTTCGCGGTGGTGTAGCCGAGTTGCTGGTCCACGACGCTGAGCGAGTTGACGATCCGCGGGTCGTCCGGGCGCAGGACGCCGAGGCGGACGAGTTCGAGGAAGCTCGGGTCGACGACTGCGCGCTGGTCGATGAGCGGGCCGCCGTCGGACAGTTGGATCGGAGTGCCGGCGTCGGCGTTACCGTCGGACGTGATGCGCAGGAAGTACGGGCTACTGCTGTACGGGCCGGTGCTGGTCACAGTCCACCGACTCAGGTTCGCCCGCCAGGAATCGGCTACGGCGAGATAGTGCTCCGCGCGGGTTGCGTCGCCGTTCCTGTGGGCGATGTCGGCGCCGACGACGAGCCCGGCGATCTCGGCCGCGATGGTGGCCGGGGAGTAGCCGGACGCGTTTTCCCACCGTTCGCCAGGCGTGCTCGGACCGTTGGCGACGACGTAGTCCTCGGCACGGCGGACGTGATCCCAGTCGGCGGGGCCGGTGCGGCCGAGTTGCCCGGCGAGCACCGTGGGGAACGACACCTCGTCCATCTGCAGGCCGCCGAATACCGGCTCACCCGAGAGCCGGCTGTTCTGGGGATATGAGCCGTCGGGTCGCTCCTGAACGGAGAACAAGTAGTCGAGCGCGCGGCCGGCCGCGGCCCGGTCGCCCATGGCGATCAGGCCGGTCGCGATCTCGTACAGGTCACGCGACCACACCGCGTGGTACACGGCCAGAGACTGCAAGACGTTGGCCCAGGCCCAGGGCCGACCCGGCGAGGCGACGAAGCCGCCGCGAAAGGTCTTGTCCTCGCTGCCGGCGAGCACCATCTGCGAGACGTGGTACTCGGTTGCGGCGCCGGCGGCCGATCGGGGGACCGGCTTCAGCGTGGTCAGGTAGCCGTGCCACCCGTCGGCGTAAGCGCTCTGGACGCGGGTGAAACCGGCGGACAGGGAGGCGCGCGCAGTGGACACGGCCCCGGTCTCGGTGGTCGCGAACCCGATGGCCAGCGTCAGTCGCTGACGTCCCACGAGACCGGTGAGGCCGGTCAACCCAGTCTGGACGACGTTGCCGGGCTGCGCCGCGGCGTAGGTCCAGTCCATGCGGTGATCGGTCGCTAGATCGGTCCAGCCATCGCTGGATCCCAGGTAACCGCTAGATGTGCGCCGGAAGCCGCTCGAGGACAGGACCGCGTCGCTGGACGTACCGTCACCGGCGACGAGGGCGCCTTGCGAGGTCGCGCCGACGTCGTCGTTCCCGGTCATGCTGAGGGCCGGGTCGTGCAGGACGTAGACCTGATAGGGACGCCCGGTGAGTGAGCGGAAGCTGACGTCGACGAGCACGGTCGAACGCTCGGGATCGCTCGTGTAGGTCTTGGTGATGACGGAGTCGCCCGACCTCGCCGTGTCGACCTGCTGGTAGTTGAGGCTCTGGGGATCGAGCAGTCGGTCACCGTGGACGGTGTCGGTGCTCTCCCGGTCGGTGAAGGTGTGCCCGTCGCTAACCACCAACTGGGTGTCGCGAGTGCTCGGGGTGTCGATGCGTGGGTAGTAGATCTCGCTCAGCTCACCGCCGTGCAGGGTGTACCAGACCTTGCTCGCCGTACCCCGGGCCGTGCCGAAGCCGTCCTTGTCCCCGGTCACCCAGTCACTGGCCGTACCGGGAGCCCCGGGCGCCTGCGAACTCGCAGAGACAGCCGGCACACCGGGGGCAACGGCGAACAGGGCCGAAGCGGCCAGGACCGCCGCGGAACTGAGCGTGACAACGGCTGACAGCGGTGATCGCATATCTCTCAGGCCCTTCGACAGTCCGGGTGAGTAGCGACTCCCGCTCACCGTTGTGATGACGGTCATACCCCGAATACCCCCGGGGCAAAACCTCCTACATCGGACATTCACACGAGTAAGAATCCGACCGCTACCTACATCGTCAACGGCCGCGAGTGACCGAGCGGCACTGATCCGGGATCGGGCACGCGCTCGGATTGGTCGACGCATCCTACGTATCCATCTGCCGGGGCATCCCGCTGACGTCAGACGTCCCAATCGACGGTGATGGCGTGCCAGCGACTAGGACTCCGGCAGGGTGAGCAAGATCAGGACGTGGTGATCGCGAGCGCCGACTATGTCCGGCTGCCGCAGGAGGGTTACAGCGCGGGTCGCGCACGCAGACGCTCCAGTTCTGTGCGGCCTTCTGGCCGAATGGCGCGCTCTCAACGCGAATATGACCGTGCCTGAGCTACGCGTCCCACCGGCGCTGACCTCAGCCCACCAC
>JAOPWD010000477.1 GCA_025965875.1 Pseudonocardiales bacterium
GCGACCGTGGCCCGTCGTCGCCGGCGAGCACGGCATCGGATCGTCGGGTTAGCCGTGGCCGCACGAACAGGACCTGCGCCAGCAGGGTCACGATGGCGACGGCTGCGGCAACGGCGATCCCCGTCGCGGGCGGTTGCACTGCGAATGACGCGACGACGACCGCTGCTAAGGCCAGCTCGCAGGCGTTCAGCACACGAAACACCAAGCGGCCGATGCCAAGCCCGATCTGCAGCGTGACGCCCGGCGCACGGAACTTCAGCGGGGTCTCGACAAAGGAGATCGCAAGCACCATGCCCAGCCACACGAACACCGCGGCAACCGCGACGGCGGGTGCTGCATCCACGGCCAGCAGAATACGGTGGAATCGTAGAAGCATGCACGTCGATCGGGTCGCAGAACTTCAGCGCTGGCAGGACTCCGGCGCCGTGTGGGAGGTCATCTCCCGGAAAGGTCGTAGCGTGACGGTCGCGCTGCTGCGCTGTGACGGCGGCGAAGAGTTGGAACGGTTCACGTCCGACGATCCACAGCTGCTGGAGTTCATCGGCGACCGGCTGAGCAGTACGGAGTCACGGTGGAGATAGGAACGCTGACGTTTGTACCGGCGACGGAAGCCCCCGAACTTGTCGCTGAACCGGTTCGGCGACACCTCCAGCACGATGGGCTGTGGGTCGGCGAGATCGATCCCGATCTCGCCGACACGGCGGCATTCTGTGAGCACTACGACATCGGCTTGGACATCTCGGCGAACTGCGTCGTGGTGGAGGCCAAGCGCGCCGAGCGGGTGTGGCACGCCGCCTGCATCGTCCTCGCCACCACGCGCGCCGACGTCAACGGCATCGTTCGGAAACACCTTGGTGCTCGCAAGATTTCGTTCGCGCCGATGGATACCGCGGTATCCCTGACCGGCATGGAGTACGGCGGTATCACGCCCATCGGCCTACCCGCGGACTGGCCAATCCTGCTTGATCAGAATGTGATTGACCAGGAGCTGGTGATCATCGGGAGCGGGATCCGCGGCTCGAAACTGCTGGTTGCGACGGGCGTGTTAGCGTCGCTGCCGACCACCGAGGTGCTTGCGATCACCAAGGGTGACTAAACGCTCATTCGCGAGCAATAGCTCCTATGTCAAGCCGCCGCTGACTGTGGCGTTTGGTTGCGGGTTTCGTGGTCGGCTAGGAGGGCCCGGTATACGCGGCGGGTTATGCGGCGTTTGACGCAGCGTCGCGCTGCGTTCTTGGTCTTTCCTTCGGCGATGAGCCGTTGGTAATAGGCGTGGCCGGCGCTGTCGGGCATGCGGATCTGGGTGAGTGCGATGCGGTGGATGGCGGCGTTGAGTTGCCGGTTGCCCGAGCGGCTCAATCGCATCTGTCCGGCGGTGTTGCCCGACCACACTGGGATGGGGGCGACCCCGGCGTGGCAGGCGAAGGCGGCCTCGCTCTTGAACCGGGTGACCCCGGCGGCCTCGCCGAGGAGCTTGGCCGCGGACAGTTCTGCGCAGCCGGGGATGTCCAACAGCTGGGGGGCGATCTCGCGGGTGCGGTGCTCGAGGCGCTTGGCCAGGGCGTTGATCTCGGTGGTGAGCCGGATGACGTCGTCGAGTTCGGCACGCGCCAGCTCGGCGACCAGCCCCGGCACGGTTTCCAGCCACGCCCGCAGCGCCTGCTGATGGGCGGCGGCTTTCAGGGCGCGCGGCGCCGGGCCGCGCTCGGGATCGAGCTCGTGGACGTTCCACCGCAGCCGGTTGATCGCCGAGGTGCGTTGAGCGACAAGCACATCGCGACGATCAGTCAACAGTTTCAACTCCCGTGACACCTCGTCGTGGGAGGCCACCGGGAGGTGGGGTTCGCGCAGCACAGCGCGGGCCACGGCCTCGGCGTCGATGGGATCGGACTTACCGCGGGTGCGGCCGGACTTGCGGGTCTGGGCCATCAGCTTGGTGGGCACCCGCACCACGGGTTGCCCGGCGCCCAGCAGATCGCGCTCCAAACGCGCCGACATGTTGCGGCAGTCCTCGATGCCCCACGTCAGCTCGGCGCCGAACCGATCACGCGCCCACATCAGCGCCGCGCGATGGCCCTCGGTGGTCGCCCTGACCGTCTTCTCGCCGAGCTTGCGGCCCACCTCGTCGACGGCGACGAACGTGTGACTGCGCTTGTGCACATCGGCTCCAACAACAACCATGGTGGTTGCCTCCTTCACTCCGTGGATGAGGGTGTTGAGGTTGGACCGGCCGGTAGACACATCTCAGTCGGGGCGATGCCACGCTCCTATCAAGTCACGCCGGTCGGTCCGTCTCACCCGGTGCCGGCACTACTGCTCGAAGCCAACCCGAAAGCGGCAGACGCAAACTGAGCCAAACACCAGGTGAGACGAAACCAACCACCGCACTACGGCCCTGTTATGCAGGCACGCCGTAACCCGGCGATCCCAGACTGACACTGAGACGCAAAAGCGCCCTTTTCTCCGCGTGCCGGGGACCTCTTACGTCTGCTCGCGAGGAGAACTAGACCAGCCAGGCGGCGGTGTTCGCCGGCAGCTTGCCGTCCGCCAACGGGCCACTCGCCAACAACACCTCGCCGTCGGGCAGGGCCATCGCACGGCGGCCGGCGTTTAGCGCGCACACCAATCCGCTACTGAGCCGGAACACCAGACCGTCTGCGGGCGAGTCGAACCATTCGACTGCCGGACCGCCGAATTCTGGTCGGCTGCGCCGCAATTCGATCGCACGGCGGAACAACGACAGCGTCGACTCGGAGTCGGCTAGTTGTTTCTCCACGGTCAACGGCGCCCATTCGGGAGGAAGCGGCAGCCAGGTATCGGGATTGTCGGAGAACTCGAATGGGACAGCGTCGCCCTCCCACGGCATCGGCACCCGGCTGGCGTCGCGTCCTCGCCTGGTGTGTCCTGACCGTTCCCACACCGGGTCCCGCAGCGCCTCGTCGGGCAGGTCGACGTTCGGAAGTCCGAGTTCCTCGCCGTTGTAGATGAACACCGCCCCGGGCAGCGCGAGCATCACCAGCGCCATCGCACGCGCGCGGGCCAGCCCGATGTGCCCGCCGCCGTAGCGGGTTGGCTCGCGGTCGACGTCGTGATTGGCCAGCGTCCAGGTCGGTGTCGCGTCCGCGATCGCCGCCGCGGCCAGGGAGTTCTCGATGGCCCCTCGGATGTCGGCCGCATCGAACTTCGCCCGCAACAGCCGGAAGTTGAAGCCGAGGTGCAGCTCGTCGGGCCGGACATACCGGGAGAACTGTTCGTTGTCGTACACCCACACCTCGCCGATCGCGACGGCGTCGGGGTAGTCGTCGAACACGGAGCGGATCTGGCGGTGGATGGCGTGCACACCGTCGTTGTTGAAGCGTGGGTCGTCATCCATATCGGCCAGGAGCACCTCGGCCCCGATGACTTCCATGTCGGGCAGCCCGGGCGGCTTGGCCATGCCGTGCGCGACGTCGATCCGGAACCCGTCGATACCGCGCTCCAGCCAGAACCGCAGCGTTTTCTCGAGGTCCTCGAAGACTTCGGGGTTGTCCCAATTCAGGTCCGGCTGCTCGGCGTCGAACAGGTGGAGAGACCACTGGCCGGGGTTGCCGTCAGCCTCGACTACCCGGGTCCACGCGGGGCCGCCGAAGATCGACACCCAGTTGTTCGGGGGATGAATGCCGCCGGGGCCAGTGCCGTCGCGAAAGATGTAGCGCTCACGCTGGTCGCTGCCAGGGCTGGCGGCCAGTGCGGCCTGGAACCAGGGGTGCGCAGAGCTGGTGTGGTTGGGCACCAGGTCCATCGTCACCTTCATGCCCAACCGGTGAGCGGCGTCCGTCAGCCGGTCCAGCGCCTCGATCCCGCCGAACAGCGGGTCGACATCGCGGGGATCGGCCACGTCGTAGCCGTTGTCCGCCATCGGCGAGACCATCACAGGATTGAGCCAGATCGCGTCGACGCCAAGCGCCTCGAGGTAATCAAGCTTGGCGGTGACACCGTCGAGATCGCCGACGCCGTCACCGACGCTGTCACGGAACGAACGGGGG
>JAOPWD010000487.1 GCA_025965875.1 Pseudonocardiales bacterium
TCACGTCAAACCTGGTCGGGCTCCCCCCGAAACTCAGGAGCCGCGACGATGTCGATCGGAACCGGCGGGGTGACCAGTTGCTCACGCACCTGCGCACCCGCGAACGAGTGGATCGGGATGTCGACGACGAGTTGATACCCACCAGGCGGCAGCATCGGTCCGGTACGGAGGTCAAGGCTGTCGGTTCCGGCGAAGAACGGAATCGTCACACGCTCGCCCGGATCCAGGCCGACGTGTTGACCGGTTCCTGCGACGGGACCTGGAGAGACGCTGACCACGTGGTCGCCGCGGAGCAAGTGCCCGAGAAGCGGTTGGTCCGTGTCAATTACGAGTTGTTCGTCGTTTCCAATGTTCGTGATCTCGACCTGGCCGGCGAAAGTCTCACCCATCGTGATGACGGCGGAATCCGGGATGGCGCGCAGCCCGGCCGCGTCGATCCGCACGGTCGACTGGGGCGCTGGGATCAGTGGCGCGGGCGGTGGTGGGTCGGGAAACGGAAAGGAGTGCGCGCCGACAGTGAGGTCGACGGCATCGCCGAAGCGGTCATGGAGTTCACGCGCGATGTCCTCCGCGTTGCCGTGCAACTCCACACTCACCACGTCCAAGTGCGGGCCGTAGCTGAACCAGCGTCCAGCTGATGATTGCAACCGATCCGCCACCTTCGCGACGATCGCCTGCACCTCGCGCTCGCTTCGTTTCGCCGCCCGCACGTCGACCCGGTCCGGGTGCGCGACCAATGCCGCGATCTGGTGGCGGTGAGCATCCGGATCGGTGAAGAGCACCACGAGGCGGTCGCCGTCGAACTTGAGCCCGGTCCAGGTGTCCGGGTAACGCTTGGCGTATTCGCGTATGGCAACCACGTCTTCGTGCAAGTCGTTCTGGCGCCGCCCGCGATCGTCCACCGCTCCATCATCCATTCGCAGTTGACGACACGCGCAGCATGCCTAGGTTGAGAGGCAGGCGATCACGACAAGCGGAGGCGGCATGGGCAGCGGCCAGGAGACGGACGAGAAGAATCGATCCCCCAAGGGCGACGAGGACGGCCCGGAGTACCTCGACCGGTCGAAGCTCGACTTCGATCCCGACGACGGCCTCTACACGGGCACCGCGGTCGAGGGCACCAGCGACATCCCCGGCCCGCACGAGAAGGACGGCGATGACGAGCCGGGGCATGGCGACGCTGATCAGTGATTCGAATGCGGCCGTCGGTGCCGCGGGACTGGCATCAGCCGCCATGAGCGAGCCGGGCGAATACGTCGTGCGCCTGTCGCGGACAGCGACCTGGAACCTCGTGCGCGGTGCCGACACGATCGCCACCGCGCACGCAATGTCGCGCCCGGACGGCCGTTGGTACGTGTCCATCGACGCGTGGGACGACGCCGCCTGGCCACCCCTCATGGACATGATGATCAAGGACCTGGGCTGCGACCTGCACACGATCGTGGACGAGAGCGACGAGACGACACAGGCCAACTGGCGACGCTTCGGGTTCGAGGTGACTCGTCGGGAGATCGACTACATGATCCCGGTGGACCCGGGCGTTACCGGGCTCGTCGAGTCGCGGTTGCCCGACGGGATGGTTCTGCTCGCCGCCGACGCAGTGGACGAGACCGAGCTGCGCCTGCTCGACGACACGCTGCGCGCGTACGTTCCGGGTGGCGATGGCTGGCGCAATGATCCGCAGGAGTTCCGCGAGCACTCCTTTGACGAGCGCTACTTCGACCCAGCGACCTACCTCGTGGCACTCGACGATTCCGTCCCGGCGTTCGCGGGGTTGGTGCGGATCATGGTCATGCCGCGCCGGCCGCGCCTCGGGCTCATCGGCGTCGCTGCTGGGTACCGTCGCCGCGGGCTGGCGCGAGCGCTCCTCGCTGCGGCGTTCGTCGCCCTGCACGATCGGGGTTTCACGCACGTTTGGGCCGACGTCGATGCGACGAACGCGGCGACGATCAGGCTGCTCGAACAGATCGGGGGGCAGCGCACGGGCGCGTCCGTAGCGATGGTCCGCCGTGCGGGTCGTGGCGCGTGAGCAGCACGGAGCGGGTGCCGGAACCTCGGGATGGCGACGAGCGCAGCATTCTCCTTGGCTGGCTTGCCTTTCATCGCAACGCGCTCGCCGCCAAGTCCGCCGGCCTCGACGCCGCCCAGTTGGTTGAGCGTTCGGCGTCGCCCTCGGTCTTGTCACTCCTCGGCCTGGTGCGTCATCTCACCGAGATGGAGCGCGCGTACGCCGGGTGGGCGCTCGGGCCGAAGGCTGAGCTGGAGTGGGTGTGGGGCGAGTACACGGACGGCGGACCGGAGTGGGACATGGACGCCGACGTGTCCATGCTGGCGGAGTCAATGGCGGCCTGGCAGCGGGAGAAGCAACTCGCGGACGAGCGGATTCGAGCGCACACGGAGCTCGGGTCCATCGGCGCCGGAAATGGTCACAGCGTCCGCTGGAATCTGCAGAAGCTCATCGGTGAGTACGCGCGACACAACGGTCATGCCGACCTGCTCCGTGAGCGGATCGACGGGCAGACCGGCGAATAGTCGCCGCTCACTCCTCGAGATGCTCTAGAAGACGGTCGAGGAACGGCTGCTGGCCGGCCACGATCTTTTCGCGAGCCTGGTCGAGTTCGAGCCATGCCACCCGGTCGATCTCGGGGAACTGCTCGATGCGTCCGGAACCCTTCGGCCATTCCATTTGGAACGTTCCGGGGACCACGACCGCTGGGTCGAAGTTGCTCTCGAGGGCCCACACGGTCACGACCTTGCCCGATCCTTGGCGGGCGTCGCCCAGGTCGACGAGCTCTCCGCCGGGCACCGGCACGCCCAGCTCTTCGTCGAACTCGCGCCGAGCCGCGGCCTCGGGCTGCTCGTCGGGCTCGTACTCGCCCTTGGGTATGGACCAGCTTGCGGCGTCGCGGCGCTCCCAGAATGGTCCGCCCATGTGGCCGAGGAGAACTTCGACG
>JAOPWD010000345.1 GCA_025965875.1 Pseudonocardiales bacterium
GCTGGCACTTCGACCTCGTCGACGCCACCTCGACGGCGCCGACCGCGAACCTGGCCTGCGTGGACCAAGCCGACCCGGCCAAGCAGATCAACCCGGTGGCCGGCTTCCTGCTGCCCGACCACATGGACGAGTCCCTGGAGGTCTTCGCCACTGACGGCCGGCCGTTGGGCGAGCTGCTGCACGACTCGTTCAGCGACGCCGTCACCTGGGAGATCGCGCCGGGGCGCACCGACGTCGCGCCCGCGGCCGGCCCGACCGAGGACCCCGACGTCAGCCACCATCGGGTGGGCTGGATCGCCGCGGGCCTGGTCGCCGCCGATGCGGCCGCCCGCAACGGCACGCCCAACCGGGCCGAGACCGAGTCCGCGCTGTCGGCGATGCTGCGGGCCATCGATACCACGCTGTGGACCGTCGACCCGTTCGGCTCGCTCGGCAGCGAGCACATCGCCGGGCTGGTCGGGCGGCCGATCGCGGTGGTGGCCGCGCGGCTATCGCTCGACGTCTACTCCGACGTCGCCGATCGGGCGTATGCCGACGAAGCGCTGCGCACGCAGCGCACCGAGAAGTACGACGCGCTCGCGGCGCTGCCGTTCGAGGTCCGCCTCGGCGAGCTCACCCGCGCCGACGACGGGCTGCTCGGCTACTTCGTCGACGACGACTACGCGCATTTCCACTTGGTCGACAAGGTGATCGCCGACGAGGCGCTGCCCAGCGGCCGTGGCCAGGGCGTGCTCGACCCGGACAACCCCGACCCGACGCAGCCGGTCAAGATCGATCACCCGTACGTGGACGCCTCCGGGGTGCTGCGGATCCATCCGGGCCAGACGGTGCGGCTGACGCTGCTGATGCACCCGGGCGGCAAGGTGCACCTGACCTCCGGCATCCTGCCGCGCACCGACCGCGCCCTGGCGCGCGACTGGGTGCAGCCCGGGCTGGCGGTGCTCGCGCCGTCGCTGCGCTGCGGGCCGCTGCTGATCGATGCCGACAAGGTGCGGCTGCCGAAGGTGGCCTCGTTCCCGGCCGAGCAACTGTTCACCCGGCGCGACACCCCGGCCACCTGGAAGGACGACCCGATCCTGGCCGCTACCCAGTCGGCGATGCTGCCCGACACCGCTCCCGAGGTGCAGGAGGGGTGGATCCGGGTCGCCCCGAACCCGCCTTCCCCGGACGGCACAGCTGCCGGAACGCCTGCGTAGGAGGGACCGATGGGACGCTACGACTGGCCGGCACCACCGCGCGGCGAGGACGACCCGGGCGGGCGCACCCGGTATCTCACCCAGCTGCGGCCCACCCTCGATCCGACGACGATCACCCCGTTGACGCCGAAGAAGAGCACCCGGCGCCGGGCCCGCGCCGTGCCGCACAACGCGCCGGTCGGCGCGAACAACCTGTGGTTCCCGATCGGGCCGTCGGTGATGACCAACGGCCAGGCCGGCGGCAACCCGAACGTCGCGGGCCGGATCCGCGACCTGATCGTCGAGCCGGTCACCGGCCAGCGTCTGTATGCGGCCAGCGGCACTGGTGGCGTCTGGTTCTCGGCCGACCGCGGTGGGACCTGGACCCCGCTGGACGAGTTCCAGGAGTCCGACCGCACCGACATCGGCAACCTGTCGGCGGCCCTGGCCTGCGGTGCGGTCTACGTCAGATTCGGCGCCGCCGCGAACGGATCGCAGGACGAGGTGTGGGAGGGCACCGGCGAGCAGACCCTGACCCTGGACGGGTTGCAAGCGACCCTGGGCGGCGACCCGGGTAGCGGGCTGCCCGGTGGTGCGGTCGCCGGGATCGGGTTCCTGCACCACGACCCGTCAGCGGGCCCCGGCTGGACGGTAGTCAAGGGTGCGACAAGCGCGGCCGACGCCGACACCCTGCGCGGCGAGTGCTTCTACCGCATCGCCGCCGACCCGAAGAACGACCGCCAACTGGTGGCTGGGACGACCAAGGGCCTCTATCTGCTGCCGGCCGGCGGATTGTGGCGCAAGGTCGCGTCGTACCCGTCGGCCGTGGACATGCAACCACTGGACGTGGTGCTCACCCGGCTCACCGGGCCGGACAAGGTGCGGATCTGGGTGGGCGTCTCCACCGGTGTGCTGGTCGCCGAGTTCACCGGTGCCCCGGCGACGGCGATCAACCCGGCCAGCCTGGTGTTCCGGCCGGTGGAGCTGCCCAACATCCGGGTTGCCCCCGCCCTTGCCGACGGCTCGCCACCCGGGGGCACGCGGGTGCAGTTGGCCACCGACGGCACGAAGGTCTACGTGCTGGGCCGCCGCACGGCACCGGACGGCACGACTCAGGCGCATGCCTGGCAGATCGACGCCACGGCTGCGTTCGCGGCCGCACCGGCCGCCGCACTGCGGGCCACCGAGTTGACCGGCATCCCGCCGGACCTGTTCATGTCCGCCGGCGATCAGTCCGCCTACGACATGTGCATCGCGGTGCACCCGACGGTGGCCGGCCGGCTCTACGTCGGCGGGGCTGCGCTCAGCACGAACACCGGGTGGAACGGTGCGATCTATCGCTGCGAACTGGCCGGCACGACGCTCACGACGACTCCGATCGGCGAGGGCACCCACCCCGACGTCCACGTCCTGCGCGTCGGCCCGATCGGGCCGCCCGTGCCCGCGGCGCACACGGTGTGGGTGGGCTGCGACGGCGGGCTGTTCCGCAGTGATTCCGACGGCGATCCGAACACCTTCGTCAACCGCAACGACGGGCTGGCCGTGCTGCAGCCGGGCTACGTTGCCGCGCACCCCACCAACCCCGGCATCGTCGCGGCCGGGTTCCAGGACAACGGCACCGCGATCCGCATCGGTGACGGCGTGTGGGAGCAGACGTTCGGCGGCGACGGCGGTGGCATCGTCTTCGACCCGGACAGCAGCAAGAGCAGGTACTTCCGCCAGTACGTCCAGGGCACCTGGAACAGCAGCGACAACACTGGGATCCGTCCGGTGCTCCGACGCCGCGCGCGGGCGAAGGGCAAGCTCAAGACGTCGGAGACGGTCGAGTCCGAGGCCTCGCTCTTCTATACCGGCGCTGATGCGATCGCGCACGGCGGCGACACCCACCTGGCGTTCGGCACCGACCGGGTCTGGTACTCGCGCGACTGGGGCAGCCACTGGGCGACGCTGCCGACCGCGACGGACCCGCGCGGCAGCGACAACGCGAACCTGGCCCAGGACGTCCTGCACAAGATCGGCATCCCGGGCACGTTCAGCGACACGACGAAGTCGAACCGGTGCTGCGACAAGACGAGGAAGGGCTCGGCCGTCGTCGGGGACGGGATCATCGCGGTCAAGTTCAGTGCCCTGCCGGCCAACCCCCTGCCCGCTGACAATCTGACGCTGCGGGTGGTGGCGCTCTACTCGCACGGGCTGGTGTGGTTCACCGGCACCCGGACCGCCGGCACCACCGGGGCGTTCATCTGGGCCAAGCCCGCGACCTATGTGCAGCAAGACATCCGCGATCCACTCGACCCTGAACAGGCGGACTTCACCGCGGGGCATCCGCTGCCGTTCGTGCCCGCGGACAGTGCCGTCAGCGACGTCGCGGTGCACGCGCCGACGCGCGGCATGCTCGGCTCGTGCTATGTCACCACGATCGGCGGCTCGGTCGCATTCACCGACGGGTCGTCGGTTGCGCGCGACACGCTGTACTTCTTCGACGGCGTCGACAAGTGGTTCCCCACCGGCCTGCGGCTCAACCTGCCGACCAGCGGCACCTGGACCGGCATCCGGGTCACCGCACCGGCCCTGGGGGTCGTCGTCGACCCGGACGACGCGAACACCGTGTACGTGGCGACGAGCGTCGGGGTGGTGCGCGGCGTGCTCACGATTGCCGGGACGGTGGCGGTGCCGACGTACAAGTGGGCGTGGTCGCAGTTCATGAACGGCCTGCCCGAGGCCGCGGTGCAGGACCTGTCGATCCGCAAGTACGGCACCGTGAAACTGCTGCGTGCGGCGTTGCAGTCGCGCGGCGTGTGGGAGACCGACCTGAGCACGCCGGCCTCGACTGCGCTCACGTACTTGCGGGCCTACCGCACCGACACCCGCCGGTTGCTGCCGACGTCGCTGTCCGGCCCCACACTGGCCGGTGACACGAACCCGGCGCCCTACGACGACAGCCCGGACATCGTCGTCGACGCCAGCGGCGTAGTCCCAGCGACGCCGCCGACCGAGTCCGAGCTGGCGAAGATCCCGTCGGCTGGTGCGGCCACCCCTCCGGGCCGGGTCACCGTCACTAACCGGCATCCGCAGGTGCACGTGCTGGTCCACCACCGCTCGAGCGCGGCCGCGCCGCCATCTCAGGTGCGGGTTGCGCTGCTGCGCCACGCGCTGCCGGCCAACGGCGTGGTGCCGCTCGGTGGGATGTGGCCCGTGCTCGTGGCCGCCGCGCTCAATGGCACCTCGCCGACACTCCCGGCCGCGAGCGGGTGGACCAAAGCGGCTGCGACGCTGACGCTGAGCCCGAGCGGGCCGGTGGAGCCGCGCCTGCCGCGGGCAGTGACGTTCAACGTCGACCTCTCCGGGGACGGCGCCGGGTCCGCAGTGCTGCTGCTCGCGGTGGTGTTCAGTGCCACGAACCGGATCACTCCGGCGGATCTGCGGCTCACCGCGACGACGCAGGCCGCCACCGCGGAGCAGCTGGTGATGAGCTCGCCACACGTCGCCGCGAAGTCGATCTTGATCAGGTGACGTCGGTGACCGGCTCGCTCAGCAGGAAGACACCGGTGCCCGCGTAGCCGGTGGCGGTCACCTCGTGCCCGTCGAGGGCTGCCAACTCCGGGTCGACGCCGAAGCTCGGACCTTCGGAGCGGCGCAGCAGCCAGGAACGCTCGGGGGTGATGAGCACGGCGGTCGACTGCTCGGCCTTCGACCCTCTGGCCACCTGCTTGATGCGCACCGTGCCGCGCACAGTCTGCGTGTTCATCTCGGCACCGCCACCCGCACCGTCGGCTCGCCGCCGGGATGCTCGCGCACGACGACGACGGCCTTGGGCCGCCCGCGGGTGGCCGGGACGAACGCGACGTGCGTGGTCGGCCGCAACCCTTTGGCCAGCGCTGCCCCGGCCCCGGCCGCTCTGGCTGCCGTATCGATTCCACCGGCGGAGTCGAAGGTGCGGATCCGCACCGATTCCGGGATGTACTCGCCCAGCAGGTCAGCCAGCCGGGCATGGGTCAGGCCGGAGCGGTTGCGGGCCGTGTCGTTGCTGGCCGTCGTGCTGCGCGCGAGCGCATCGCCGAGTGCGGATAGCGTCGTGCGCCGGGCCAGGACGGCTGCGGACACGGTGGGCTGGGGGATCCGGCGGCCCGCCTTGGGTGCTGCTCGTCGCGGACTCGCTGCGGGTGGCACTGCATTGTGCGGCGCGGCGCCGTTGGCCACGAACGGCTGCAGCGACGGGTCGCCGAGCAGGTCGAACTGCCCCAGCGTCTTGAGGTCCGTCGGGTCGAGGTACGTCTGTCCTTGAACGAAGCGCTGCCGGGCGCTGAGGGCGGCCCGGCCGAGCGACGCGCCGCCGAGCACCTCTTCGAGGAACAGCCGGCACAGCACGTCGGCGTACTCGTTGGCCGACGGCGGTCCGTAGGCCACGGTCGAGGCGCCGAACACGCCGGTCGCTCCGGCGAGCAGGTAGCTCAGGCCGACGCTGGCCTGGCCGTTGGCCGCGGCCGGCGGCCAATGCGCGGTGCCGTAGCAGCATTCGGCTGCGACGACCGTCCCGGGCGCGACCATGCCGGGCAGCCGCGCTGCTTCGACGGCGTGCGGCAGGTCCCAGTTGTTCGGGCTGAGCTGGCCGTACCAGATCGGGTCGAACTCGCTGCCGTGACAGTTGATGAAGTGCAGGGGCGCCGCCAAGGCTGACTTGGTCCAGACCGGCCCCTCCGTCGGTGAGATGTGCACCGCGCCGCTGACGTCGGGCAGCTTGCCGACCGAGAGCTGAGTCGAGCCGCGCCACACCTTGGCGGTCACCGCGAAGACCGGTGCGGGGTGCGGCCTGATCAAGGCATCGGCGACGGTGGCGGCGGCGAGTTGGGTGAGCAGAACGGCGGGATCAGCCAGCCCGATCAGGTCGGGGATCCGCCCGACCACTCGCGTGGCGCCGCGGTAGTCGGCAGGCGACGAGCTGAACGGCGCGTCGCAGGCGTAGGGCAGGTCGCTGGGCACGAACTGGTCCGGATCGTCGTCCGGGTTGCCCGTCCACAACGGGTTGCTGAGCGTCACCGGGCTCAACAATTCGGGACCGCCGAGCAGCACCAGATAGGCCGGGCTCCAGGCGGAGTAGATGTGATCGATAGTGGCCTTGATCGCGGCCGAGTCGCCGGGCGAATCGATCTTCGTTGCGCCTACCCTCGTCGCGTCACTGGCCGAGTCGACGGCGAAGAACCGCGTGGTGATCCCGCGGCTCTTGTCGGCCTTGGCCAACTGGGTGACGGCTTGGCGGATCTTGGCCCAGCCGCCGGCGCCGTACTTGGCCTTGGCCGCGCCGCGATGGGTGAGCACCACCTTGATGACGGACGGCAAGATCGGCCCCCAGAATGTGCGGAGAGCGTGTGCGACCACGCCAGGAAACTGTAGCTTGATCACATCTGCGAATCGTTGCTTGTCGGCGTGCGAGTCGGAGGACTGCCGTGGCCTGGGGGACAGCGCGCAAGAGGTTCAGGGCCGAGGTCTGTGCCGGCGTCGCGACAGCGATAGCCACGGTCCTGACCCTGCTCGTACCCGAGTGGATCGAGGTCGTGTTCGGCGTCGACCCCGACCACGGCGACGGCTCGCTGGAATGGGTGATCGCCACGTGCTTCGCCCTGGCCACGCTGGGCCTCGCGACACTGTCCTGGCTGGACCGCCCCCGCCGCGAAGGCTGAGGCTGATGTCGAGTTGTGACGCGGCGACGGCATCAAGATCGCGACCGGCCCCGGGATATCGCTGGACGGATCGGTGCTGGTGGCCAGGGGCAGGATCGAACTGCCGACCTACCGCTTTTCAGGCGGTCGCTCGTACCAACTGAGCTACCTGGCCGCGCCGGCGACCGCGGGTGCAGACGGCCGGAACGCGCCGAAGTCTACCGGACCTCCTATGCCGACGATCTCGGCCGGAGCTGCGATTGCCGCGGCTCCGGCCGAGGCCGTCGGGCGCTCAGTAGGTGGCCGAGTTCGACGGGGCGCCGCTCGCCGGGGCCGAGGAATCGTCGCTACCCGAGCCGCCGCCCGTCGGGGCCGCGGCCACCGTAGCGACGTGCCACTTGCCGCCCGTGTCGTCCATGCCCTCGCCCTTCTTGTCGCCGGCCGCGGTGTCTTGGCTGAAGAGGTAGAGCGGGTGGCCGTCGTAGGTGGCCTGCTTCGTGCCGTCCGGGCGGTCAGCCGTGCCGAGCTTGCTGGCGTCGACTCCGGTGCCCGCCGTCGCCGGGCCGGCTACCGGCGGCCACGCCGTGGCGCACGCGCCGACGCACGTGATTTTGGAGACCGTGTCGACGGTATTCGCGTACAGCGTTCGGCCGTCGGCTCCGGTCAGGACGCCGCCACTCGCCGAGATCGTGACGCCCCCGGCGGCCGGGGGTGCTGATGACGCTGGTGGCGTGCTCGCTGGGGCGGACGAAGTGCCACTGCCAGCCTTATTGCTGCTGCTGCAAGCCGTGACGAGGGCTAGGACGGCCACGCCGACGGTGAGGAGAATCCGTTTC
>JAOPWD010000502.1 GCA_025965875.1 Pseudonocardiales bacterium
CGGTGGGTCGAGCTGTGGCGGTGGCTCCAGCTGCGGCGGCGGAGGTTGCGGCGGCGGCAGCAGCTGAGCTCACGGCATCGATCAGCTGCTCATGACAACGAACCCCGATGCCTGAGGTCGTCACCCTCGGTTGAGTGACGTATCCACATGATCAGAGACGGCAGAAAGTGCCGTCTCTGATCATCGAAATACGTCACTCAAGGGGAGGTCTAGCTGAGGCCGAAGGACCGCGACTCGGCGTCAGTCAGCAACCGAGACCTGATCATGAACCGCACGCCCTCCGGAGCCTCGACCGAGAAGCCGGCGCCACGACCTGCGACGACGTCGACGGTCAAGTGGGTGTGCTTCCAGTACTCGTACTGGCTCACCGACATCCAGAACGGAACCGGGTCGGGCAGCCCCGCGTCCAGGTCGGCGAGATGGATGTCGGCCTCGCTGGTGATGAAGTCGCCGTCCGGGAAGCACATCGGCGAGGAGCCGTCGCAGCAGCCGCCGGACTGGTGAAACATCAGCGGCCCGTGTTGCCCGGTGAGGCGGCGGAGCAAGTCCGCCGCCCCATCCGTCAGCTCCACGCGAGTGGGAATCGCCGTGCCGCGTTCAGCCATCGGTTTAGAAGAAGCCGAGCGCGTTCGGTGAGTAGCTCACGAGCAGGCTCTTCGTGTTCTGGTAGTGATCGAGCATCATCTTGTGGTTCTCGCGGCCGATTCCGGACTGCTTGTAACCGCCGAATGCGGCATGGGCCGGGTACTGGTGGTAGCAGTTCGTCCACACGCGGCCGGCCTGGATCTCGCGTCCAGCCCGGTAGGCACGGGAGCCGTCGCGGCTCCACACACCGGCGCCGAGGCCGTACAGCGTGTCGTTGGCGATCTTGAGCGCGTCGTCCTCGTCGTCGAAGCTGGTCACCGACACGACCGGCCCGAAGATCTCCTCCTGGAAGATGCGCATCGAGTTGTTGCCTTCGAAGATCGTCGGCTGCACGTAGTACCCGCCGGCGAGGTCGCCATCCAGGTCGGCACGGGCGCCGCCGGTGAGGACTTTCGCGCCCTCCTGCCTGCCGATGTCGATGTAGGAAAGGATCTTCTCGAGTTGGTCGTTGGACGCCTGCGCACCGATCATCGTGTCGGTGTCGAGCGGGTTGCCCTGCTTGATCTTCTTCGTCCGCGCGACCGCGTCACCCATGAACTGGTCATAGATTGACGCCTGGACGAGTGCGCGCGACGGGCAGGTGCAGACTTCGCCCTGGTTGAGCGCGAACATCGTGAAGCCCTCGAGGGCCTTGTCGTAGAAGGCGTCGTTGGCCGCGGCCACGTCCTCGAAGAACACGTTCGGGCTCTTACCGCCGAGTTCCAGCGTGACTGGGATCAGGTTCTGCGACGCGTATTGCATGATCAGTCGACCGGTCGTCGTCTCACCCGTGAATGCGATCTTGGCGATGCGGTTCGAGGACGCGAGCGGCTTGCCCGCCTCGAACCCGAAACCGTTCACGACGTTGAGCACGCCCGGCGGCAGCAGGTCGCCGATGAGCTCCATGAGCTTCAAGATCGACCAGGGGGTCTGCTCGGCGGGCTTGAGGACGACGCAGTTGCCGGCCGCGAGCGCCGGGGCCAGCTTCCAGATGGCCATCAGCAGCGGGAAGTTCCACGGGATGATCTGCCCGACGACGCCCAGCGGCTCGTGCAGATGATAGGCAACCGTGTCGCCGTCGATCTCGGAGATGCCGCCCTCCTGCGCGCGGATCGCCCCGGCGAAGTAGCGGAAGTGGTCGACGGCCAGCGGCAAATCCGCGGCCAGCGACTCACGCACCGACTTGCCGTTGTCCCAGGTCTCGGCGATCGCGAGCATCTCGAGGTTCTCCTCGATCCGGTCGGCAATCTTGTTCAGGATGACCGCGCGCTCGGCGACTGAGGTCTTGCCCCACGCCCGCTTGGCGCCGTGCGCGGCGTCCAGTGCCAGGTCGACATCCTCACCGGTGCTGCGGGCGATCTCGGTGAAGTTGCGCCCGGTTACCGGCGACGGGTTCTCGAAATAGTCGCCCTTGCTGGGCGCGACCCAGTCCCCGCCGATGAAGTTCTCGTACCGGGACTCGACCGTGACCGGGCTGTCGGACTGCCCGGGTGCTGAATAGACCGTCATCGCTGATTTCTCCCTCGACTCCGCCCCCGTCCGTCTGCTGCAGGAGCGCTTGACGCACGTTAGGACGGGCAACGTTGCAACCACGCTGCAACGTGACCGAAACAGCCGAGCGAGAGGTCGGCGAGTGATTACGGCAGCGGTGCGGGGGCGGCGAGTTCACCCTCCAGGCGCGTCGCCTCGGCAGCGGCCATCGCCCGCAACGGCGAGCTTTCCGGCAGCGCCTGTGCCTGCCGTTGCCATAACTCCAGATCGCCGGCGCCCCAGCGCGAACGAGTCCACGCCACCATCAGGTCAGCTGCTCCGGACGCCAAGACCGCTGCCCGGAGTTGGCGCTGCTGCGTCTCGCGCCGCTGCACCACGCCCGGTGCTTCGGACTGCGGCAAGAGCGGCCCCTGATACGCACGCCACGCGTCGCGCACCCGACCCGCCGCCAGGTGTGCGTCGACGGCCTGCCAGTCGCACTCGGTCTCAACCGACAGCCGATAGGGCCGCGACTGCATGAGGTCGGGGCCGAGCAGCGCGCGCAGCCGGGCCATCTCGGCACGCATCGTCGACGAGTGCACCTCGGCGGCGTAGACCTCGATCTCGAGTTCCTCCGCAGTCAAACCGTCCAAGTGATCGACGAGAATGACGAGGATCTCGCTGTGACGTGGACTCAGCCGGTATGAGCGGTCGCCGATCTGCGCGGTGCACTCCGGTCGGCCGAGACCCTGCAGCCGAAGCACCGGTCCGGCAGCAGACGTTGGCGACCACAGCTGTTCCGGCCGGCCGACCTCGGGGGTGCGACCGGCTACGACCGCCGCGATACGAGCCAGTTCAGACTCGGCCATCCGAGCGGCGGCGCGCACCATCCCGAGCGTTTGCGGTGAGGCAACGTCCTCGCCGCCGGTGATGTCGATCAGCCCGAGGATCTCGTGGGTGACCGGGTCGTGGATGGGGGCCGCGGCACAGCTCCACGGCTGCACCAGACGATTGAAATGCTCGGCTGCGCGAATCTGAACAGCCGTGTTCAGATGCAGGGCGATGCCGGGGGCGTTGGTGCCGGCATGGCTCTCGTCCCAGGCCGCGCCCTCGACGAAGTTGATCGATTCGGCCATGCGCAGGATGCCCGGCGGACCGCAGACCCACAGCAGATTCCCGTCGGCGTCGCCGACCGCCATGACGCAGTCGCAGTCCTCCGCCGCTCGCCCGAGCACGTCGTAGAGCAGCGGAAACACCGATGACAGCGGATGGGATTCGCGGTACTCGACGAGGTCGGCGCTGTCCAGCAGCACCGGTGCCAGGTTCGCGTCGGGGTCGACCCCGGCAGCCGCGGACCGGATCCACGACTCGGCCACCACGCTCCGTACGCGTCCGGCTGGCCGGCCTTCCTCGAGGAAGGTCGAGCGCGCGCGATGGACGTCGGTGCTCGGCTCATCTGCGCGTGCCACGCCATCCAGTCAAGACCGCCGACCCTCGATTGCCAAACGTCGGTCGGTCACTCAACGGGCGGGATCAGCCGACTCGTGACGCGTTGCGACAACGCGGGCAGCAGGACCGTAGGCAGGAGCACGGGCACCAACAGCAGCCGGATCCAGTCCCAGGCCGTGTTGCCGCGGAATCCCGTCCAGGTCAACGGCACGAGGTAGCCGCAGGCCACGAGCACGGCGAACGCACCCGCTACGGAGAGGCCGGCGAGCACAACTGGTCGTGGGAGGCTTCCGCGGCCTACCCACAACGACGCGCTCGCCACCACGAGCGGCAGCAGCATCAGCTCCAGCCAGTCCCAGAGCGTGTTGCCGGTGAAGCCGGTCCACCCGAGCGGTATCAGGTAGGCGGCAGCGACCAAAACCGCGAAAACGAGCAACGCCACGGCGAGCGCGGTCCGGTGCTGGCGGGTCATCTGCCGGCGGTGCCGAAGCAGCAAGGGTGCGATACCCACCGCTACGGGCAGCGCCACGACCTGCAGCCAGTCCCACAAATGGACCGAATTCGACAGGCCCGTCCACCGCCAGCCGAGTTCGTAGCCACCCCAGACATATACGGCGAACAGGACGGCCACGGTGAGCGCACCGGCCACGAGCAGCCGCTGGCGAGCGGGCAGCCGGTGTCGCGCAGGACGATGCGGGACGTCCAATCCCCGTTCACTGACGCGAGCCTCGACCATCGCATCCCCCGGAACCGCGCGTATCCACGTTTGCTGGTGCTGCCAGAGCCCGATCATGTCACCGCGGCTGCGCCCGTGTCGATGCCATCGGACGGGCAGCTCAGTCGCACCGGCAAGCTAGCCTGAGTTGATCTGCGCCCGACATCCGCGGGTGCGACGACCGAGGAGCGAATCAGTGTCGGCAGGGGAATGGAACACGCAGATCATTGCCGAGTTCCGCGCAAACGACGGCAAGGTCGGGGGCCCGTTCGCGGGCGCGCCGGTGGCGATCCTGCATCACCGGGGCCGCAAGACGGGACGTGACCTGCTTGCCCCCGTCATGTACCTGGCCGACGACGGCGACGCAGGCACGATCTACGTCTTCGCCTCGAAGGCGGGCGCCCCGACCAACCCCGACTGGTATTACAACCTGACGGCGGCGGGGACGAGCACGGTCGAGGTCGGCCCTGAGACCTACCCCGTCCGGGTGGACGAACTGACCGGCCCGGAACGCGATCGGGTGTTCGCCGAGCAGGCCCGGCGCTACGCCGGGTTCGCCGAGTACGCCGAGAAGACCAAGGGCATCCGCACCATCCCGGTCCTGGCCCTGCGCCGCGCCTGACCCGTCCCGAAACGATGATCACCCGGGAGCTGCCGCCCTTCGCGCCAAGTCCTAGTTGATCAACGATCACCCTGGGCTGCTGCGAGCGAGCGAGCCAGCTAGAACAGCGTCAGTGGGTCGGACGACGGGTGGCCGTTGCTCAGCTCGCGTGCAGCGGGATCGAGCCAGAAGTTGGGGTTGGGCTCGTCGGTGTCGTAGTAGCGGTGCCACGCCCGGCCGAACGTCGATCCGATATGGCCGTTGATCCACGACCAGTCGCCGTAGGCCCGGCGCCCGGCCGCCTCTTCCCGCTTGACGAACTCGCTGAACAAGGCGGACTCGGCGACCGGCTCTTCGATCCGCACCCCGGCCGTGCGAAACGAGTGCAGTACGGCCGTGTTCAGCTCCACGGCGGCGCGTAGCTGCCAGAAGTTGCTCGTCGACGTGGTGTCCAGACCCATCCGGGCCGCGATCGCCGGTAGCTGGTGGTAGCGATCGACGTCACCGAAATTGCGGGTCGCGATCTCGTCGACCAGATAGAAGCCGTTGAACGGTGCGCACGAGTAGTCGATGCCCCCGATGCGCAGCCGCATGTTGCTGATGACCGGCACCGCGTGCCAGCGCAGGTCGAGCTCGGCGAACCACGGCAGGCCTGGATGGGTCACCGGGACCTCGAGGACGGTCCCGCCCGGCACCTCGACGACCCGCGGCATCTCCTGCTCGGTCTCGATGAGCCAGGGCAGCACGTCGAACGCCGACGGTGGCGACGGGTGCTGCCAGCCGTACGAGTCGAGCAGGGCGGTGAAGTCGACGTAGCGCGGATCCCCGAGAACCGTCCCGTCCGGCTCGGCATAGCCGGCGTAGCGGATCAGTTGCTCGTTCGCGACCCGCACCCGAGGGCCGGCCGGTCCGTCCTGCCGGAACACCGTGATCGTCGAGCGGATTCGCCCGGCGTTGGTGGCGAACCGAAGGTGGTCGGCCAACTCAGCCGCGATCTCGTCGATCGTGTCTGCGGTGCGCGCGTCCCGCACGACGAGCGACTGCCATCGTGCCCGGCCGATGCACCGCACCGACTGGCGCCACGCCACCCGCGCGCCCCACTCCAACTCCTCGAACGTGTGCGCATAGGTTCCGGTGGCTTCCACGTCCGCCTCGATCGCCCGCCAGCGCTGCTCGAGGTCGCCGCGCGGCTGGGTCTCGGCGAAGAACATCTCCAGCCAACTGCGTGCCTCGTCGAGATCCACCGGGGCGCCGACGGCGTCCAGTTCGGTGAGGTCGTCGAACGGCGCAGTCGTCGCCGAGTAAGGACAGGACGCCATGGATGAAACCTCCGCAAATAGACCGGCATCTCTCACGGGGTAATCACGCTACGCGACCGGCGCCGTCGAGGCTAACTCGCATCACACAAGTCTCAGTGCAACCCGCACCCGGACGGAATCCACGAAACCGCCTGGACCGGCGGGACGATCTTCGCCTTCGTTTCGGTATCACGCCGCCTGTGGCGTCCTCCTGCCAGGTGAACACAGCACGTACACATCCGCGTTCTCCGAGAGGAAATGTATGAAGGTCGCCCGGATCTCCGGCGTCATCGCAACAACACTCGCGCTCACCGCGGG
>JAOPWD010000509.1 GCA_025965875.1 Pseudonocardiales bacterium
CCCAGCGCACCCACACTTCATAGATGCTTAGCCAACGCATCGAACCAATATTTGGACGCGACACGTATAACGAGTGGGCGCCGCCAGTAGATCACGGCTGCGCCGACGGATAACCGGTCACGGACAAGGGAGCCAATAACCATGAAGAAACCTCTGTGGGTCCTCGTCGGTGGTGTGCTGGCACTCCTGGGTCTGCTCTTCACCCTGCAAGGCACCGACGTCATCAGCGGCAGCGCGATGAGTGGGACCAACTTCTCGGCGGTCGCCGGACCGATCATCATCGTGATCGGACTGCTAGTCGCGACAGTCGGAGTCAGAGGGCGGACTCGGTGACGTTCAGGCATGACCGAGGTGCGAACTCGGCCGTGGAAGTAGTGGCCCGGAAAGGCCATTCAGGCTAGTTTGGCGAAGGTCTCGGCGCCCATGGAGCTCCATGATCCGACCGGCCTCGTCTCCCAGATTCCGGTGGATGACTCGTTCCGGTCCTACACGGTCAACGGGAATGTGCCGAGTAGAACTGCCCAGACCTACGAGTTCGCGATCGATGGCATGCTTAGTCACACCGCGTCGTACACGCTGGCTGATCTGCGCGCGATGCCACAAACCAGCGTCGTGACCTTCGATGCGTGACGGGCTGGCTAGTACCGTAGGTGCACTGGTCCGACGTCCGGCTCTCGACGCGGCTCGATCGTGCAGTTCCGACGGCTGCCGCGACTGCAGTCCGATTCCGCTTTTTTGACGGCACCTATACCGAAAGCCTCAACTTGGAACAGGCCAGGGTGGATGACGTCATAGTCGCTTTGCAGATGCCCAAGTGGGCCAATCACCCACGATCACGGCGAGCCGGTCAGATTGTGCGTCGCCCCGATGTACGGCTACAAGAGCACGAAGTGGCTTTCCGGCATTGAGCTGACCGTCAATGTCGAGTCGGGCTATTGGGTGCACCGAGATTATCCGCTCGATGCTTTCATCGACCCGTCGCAGGGCAGCGGCGGATAACCGGAAGCGGATCAACGGTTCGGAAAGGTCGCCCGCGCTGGCGCATTGGACTGTGGCGGTGGTTGATGATCATCTGCATCGTCACGGCCGCCATCCTTCCGACGCGATGGTTGCATCAGGGTCGGCAAATTCATTGCGGTGTCAGAAGCTGAATGCCGCTTTGAGTGGTGGCGCAATCGCTGCCTTGCCTGCTCGGTACGGATTACTACGTACCTCCCAAGCCTGACGCGATTGTCGCCGAGCACACGGCCTGGGCCGATGAGACGCTTCGTTCACGGCAGGAGACTGAACAAGAACCCGTGCAATGAGTTACAGCCCGATCAGCATCGCCTGGACGTCGGGCGCAACCGCGGTCCGACGTCCAGGCGATGGTCTGCCCCACCGCCGCTGGGCGAGGGTCGGGTCGCGACGATGCCTTCGCCGCCCGCACCACCGGGCACGGTAACCGTGCCGATGGGGTCGAGCGAGCCGTCGTGGTCGATGGCGAACTCATCGACGATGCCGTTCCCCCCGGTCTGCACATAGAGGTACTGCCCGTTAGGGGCGGCGGCTGCGTCCACAGTGCCGGGGTCCGTTGCGGTATTGCCCAGCGTGGTAAGAGCTCCATCACGGTTGGTGTAGCCGGAGATGTTGGCGCTGCCGGCGTTCGATGCGTACAGGTGATCGCCGACGCGGGTGATCCAGCAGGTTGCGGCTTGGCCGGTGGTGGTCCGGGTGATCAGGCGCAGCGTGGCGTTCTGGTTGATCGCATAGGTAGCGACCGCGGAGGGCCCGGCCTCGGAGACCACAAGCTGATCTTGCTCGTCGAAGGCGACGGCGAACGGCACATTGCCCGGGTCCGGCGTGGTCACGGGTGTGGCCGACGGGCCGCCGAGGAAGGTGACGGGGAAGATCTCGATGCTTTGGCCGTCGCCCTTGGTGGTGACGACGAGCTTCGAGCCGTCAGGAGTGAAGGCAATCTGGCCGGGGGTGCTGGTGAATTCGGGACTCGAGTTGGGGTTGAAGCCGAGGTTGCGGTGCCAGGACGGGATGCGAACGAGTAGACCGCCGAGCCGAAGGTAGCCCTGGATGGAGCCGCCGTTGCGGGCGTTGAGGACGTAGAGCAGTCCGTCGTGGACGGTAATGCTGACCGGAAAGGTCCCGCCAGAACTGATCGTTTGCACACGAGTGAGGTGGTCGCCGTGCACCGCGAAAGCGGTGATGGTGTTGCTACCGGCGTTGACGGCGTACAGCAGGTGGTTGGCCGAGTCATAGGCAAGTGAGCCTTGGGAGGCAATGTGATCGACGGCCGACCCGGCGAGTTGGCCGCCTAGGCCGCCGGTCGGGTAGACACCGACCTGGGTGAGCGTGCCGTCGGATGCGCGGTCGTAGGCGACGATGGTGTTGCCGGCTAGATTGTCGCTCTGCGCGAATACCGACCCCTCGGTCCGAGCCACCGCGTGCTGCGCGGGCTGTTGAACGGTCTGGTGGTCGGGCTGGTGGATCGGCGATGCGACGGCGGCCGGGACGGCGAACAGGGTGGCCGCCGCCGCGGCGACGCCGCCGACAGTGGCGATGCGGGTAGTGCTCTTCATGGTGCTCCTCGACAAGGTAGTCATTGCTTGGACGAGGACTTAGCTGCCACTCGCATGCCCTGACTTACTCGTGCCGAGCGGGGCGTTCGTGGTTCGTAAGAATCTGGGGACACCACCGGCGAGCCGGCGCGCCAGCAATCCTGGACTTACTTGACCGCGACGATCTCGACGGCACGGATATCCGGGTCGGCGGCGGGCAGGTCGGGTCCGACCTGGGCCAGGGTCTACGGGATTTGCCCGGCCTCGAGGAATGCGGCGAGTTCGTCACGCTTGCCGGCTTGGCTTCAAGCAATGCGAGAACTCCCAGTCGTACTGTCATCGGTTTTATCCTGTTCTGTAAGGGATCTAAGGCCGATGACCGGCGATTATGGCTGGTGGGCGCTAGCCGCGATCAGCAGTCCCTGAAAGTCGTCGGTACACGGGCCGCATGCCGCGAAGTGTGCCGCGACGCCTGGGTAGCGGCGAGCTGCCTCCG
>JAOPWD010000525.1 GCA_025965875.1 Pseudonocardiales bacterium
CGACAGCCCAAGCGCCCCGGAAATCGCGGAGAGGATCTCAGAGGACGGGTCCTTTCGTCCGCGTTCGATCTCAGAGAGGTATTGCGGCGAGATGCCGGCCCGGCCCGCCACATCGGCGATCCGCTCGTCACGGTGTCTGCGCTCCTCGCGTAGCTGGACACCGAGCGCCGCACGCCACAACGGCTCCGCTTCGCACACGGTGCTTGGACGAAGCGGAAAGACGTTGGTCATGCATCCGGATGCTAGCGATGTCTCGATATGGCCGGGGCGTCCGTTCGCTCACAGCCGACTCGGCGCGGTCGAATTTGAGTCGAGGTCGCGCGAAACCGGTAGGGAACCATGAGCGTCTCCGGGCCGTCAGGCTCACGAAGCTCAGGCGCCCCGAACAGTTGCCGATTGCGTAGCTACGGTTACCGGTAAACCATCCGCTTTGGGTCGGGAGCAGGACGGACGGCCGTTGATCCGGTGCCTGGCCGATGAGAAGTACGGCTGGGTGTCGTCTGAGTAGGTAGGCACTAGTTCGATCGGCCAGGGTGGCCGCACCGAGAGGAAGCACTCATGGCGCTCGTGATCTGCGACATGTCCACCTCGCTCGACGGGTACGTCACTGGCCCGAATGACAGCAGGCAGAACCCGTTCGGTGACGGTGCCGGGATGCTGCACGACTGGATATTCGACGCGGCGACCGACGAGGACCGGGCCATCCTGCAGGAGATGCTCGACGGCGTCGGCGCCATCGTGATGGGTCGCACGTCGTTCGACAAGAACGAGGGCGACGGTGGTTGGGGGGACAGCGGCCCCGTCGGCGATATCCCGTGCTTCGTGGTCACCCACAACAAGCCGGCCACGTCGTACCCACCCGTGTACACGTTCGTCACTGATGGCGTGGTCAGCGCGATTGAGCAGGCCAAGAGCATGGCGGGCGACAAGGTCGTCGGCCTGCATGGCGCGACCATTATGCAGCAGGCACTCCCGCTCGGCCTGGTCGATGAGATTCGCGTGCACGTGATCCCGGTCCTGCTCGGTGGCGGCACGCCCCTATTCGGCACGCTGGACTCGGCGATGACCCTCGAACGCACCAAAGTGTTGGTTACCCCTGCCGCGACGCACCTGGGATTTCGGGTGGTCCGCTAACGCCCCACCCGGACGTGGTGTCCGTCGGAAAGCCTTTACCGTCGAAGTTGCCCCTTGTCCACGTCGGTGTGGTCCTTGCCGCAGTGCGCGCAGGGCGTAAAGCGCACGCCGTCCGCAGTGCGATCAGGCGCCCACTTGTGGTGGAGATGGGTGCGGCACAACAGCGGCTTGTGCAGCACCAGTGCGCTCATGTCGGCCTCCAGCGGAGACGAGAGCGTGGCGTGACGGCGCCCTGTCGGCCATCTCATCGCGACCCGTGCGACATCCTCGCGGCTAGGATCTGCTCGTAGCGGCACTGCGACGGTCAGCCGTTGGAGCACCTCTGACCTGCCACACTGGAACGGCCATGTCGGCCTGTCGGCCGGTCTTGAACACCCGACGGGCGACATGGCCGATCCTGGTGGGCGCCGCCGATCAGCACCGTGTCGACAGCTGCGGGTTCGGTCTCGGGGAACTCGTCGACGTGCCACCGAAGCGGGCGACATCCGGCGTGCCGTATTCTGCCGTGCGCCCGAACGAGCGCACGGTCGAGCCCCGAATCACATCGCCGAAGTTCCACGCGCACACGTGGCCGCGGGTCGACGACTTTCCGAGCGTCCAGAAGGGGTAGAACTGCGCACCGGTCGGTGGCACCGTGCACCCCGCGCCGGTCTCGGTATTGCAGAGGAACTCCGACGCCCCGACGTTGGTCTCGAACTGGATGGTCGGATACGTGTGCCCGTGTCGGGTGACGGGTCCGGTGTACTCGAACGCTGTGGGATGGCCCTTGCTCCCGTCCGGCCAGCCGTGCTTGTACGACGTGCCATCGAAGTCCAGGTCACCGTTTTGGAAGACGTTGTCCAAACAGCCGGCGATCGGCCACCGGTAGACGACGTGTTGGCCGTTCGCAGTGGCGTTCCGGGCACCGGCCGGCATACAGGCGGCGTCCGAGAACTCGCAGTTGGCGTTACTCGCGAACGCGTTGGTCGGGCAGGGCGCGCCGTTCTGCGTGGTCGCGTTCTGGCAGAGGCCGGTCGTGAGGTCGCACGGTCCCTCTCCCGACGAACCGGGTTCGAGGCCGCCGACGCAGGTCTGGAAGACGCGCGGGTCGGAGAACGATGAACCGTCCGGGAATGTCAGGTCGACGGGGAAGTCGTTGGTGACGGACGAACACGGCTCGAAGTGTCCGATCTCGGTCTGCATCAGGACGCCGCCCTCGAGCGCCGCCCACGGCACCTGGTTTTCCTGCCGGGCGCTGCTGTACTCGGGGTGGAAGTTGAACGGCGTGCCCGAACAGTCCGACATGTTGGTGTTCATGAAGCCGTTCCGGGCGCTGGCGACCATGTACCCGGTCTGACCTGTGGAGAGATCGTCGACCCTCGTGAGGAAACCGCCGCCTGTGTCATGCATCCTCACGACCAACTGGTCGCCGGGGTTCATCATCAGCGTCTGCCGGTTCGGCGTGAATGTGGCCAGATCGGATAGCTGCGGGCTCGGCGGCCCGGCGGGCACACCGTTGCGCTGCAGGAACGCGAAGTTGACCGGCTCGATGCAGTTGTTGTTGCACGTACCGGTGCTGTCGCACTCGAGGCTGTCGATGGTCAAGGCGGCGCAATACTTCTTCTGGTCGCAGCTCGGCCCGTCCACGAAGGGCGTGAATCCGGGCGCGTAGAACTGCAACTCCATGAACGCCGAGCCGGCGACGTTCGGATCGTTCGCGTCGCTGTCCGGCTCACAGGGATTGATCGGGAACGACTTGGGGTCGCACATCGGCAGGCCGAACCACGGCGCGATGCTGAGCTCGGCGTACTTGGTGACGCGCGCGCTCCTGACTGTGGGTCGCTGTTGGGGGTCGACCGCGAGCCTCATGTGGTAGGTGACGTCGTTCGCGCTGCCGGGCTCACTCGAGATGAACTTGACCGACGGTTCGTCGTGGCCGATGTACACGCCGTTGTCGTTGAACCGGTACTTGTCGCCGTTCTTCTCGACGCGGACCGGGTCGGTGCATAGACCGCCGAGCCCGGGCTTCACGGACTTGTAGACGGGGCTGTGCCCGTTGCAGTCCATCTCGCTCGTCGGGTGGGGTCTAACACCACCTCCCGGCGACGCGGCGGCGGATGACGATTGGAACGCGACCAGGCCCAACGCGAGCATGAGCAGCGCGCCGCCGCTCACCGCGATCTTGGTCCGGAACCGTTTGCGCATGGTGGTCCCCCGGTTTCTTCGGGCTTATTGACGACTGCCGGTCCGGCGGCATCGTGGAAACCGATGGAGTGAACGCCGCTGCGACGACCCGCGCGCGGACCGCTTCTCATCCTCCTCACCCCCGAACTGCGGCGTGGGCGAGTGCAGTATGTGACCGCGCGGGCGCGAGGACAACGAAGGCGGCACGAGTAAGACGCGTCTTGCGGCACTGCGCTCCGACCGTGATCGGTGTGCGGATGCGACGCATGCGGCGGTCATGGAGCGGCACGCGCGCAGCGCCCGCATTCGGGGCAATAGTCATCGCCGGGCGACGAAGCCGCGTAAGCCAAGCTCCAGGAGGTACGGCCCTGTAGCAAGAACCTCACGCTCGCGGGGTTGGCACAGGACAGACGTCTGCGGCTTGCTTCGTCCGGCGTCCTCAACCTCGCCCGATGCCCAACCCGGATGCCTGAGCGGGCATACCGCGGCCGAACACCTCGTCCCCGACCGACACCCGGCCACCTGGTCACCGCGGGCTTGCGTCTTGTTTGAACCGGCGCGGTCGATGCCGACACCGTCCATCTCGCCAGCGCTCTGGACATCATGCATCTCGAGCCGACGGTGGCCCGTTTGGGAGCGTGGCCTGCGCGCCGCCCCCTGAATGCCAACTGCCGCGTGGCCATCCCGGCTCAACCGGCAATGTGCCCCTGACCCGTCCTCTCGAGGCGCGTCATGACGACAACTCCGATGGGTTTCCTCGGGCTTGGTGTCGCGGCCAGCGAGCCCGTGTACAGCGATCTCGAACGCTCTGCGCTGGTCGGTGCTCGACGACTCCCCC
>JAOPWD010000526.1 GCA_025965875.1 Pseudonocardiales bacterium
GGGCAGCCGGGGCGCCAGGGGCAGCCGAGGCACTCGGCGCAGCTGAGGCACCCGGCGCACTCGGCGCTGCTGAGGCACCCGGGGCGGCCGGCGCCGCGCGCCCGGAGAACGATCTGCGCACCGACTCGGCCGGGCTCGCGGCGCGGCGATGCGCCGACCGGGCGGTCGTGGCAGCGGCGGTGAGCTTGGCGTGGTCCTGCTGGGTGAGCATCGGCCCGGCTCCGGTGACCGCGTCCATCCGCCGCACCGGCGCGACCGTTGACACCAAGCTGTCGACGATGCCGCCGGGCGTCCAGGACTGCTGATTCGGCACTCGGCGCACCGCCCGCGGCAGACCGCGCCTGGGCAGATCCTGCGGCGTCAACTGCGCGGCCGGCGAGCGGCGCACCGCTGTGTCGGGTGCAGGAGCAGCAGCCGGCTCGGCATCGGCGGGCGTCCACCAGCGCGGTGGCTGCACGCCGGCGTCGCGGAAGGAGTTCACCCGGGCCACGCCGGGCCCGTTCAGTGCCCGGCGGATCGACGGGGGACGGGCCGTCCCGGCCGCGAAACGAGCTGAGGACGACGCCAGGCTGCCTACGTGGGCCGGGCGCAGCTGCCCCAGCGGCGGCCCCGGCAGGCGCATCCGGCGCACGACGGCATGCCCGAGTCGGCACTCGTCGGCCGGCTCAGCAGCGGTCACTGCGTGGCCTGGGTCTTGGACTTGAAGCCGTGGTGGGCTACTTCGAGTTCTTCCTCGAGCGGCTGGCTGTTGCCGACCGCGAAGTCCGGGCCCTTCCACCGCACCGGGAAGACGTCGGCGAACTCCCACGACCGCAGCCGCGCGCCGGTCGCGTCGATCGCGGTGACCGCTCCCGTCGAGCGGGTCAGCTTGTTCTTGTTGCCCGCGAAGCCTTCGCCGGAGGACTTGCCCAGCCAGGTGAACAGCGCATCGCTCTCGGTGACGCCACGGCGGAAGATCACGTGCGGCCAGCTCATCCGGCCGGGCAGCTTGTGCGAGAAGCCGTTCTGGCCGCCCTCGCGGATCTCCTCGATCCCGACCGTCACCTGCAGGCCGGTCACCTCGCGGAACACGCCGATCTCGACGCCGTCGACCTCGAACAGGAAACGGTTCGCGGTAGGTGGATCGCCGCCAAGGGCCTCGTCGCTACTGGGCATACTCACGCACCGCCTGCCACGCCCGTTCGTTCAGGGACACCACTGCCCGCACCATCCGTACTCGGTCCATGTGCTCGAGATCGAGCAGATCAGGCAACGGCCAGTGCAGGTGATACGCGAGGTAAGCGATCTCCTGCCACAGTGCGTCGGTGGGGTAGCGCATCACGGCTGCATCACCTACAGCGCCTTGCGGGGAAGCTCCTCGACGGCCGTCCGCAGCGCCTGGCGCGGCGAGTGCTCGCTCGCCGGCGCCGACCCGACGGGCTCGGCAGCAGCGGGCGCCGGTTCGGCGGAGCGCACCGGCTCGCTACCCAGCAGGGACGTTTCCTGCTGCGAGCGCACCAGCTCGTCGAACTCGTCCTGGCTGCCGAAGTTGATCACGCCGTAGAAGTCCTGCAGGTAGGCAAGATCGACCGCGAACAGCCCCTCGATGTCGTGCGAGGTCACCAACTCCAGCTCGCCCAGCCGCTCCACCACGCGGCTGAGCACGAGCACGGTCAGGCGCGGATCGTCCGGCCCGGCCACCGTCGGGTCGCGCAGCGGTTCGAGCTCGTCGCGCGCGGTAGCCAGCCGCATCGTCCCGACGCGCTGCAGCCGATCCTGGTTGTCGATGTAGCCGCGCGGCAGGGTGAACTCGTAGCTGGTTTTGAGACCACTCATGGACGCTGCCTCACTTCACCCGTTCGAGGCGCTCGACGACCAGCGTGATCGACTCCTTCATCGGGTCGTTCGAGTCGGTGCTCAGCGCGTCGGTGCCGATCTTGCTCGGCCAGCCGTTGAAGAAGTTGAAGCGGCCGACCTCGGTGAACGAGCTGTCGTACAGCACGATCGAGCCGTTCTTGCGGGACGCGTCACGCGCGCCGGCCTTCATGCCACCGTCGCGGATGGTCTTGAACCACTTCCACATCGGGTCGTCGATCGCGCTGAGCGGGGCCATCCGGGTGATGGTCAGGTCAGGCACCTTGAGCGTCCCGCCGAGGGTCTTGACGTGCTGCTGCTTACCGTCCTTGCCGTTCTGCTGGATGCTCACGACTTCGAGCTCGATGTCCAGGCCGGAGACTCCCGAGAGGACGAGGTTCTCGCCGTCGATCTCCAGGTAGAAGTTGCGGGCGACGATCGGGTCGGTATTGATCAGTGCATTAGGCATTTGTTACTCCGCGTCCACGAGGCTGGGGTGAGGGGAACCGCGGCTACGCGGCGGTCTGCTTGGACTGGCTGATCCGGAAGACGACGAACTCCGCGGGCTTGACCGGCGCGATGCCGACCTCGACCACGAGCTTGCCCTCGTCGATCGACTCGGGCGGGTTCGTCTCCGCGTCACACTTGACGTAGAACGCCTGATCGGCTGTCGCGCCGAACAGCGCGCCGGACGACCACAGGCCGCGCAGGAAGCCGGTCAGCGTGCGCTTGACGCCTTCCCACAGGGCCATGTCGTTCGGCTCGAAGACGGCCCACTGGGTGCCGTCGAGGATCGTGGACTCGATCATGTTGAACAGCCGCCGCACGTTGATGTAGCGCCAGTCGCTGTCCGAGGCCAGGGTGCGGGCGCCCCAGATGCGGATGCCCCGCGTGCCGAACGGACGGATGCAGTTGATGCCGATCGGGTTGAGCAGGGACTGCTCGTTCTGGGTGACCGTGCGCTCGATGTCCAGGACGCCACGGATGGTGTCGTTGGCCGGTGCTTTCCAGACGCCGCGCGTCTCGTCGGTGCGGGCCCACACGCCGGCGATGTGGCCCGAGGGCGGGATGAACACCTCGGCATTGCCGTTGACGCCGATCGGGTTCTCGACCTTGATCCACGGGTAGTAGAGGGCGGCGAAGGCCGAGTCGTACATGGCAACGTCGCTGCGCCAGTCCTTGATCTGCTGCGGGTTCATTCCGGGCGGCGCGTCGAGGACGGCCATCCGGTTGCCGTTCTGCTCGCAGTGCGAGATCAGCGCGGTCTGCACGGCCTTCCAGAGATTCAGGTCGACCTTGCCGTCCGCGTCGGTGGCCGCGGTGATCAGGTCGGGGACGACAACCATCGTGACGTCGTCGGCGACGGCGAGTCCGTTGATGCCGTTGCGAGCCGATTCGGAGCCGGCGAACTTGCGGCCGGTGACCGGCACCGGGATCGGCTCCGCCTTCTCCAGCGGGTAGCGGCCCGGCTTGAGCACCTCGAGCTGGCTGCCCAGGTCGGCGGCCTTGTCGAGCGCGACCTCGACCTTGATCTTCGTCGAGGTCTTGTTGATGACCGTCTTGACGTTGCGGTCACCAGTGCCGAAGCCGAGATTCTCGAAGGACTCCACTGGCGCGCCGTCGAGCAGGACGGTCAGCGTGAACGGCGACGGACCGTCCGGGGCGTCGACGCCACCGTCCTCGGTGGTGATCTCGATCGCGATGTTCGCGTCCGGGTCGACGCTCTCGATCTGCAACGGCAGGCCCAGGGCGCGGTCGGCGGCCGGCAGCGCGAGGCGCGAGGGAAGTCCGGACGGGTCGGTGTTCGTGATGCGGCAGATGTAGGCGATGCTGCCGCCGTTGGCGAAGTAGCCGTACACCGAAAGCGGTAGGACACAACCCGGCGCGAAGCTGCCGTAGAGAGCCTCGAACTGCGACCAGCTCGTCACCAAGCGGGGAGCGAGGCCCATCGGGTCGTTGGGGTCATCGGTCGGGGCGCGCTCAGTGAAGCCCACGAACGCGGCGACCGCGGTCGGCGCTGCGGAGAGCACCTTCTGAGAGGACGGAACCTCTTCGACGTAAACCCCAGGGGCAGTGTAAGTGGGCATGCGGAACCGCTCCGATCCTCGTTTTTTTTGGGATCCCGCCGCCCCCGCGACGATCAAGTAATCGGGACGCTAGCCCAGAAACACACTGGTGTCATATTTTTGTCAAAACTCACATCAAATTCGCGTGAGGTATGGGTGCGAGGGGGGCGAAAACGGACAAAGCAACCGGGTTAGCTGGCCATTGTTCGGACCGCACCCGGCATCGTCATTTGAATAACGCCGCCCCACGCGCAGTTGCAGATCGATCCGGAAACCAAGGCCGGCATGCCGCCGATCAGGGTCTTGGGTGCACCGGGCAGCCACGGACCGGTGGTCACCGGGATGCACGGCATCGGGGTCAGCACGCCCAACGCGGCCGCGGTAGCTGCGGCCACCATCGGGTTGGACGGGCTCATGCACATGCCGAACGGAGGCAGGTTGAGCATCGGTGCCATATCGGTGACCACCGCAGCCGGCCGTCCCTCGATCACCACGCGGGTCGTGGGTAGTGCGATCAGCGTCGAAGGTGCCATGCCAAAACTGCACTGCACGACGGCGCCCATCACGGCACATTGACCCATGGCGCGTACTCCTCTATTTTTTCGAGCCCTTGACCGTGCTGGTCAGCTTGGCGCCCGTTGTTTCGACGAAGCACAGCACGTCGTTGTCGCTGTCCTGCTCCCAGCCTCGTGCCGAGGGCAGCAGGTAGGTGAAGAAGAGGCTGGAATCCAGATAGTCGACCCCGACGTAGCCGCCGTAGCGCTGGGCGCAGGCGCCCTGCGCGAACGTCGTCAGGGCATCGGCGCCGGGATAGGCCGACGCGGTGGCCCCGGTCGCGCTGGCAAACGGCACGATCGCATACGCCTCTTGGGTATGCGCAACTGTGCACGGCGTCTTGCTGAGCTTGCTCAACTCGGCCTTGACGTCCTTGGGTGCGACGAAGCAGTCCCCCGGCTTGACCTTGAACACCGACACCGACGTGGTCTTGGACTTGTGCCCACCACCGAACCAGCTACAGCCGGTCAGGCTGACGACGAGCACGAGGGCCGTGCCGGCGGCAAACACGCGGGGCAGGGCACGCATGGCACAGATCAAGCTCGCCGCCCCTCGGATTTGGCATCGCACTGCGAATGCCGCTTGGGCGCGAGTGTAAGCCCGATGCAAAGAAAGCGATCATCGGTAGCCGTGCAACAGGTCGGTGACGGTCCGGGCCACGACCTCCCGCTTAAGAGGTTCCTATGGCTAGGCTCGGTGACCTTCACGTGTGGCTACAAGCGCACGAGACCGTCGCGGACAGGGTTGTCCGCTGGAGAAAGGACGACATGGCGTTCACAAAGAGCACGACCGGCAAAGCGCTCGCGCTTACTGCCGTGGCCTTGCTAGCGGTATCGCTCGGCGCATGCGGCACGAAGAAGAAATCCACGGGCAGCGGCGGCACCAGCGGCGGCACTTCGGCGAGCAAGCCGATGACGCTCGGCACGACCGACCAAGTCGTGGCCCTTGACCCAGCCGCCTCGTACGACTTCGGTTCGCTGATGCTGGAGATCAACCTGTACCAGTTCCTGATGCAGGTCCCGGCCGGCAAGAAGACCCCCGAGCCGGACGCTGCCGAGAGCTGCTCGTTCACCCAGCCCACGGAGTACACCTGCAAGCTGAAGGCTGGGCAGAAATTCTCCAACGGTGACCCCCTGACCGCCGACGACGTCGTCTTCTCCTACAAACGGGTCGCCAAGATCCAGGACCCCAACGGTCCGTCGTCACTCATCGCGAACATGACCGACGTCAAGGCCCCTGACCCGACCACGGTCGTTTTCACGCTCAAGAACGCCAATGACCAGACCTGGCCTCTCGTACTTGGCACGTCGGCCGGCCCGATTGTGGATAGCAAGGTTTTCGCGGCGGACAAGGTCCTCGCCGACGACAAGATCATCGGCTCCGGTCCGTACGCGCTCGCCAGCTACAACAAGAACCAACTTGTCGCGCTCAAGGCCAACCCGAACTACTCCGGCCCGAACAAGGCGAAGGCCAGCAGCGTCACGCTGAAGTACTACACCCAGCCGACGAACATGAAGTTGGACATCCAGCAAGGCGCCATCGATGTGGCTTTGCGCAGCCTCACGCCTACCGACCTAGCCAGCCTGAAGAGCGCGAGCGGCGTCAAGGTGCTCACCGGCGCCGGCGGCGAACTGCGTTACATGGTCTTCAACTACAAGACGATGCCCGGCAAGAACGATGCCCAGAAGCTTGCCATTCGCCAGGCGATGGCCTACTCGGTCGACCGTCAGGCAATAGCCGACAAGGTGTTCAAGGGCAGCTACCAGCCGGCGTATTCGATGGTGCCGAACGGCATCGCCGACGCGACCGAACCGTTCAAGGATGTCTTCGGCTCGGCGCCGGACAAGGCCAAGGCTGCGGCGGCACTGCAGGCGGCCGGCGTCACGACGCCGGTGACTCTGAACCTGCAGTACACACTCGGCCACTACGGCCCGGTGTCAGACCAGGAATACAACGAGTTGAAGCGGCAGTTCGAGGCGACCGGCCTGTTCAAGGTGAGCCTCCAGTCGACGGAGTACACGACGTATACGAAGGAGCGGGTGAAGGACACCTACCCGATCTACCAGCTCGGCTGGTTCCCCGACTTCGTCGACGCCGACAACTACCTGTTCAACTTCCTGAACGAGCAGAACTTCGTGCATGCGCACTACTGCGACGCCGGTGCGAAGGATCGGCCGTGCGACAAGGACGGCGTCCTGCCGTTGCTGACCACGGAGGAGACGAAGCCCGGCGCGGAGCGAACGGCCGCCCTGACGCAGATCCAGAAGGTCCTCGCTACGGGTGAACTGCCGTACCTGCCGCTGCTGTCCGGCAATCAGGTCGCGGTCGTGCGGTCGAACGTCAGTGGCGTCCAGCAGACGTTGGATCCGACCTACCTCATCCGATTCTGGCTGTTCAGCAAGAGCTGACCGGGTCCACCTGAGACCGGTCGACGCCGGGCTGCGCACCGCTGATTAGGGTGCGTATGCCCGGCGTCGTCGGCTGAACAGACTGGAAGGCCCCGATGGCCACCGCTATCAAGAGTTCCTCCGGTTCCCTGCGTACCTATCTGCTCACCCGCCTGCTCCTGGTCATCCCCATGGTGTTGGTTCTGGTGACGCTGGTCTTCTTCGTCATGCGCGTGATCGGCGACCCGATCCAGTCGGCCTTCGGCGGTCGGTTGCCTCCGGATCAGATCGCGATCCGCCGGCACAACGCAGGGCTCGACAAGCCGCTGCTCTTGCAGTACTGGCATTACCTCCTCGGCGTGGCTCACGGCGACTTCGGGAAAGCGCTCACCGACAACCAGCGGATCAGCCACCAGTTGGTCGTCAAGGGCGCGGCCACGCTCGAGTTGTCTTCGTGGGCGTTGCTCATCGCGCTCACCCTGGGAATCCCGCTCGGCCGGTTCGCGGCGCGCTACCGCGACCGACTGCCCGACGTCGGGCTGCGCCTGTTCGCCGTACTTGCCTACGCGACGCCGGTGTTTTTCCTCGGCCTCCTGTTCCAACTGCTGTTCGCGGTCAAGCTGGGCTGGTTCTACTCCTCCGGCCGGGCCAGCCCTGGCATCGAGTTGGGCATCACCGGCAGCAACGTCCCGCACGACACGCACATCTACATCCTCAACGCACTGCTGTACGGCGACTCGGGCGACATCACTGACGTGCTGCGGCACACCGTGCTTCCCGCAATGGCGTTGGGTCTGCTCGTGGGCGGGGTGTTCATCCGGCTGGTGCGGGTCAACCTGCTGCAGACGATGCGCTCGGATTACGTCGAAGCGGCGCGGGCCCGTGGCGTCCCCGAGCGACGCGTCATTCGCAAGCACGCGTTTCGCAACGCACTCATCCCGGTCGTCACCGTCATGGGCCTGCAGATCGCGGCGCTGCTCGGCGGTTCGGTGCTGACCGAGGAGACGTTCGAGTGGCAGGGCATCGGCTACACACTGGTCCACTACCTGGTGGCCCGTGACTTCGTCGCGGTGCAGGGCATCGTCACCGCGATCGCAGTGATCGTCGCTTTCGTCAGCTTCCTCATCGACGTGATCACCGCCGTCGTCGACCCGCGAGTGAGGTATTGATGACCGCGTCGCTTCCCGAGGTGGAACTGACCGAGATCGAAGTCATATCCGGGCGCAGCCGGATCCCTGGCCTGAATGCGATGCGCGCGACATCAGGGTTCCAACGCGGCATGCTGCTCGCCGGTGGAATTATCGTCGCCTTCTTCGTCGTCCTCGCGGTGTTCGCGCCGTTGATCGCGCCCTACGGCTTCAACGATGCTTCGTCAGGCGGCGTCGACTTCCAGACGTTGCAGGCGCCGTCAGCCAAGCACTGGTTCGGCACCGCCGTTGGCGGCGAGGACGTGTTCTCGCAGGTGGTTTACGGGGCGCAGACCGCGCTCGAGGTGATCATCCTCGCGGTCGCGCTCTCCATCGTGGTCGGCGTTCCGTTGGGATTGCTCTCGGGCTATTTCGGCGGCTGGCTGGACCGCGTACTGGTGCTCGTCTCCGATGCGCTGTTCTCGTTTCCGTCCCTCCTGCTGGCCATCGTCATCGTCATCTCGATATCGAACGGGTCAAGCAGCAAGACGGGCGGCATCATCGCAGCGGCGGTGGCGATCACCGTCGTCTACGTGCCGCAGTACTTCCGGGTGGTGCGAAACGCCACGGTAGCGGCGCGCGAGGAGACCTATGTCGAAGCGGCCCGCGCGCTCGGTGCCTCGCCGTTTGCGATCATGACCCGGTACGTCTTCAGCAACGTCGTCCAGACCGTCCCCGTCATCGCGACGCTGAACGCCGGCGACGCCATCCTCACGCTGGCCGGGCTGGGCTTCTTGGGCTTCGGCATCGAACCGTCATCCGGAGCCGAGTGGGGATATGAGCTGCAAATGGCGCTATCCGACACGGAGGCCTGCATCTGGTGGACGGGGACGTTCCCGGGCCTGTCCATTGTGCTGATAGTGGTGGGCGTGACGCTTGTCGGTGAGAGCCTGAACGATGTGCTCAACCCGCTGCTGCGCACGACGAAAGTCACTCAGGTCGTCCTGCCCAAGCGCGCACCGGACACCGGAGAGTCCGCATGACGGCCCCGGTGGTCG
>JAOPWD010000531.1 GCA_025965875.1 Pseudonocardiales bacterium
GTCCGGCGGCGCGGCATCGGCCAGGCTGGCGCCCATCACCCCTTCGATGGCTGGGTTGAGCACGTCGCGTTCCCACGCGTCAGCGGCCGCACGGCTTTCCCAGACATCGACGATCCGGACCGTGCCGTCCGCGTCCTCGCTCGCCGTGTGCACGATGAGGCCGGCCGCAGCACCGCCGTCCAGCGCCTTGCCCACCTGCTCGTACATCGCGCGCGACGGCGCGTGCCCGATCAGAACGATCTCCGCCATGATTCACTCCCGATTGGTCGAGCGCCCACGGTGAGCACTCCCACGCGCTATCGCAGATCCAGGCGCACGCCGTGTCAAGCAGGTCGGCACGCGATCACAGGACGCCGCGAAGTGCCGATCAGCGGCCAGGTACCGTCGAAATGGTGACTACTCATCCCATCCGTATCGGTCTGCAACTCCAACCCCAGCACGCTGATTATGCGACGATCCGCCGTACCGTGAGCGAAGCCGAGGACCTCGGCGTCGACGTCATCTTCAACTGGGACCACTTCTACCCGCTCTACGGCGACCCCGAGGGCAAGCACTTCGAGTGCTGGACGATGCTCGGTGCCTGGGCGGAACAGACCAGCCGGGTCGAGATCGGCGCGCTCGTCACGTGCAACAGCTACCGCAACCCCGAACTGCTGGCCGACATGGCCCGCACCGTCGACAACATGAGCGACGGCCGGCTGATCTTCGGTATCGGCTCGGGCTGGTTCGAGAAGGACTACGAGGAGTACGGCTACGAGTTCGGCACCGCAGGCGGGCGGCTCAATGACCTGGCCGAGGCACTGCCGCGGATCGAGGCCCGCTGGGCCAAGCTGAACCCGGCCCCGACCCGCAAGCTTCCGGTGCTGATCGGTGGCGGCGGCGAGAAGAAGACGTTGCGCATCGTGGCGCAGCACGCCGACATGTGGCACTCGTTCAGCGACGTCGACACCCTGATCCACAAGTCCGGTGTGCTCGACCGGCACTGCGCCGACATCGGCCGTGACCCGTCGGAGATCGAGCGCTCGGTGGGCACGCCGAGCGGCGACCCCGACGAGGTCGGGCCACCGCTGCTGGCCGCGGGCGCGACGCTGTTCACCGTCGGCCTGAGCGGGCCGGACTACGACCTGGCCAAGTTGCGCAAGTGGCTGGACTGGCGCGCGGGCCTCTAGCCATGGCGCGAGCTGCATGGTTCTTCCCCGTCCCCGACGAGGGCGCCCTGCCGGAGCGGCTGCAGTCCCTGTTCGCCAAGGCCCGCGAGCGGATCGGCTTCGTCCCCAACGTCTTTCGGTGTTACTCCTACCGGCCCGAACGGTTCTCGGCCTGGTTCGCGCACTACCAGCAACTGCACGAGCCGACCGAGAACCTGAGCGCGGCCGACCGCGAGATGATCGCCGTGGTGGTGTCGTCGTACAACCGGTGCACCTACTGCATCGTCTCGCACGGCCATGCCCTGCGGGTGGCGCTGGGCGACCAGGTGCTGGCCGACTACATCGTGGCCAACTGGCGCCACGCCAACCTCGACGCGCGGCGCTACGCGATCTGCGAGTTCGCCGAAAAGCTCACTGCCCGGCCACACGAGATGGCCGAGGCCGACCTGGCGCGCCTCGAGAGCTTCGGCCTGCGCAAGGAGGAGGTCTGGGACGTGGCCGAGGTCGCGGCGATGTACAACTTCACCAACCGGATGGCGCTCGCGACCGGGCAGCTGCCCAACGAGGAGTACCACCACCTCGACCGTGCCACCGAGTAGTCAGCAGGCCTGCTCGTCGACAGCGCTCGATTGGGCCGGGAACGGCGTGCTGCCGTTGAACATGCCGGCGAGCAGCAGGCCGATGTCGTCGGCGACGCCGCCCACCGCCTGCATGGCCTGGCGCAGCGCCTTGTGGTTCAGGCCGTGCGGGCTCAGCGTCTGGTGAACGAGGACCGCGTCGTCGTACCAGCGCACGGTGGCGGTCATCGCGCGGTTCTGGATGTCGTTGAGCTCGCCCAGCAGCTTGGCCGAGCGCGGGATGCCGATCGCCGCGTGGGCGAAGACGCGCACCATCGGCCGCTCGTAGTCGAGCACCTGCACCCAGCACGCGGCCGTGCCCGAACGGTAGGGATAGTCGCCGTCGGCGTCGGGCACTACCCGGCAGACAGCCCATTCGTCCTGCAGCAACCGCTCGACGTGTGAACGCAGCCAGCGCTTCTTCGTGCTCATGGGACCCCCAATGCTCGTCCGACCGCGCAACCATCGCAGGGGGGTACGACAATTTCGCCGAACACGGCAATGAGGGCCCCGCCGAAGCGGAGCCCTCATCGTGTCGTGCGGACGAACTCAGATCGGGCGGACGTTCTCCGCCTGCGGGCCCTTCTGGCCCTGCGTGATGTCGAACTCCACGCGCTGGTTGTCGTCCAGGCTGCGGTAGCCATCGGATGCAATCGCCGAGTAGTGCACGAATACGTCCGGCGCGCCGCCGTCGGGGGCGATGAAGCCGAAGCCCTTCTCGCTGTTGAACCACTTGACCGTGCCCTGAGCCACGTCAATCTCCTCTTGCTGCAAGGAAGCCGCACCGTGCGGATTCCGAGGTCACCACCGGGCGAACACCATTTCCCGACAGCCAGGAGAAGGCAAGATCAACCGGTTACCTGACCGTTTCTGGGTCATTGCGGCAACCGGGGAAAGCCTAGCAAGGGTTACCGCCCGGTCCGCAAGTCCAGCAGGCAGAATCAATTGGGTCACCGGGTGCTGCATCGGCCTGCACCGCCCGTACCAGCCGGCAACAGAAAGGCGCAACCGCGATATGGACGACAAAACGATTCTCGAGCACATCCACGAATTGGTGGCTGAGGAGAAGCAACTGCGGGACAGCCACGCCGGGAAGGGCCTGGCCGGCCCGGACCGGCAGCGGCTCGAGCTGCTGGAGCGCCAGCTGGACCAGACTTGGGACCTGCTGCGCCAGCGCCGCGCCCGCGAGGAGATGGGCGAGAACCCGGACGAGGCCAAGGAGCGCCCGATCGACGAGGTGGAGTCCTACCTCCAGTAACTGCGCTCCGGCGGGTCGGTCGGGGGACTATTCCGCGGCCGCCCAGTCGCCCCGGACCGCCCAGGCCCGGGCAGTGAGCGGTATCGACCCGTCGGCTGCGATCGGCAGTCGGTCCTGGAGCAGCTCGCGCAGCTCCTCGCGCTGGCCGGCCGGCAGTGACATCGCGTACCCCGGCGCCGGACCCTGACCGCTGCCGAACGGCGTCCAGTAGTCGTCGAAGTCGCGAAAGACCGTCGCAACGACGATCGGCCGGCTCTTTACCCCGGTCAGTCCGGCGGCAGCGAACATGTCCTCGAGTTGCTCCGGCTCGCAGAACGGGAAGCGGTTGGCCTCGTGCATGTCCGTGGCCGCAGCGTTCAGCTCGATGGCCGCGCTCCAGAAGTAGTCCAGCAACTGCATCCCGCCGCTGGGGTAGTCCCACACGTAGGCGGCGACGACTCCACCCGGCCGGGCCACACGCCGCATTTCGCGCAGCGCTCGCGATCGGTCCGGCACGAAGTTGAGCATGAGGGCCGAGACGACGACGTCGAACGAGTCGTCCTCGAAGCTCAGTTGCTGGGCGTCCCCGACCTCGAACTGGGCGCGAGGGTCAGGCGTGTTCTCCCGCGCATGCTCGATGAACCCGGCGGACGGATCGAGTCCGGATAGCTGCGCCGGCTGCGCCCGATCGAGGACTGCGTGGGACAGGGCGCCTGTCCCGCAGCCGAGATCGAGCCACTTGGCCCCGGGCGAGACGCCGAGCCAGTCGACGAATTCCGCGGCCACGAGGCGGCTCCACCGGCCGATGTAGGGCTCGTACAGGCCGCCAGCAGACCAGCGATCAGGGGGAGTCTGCTCGGTCATCTGCCCTTGTCCAATCTCGCGGTTGCCCACCTTCGTACACCACCGGCTGCCGGTTGCCTGCGCCTCAGCTACCGATCTTCCTGCGACCGAGCTACCGATGAGCCACCAGCCGCAGGAAGATCCCGGTGTAGCGGCCGTGGGTCCTAGCTCGTGACGTCCTTGCCGCTGAAGCGCGCCCAGGCGAGGGACAGGAAGATCAGGATGTAGGCGCCGCTGACCAGCAGGCCGTGGCCGACGGCGCCGGTCGCCATCGGGTCACGCAACAGGTCCACCCACTGCAGCCAATAGTGCGACGGCAGCCACGGATGCAGTGCCGACAGTTGCGGGACGGCGTCGAGGACCTCGCTCACGATGGTCAGCGTCAAGGTCGCCGCCATGGCCGCGACGGGTACCTCGGTCATCGTCGACACGAACAGCCCGAGCGCGCCGACCATCGCCATGGACACGGCCACGTAACCGCAGACGAGCAGCAGCCGGTAGCCGCCGGCGGCATAGGAGACCGTGCGACCGGACAGCAGCGTCAGCTCGCCCGACGGGAACAGGATCGCGCCCACGATCACGCCACAGGCGGCGACGACCACGACGCTGGCCGCACACCACACCAGGATGCCGCCGAACTTGACCGCCAGCAGCCGAGTACGCGCGACGGGCACCGCGAGCAGATACCGCAGGGTGCCTGTGCTGGCCTCGCCGGAAATCGCATCACCGGCGACGACCGCGACACCCAACGGCAGAAACAGCGGCATGACCACCAGGAGTGCCGCGAGCGCGGCGAACAGGCCGTTGTCGGTGATGCCGCCGAAGATCGTGTCGCCGCGTTCGCGGTGGTCGCCGAGCTTGACGGCAACCCCGATCAGGATCGGGACAACGCCCAGCACGACGAGGATCGCCAGGTTGCGGCGCCGCCGGAACACCATCAGCAATTCCGAACGCAGGAACCTGCCGTGGTCCCCGAGCAGGGACTTTCGCACTGGGCGTCCCCCCGTCAGTGAGGAGGGAGCCGGCGGGGTAGCGACCACCTGCACCTGGCCCGGTTGCGCAGCAGCCGCGTCGACGTCAGCCCGAGACATCGAAGCCCGCCCCGGTGAGTTCGACGAAGACGTCCTCGAGGTTCGGGCGCTCCACGACGAAGCCGCGCACGCCGACCCCGGCCGCGACCAGAGCGGCCACCACGTGTTCGGGATCCGCCGCGCCGAGCACCGCAGTGGCCGCATCGTCATCGGTCGCGATCTCGGCCAGGCCCAGCTCGCCGAGCACGCGTGCAGCATCAGCCGGCGCACCCGTCCGCACCTGGACGCGCACCCGCTGTTGCGTGGCGAGATCGGCCAGGGCGCCCTGCCACACCATCTTGCCGACGCTCATCACACCGACATGGCTGCAGACCTGCTCGACCTCGCTGAGCAGATGGGACGAGACGAACACCGTCACGCCGTCGCGACCGAGCGCAGTGATGAGGTGGCGAACCTCGCGGGTGCCCTGGGGGTCCAGCCCGTTCGTCGGCTCGTCAAGGACGAGCAGTTCGCGGGGTTGCAGCAGCGCGGCCGCGATGCCGAGCCGCTGCCGCATGCCCAGGGAGTAGTTGCGGTACCGCTTGCCCGCCGCGGCACTCAGCCCCACCCGCTCCAGGGCCTCGCCGATGCGGGCGCGTGCCGTACGGACCGGCGCGCTGCGGTCGGCCGCGTCCAGCCGAGCGAGATTGGCCCGTCCGGACAGGTAGGGATGGAACGCCGGGCCCTCGACGAGCGACCCGACGCGCGGCAGTACCTCAGCCGCCGACGCGGCGAAGTCCTTGTCCAGCAGGGCATGCGTGCCCGCCGTAGGAAAGACCAGGCCGAGCAGGATGCGGATCGTGGTCGTCTTGCCCGAGCCGTTCGGGCCGAGGAACCCGTACACCGACCCCGCCGGGACGTTCAAATTGACCGCGTCGACGACGACCTGCTTGCCGAAACGCTTCGTCAGGCCGGCCGACGAGATCGCGGCGGTCACTTGTGTGTGGTTGCCGCCGCGTACAGCGCCGTGGCGTCTACCGCACCGGCGAACACGCGTCCGTCGTCGGTGACGAGCACCGACAGCAACGCCGACGTGACCAGCCGGCCGTGGCCCCAGGTGCCATTCACCGTCTTCAGCTGACCCAACAGGGGACCGGCCACCTTGGCGATCTGCGCGGGGGTCGTGCGGTATTCGAAGATCGACGTCCAGCCCGAGCCAATGGTCGTCCCGGTTCCCGGTGCGGTGCCCGGTGCGGGTTTCGCCGGGAGTTCGGCTGCGCTGCCTTGCTTCACCGTCGCACCGGGCGGCGGCGTGAACGTGAAGTTGTCGGCAGCGGGCGTCTTGAACGTGACGTGGGAGTACGAGACGTCGATCGCCGGTGACGAACTGCCCTTGGCGAACACCTGCACACCGAGCGGCATCTTCGTCTTGCCGTCGACGGCGATGCGGACGCTGCCGACGAGCGTCCCGGTGTCGCGCGGCGTCAGGACCAGTTCGTAGGCTGAGCGATCGGCCACCCGCCGGTTCGCGGCGACGGTGACCTGGGTGGACGGCGTGATCGCTTTGATGGCGCGGTCGGCGACCTGCTGAGGCGTCAAGTCGATCTGCTTCTGCGCCGCCGCCGGGTGATCGGCGGGCAGGACGGTGTGGGTGGCGGTGTGACCGTCGCTGTCCCACTGCCACAGGTCGCGGCCGTTGTGGAACACGTCGGTTTCGTTGGTCGTGCCGAGCAGGGCGACCCGCTGGCGATCCGGGCCGTCGTACCAGAACCGCATGGTGTGCGAGCCGCTGAGCAGGCTCGGCAACGAGGCCTGACCCTGGTTGCCGCCGATGCTCGGCAGGCTGGGCAGGCCGAGAGACATCTTCGCGACGATCGTGCCCGACAGGCCGGAGACCCGCGCGGACTGCACGTCAGCCAGCAGCGCGGACGCAGATTTGCTGGGCAGTCGCTCGGACGAGGCCTGCGCGGTGAAGACACCGGCGGAGGCTAGGGCGACGACTCCGGCCACACACGCGGGTACGGACCAGCGCAACGCGCGATGTTGCCGAAGGATCGTGGAGACAGTCATTGTGGCCAGCCTGCGTCTTGGGCACTGTGATGGGGCTGAGCAACTCAGCAACGCCCACAATGGCAGGCTGCATGGTGACACGGACCGACGTCCGAGACGAAGGAGACACGGTGCGACTGCTGATCGTCGAGGACGAGGTACGCCTGGCCTCCGCACTGCAACGAGGGCTGGCCAGCGAAGGCTTCACCGTCGACCTCGCCCACACCGGGCCCGACGGCCTGCACGCCGCACAGGAGACGACCTACGACGCGGTCATCCTCGACATCATGCTGCCGGGGCTGTCCGGCTACCGAATCATCGAAGCACTGCGGGGCGCCGAGAACTGGGTCCCCATCCTGATGTTGACCGCGAAGGACGGCGAGTACGACGAAGCCGATGCGCTCGATCTCGGTGCCGACGACTACCTCACCAAGCCGTTCTCGTTCGTCGTGCTGCTGGCCCGCATCCGGGCGCTGCTGCGCCGCGGTGTCACCCCGCGGCCGGCGTCCCTGACCGTCGACGACCTCGTCCTGGACCCGGCCGCGCACACCGTGATGCGTGGCGGCGCAACGATCGAGCTCACCCCGCGCGAGTTCTCGCTGCTCGAGTTCCTGATGCGGCGGGCGGGCGACGCCGTCAGCAAGGCCGACATCCTGCACCACGTGTGGGACGCGAACTACGAAGGCGACGCCAACGTCGTCGAGGTGTACGTCGGCTACCTGCGACGCAAGATCGACACTCCGTTCGGGCGGCAGAGCGTCCAGACGGTCCGAGGCGCCGGCTACCGGCTGACCGCCGAAATCGGCTGATGCTGCGGCGCAGTTGGCCGCTGCGTTGGTGGGCGCGCCAATCGCTGCGTGCCCGGCTCACGCTGCTCGCGACCGCGCTGTTCACGCTCGCGGTGCTCACCGGCACCGTCCTGGTGCTGGTCCTGCAGCGCAAGGCCCTGGTCCGCGTCCTGGACCAGTCGGCGCTGAAGACCGCAACCGACATCGCCCAGCAGATCCGGCAGGGCAAGCAGTCCGCGACGGTCGTGCCGACGGCGGGCGGCGTGCTCGAGGTTCAGGTCGTCGATGCCGGCGACCACGTGATCGCCACGTCACCGGGCGCCGATCGGTTCGTGCCGGTGCTCAACCCTGACCAGGTCCGCAAGGTTCGCAACGGCGCCCGGCTCGAGATCAGTAATCCGATCGCCGACACCCGGCTGCGGGTGCTCGGCGCCACGGTCGGCTCCCAGACCGTCCTCGTCGTCACCGACCTCAAGCAGATCGACGACAGCCTGCGGATCCTGGGTCGCGTCGCGTTAATCGGCGCCCCGCTGGCGGTGCTGCTCATGGCGGTGGCCACCTACGGCGTCGTCGCGTTGACGCTGCGCCCGGTGGCCACCCTGCGCCACGGCGCGGCCGACATCACCGCGGCCGGACTGGCCGACCAACGCCTGCCGGTATCCAGCGCCCAGGACGAGATACACCGCTTGGCCTTGACCCTGAACGCGATGCTTGACCGAATCGACGCCGCGACCAAACACCAGCGCACGTTCGTCGGCGACGCGGCACACGAACTGCGCTCGCCACTGGCCTCGCTGCGCGTGCAACTCGAGGTGGCACAACGACTCGGGCCGGCGGAGGACTGGCCCACCCTCGTCGACGACGTGCTCGTCGACGTCGGCCGGCTGGATCGCTTGGTCGACGACCTGCTGGCCCTCGCTCGTCAGGACGAGGCGGGCGGCATGCTGCGGCGCAGCGAACCTGTCGATGTGGCCGAACTCGTCCACACCGTCGGCGCCGGCTACCAACACGCGCGCGTGCCCGTGACCGTCACCGCAGCGGCGCCGGCCAGTGTCGACGGCGACCCGGACGGGCTGCGCCGGGTCGCGATCAACCTCGTCGACAACGCCGTGCGGCATGCCAGCAGCGAGGTCTCGGTGGCCCTCGAGACCGGGATGCTGGCCGGGCGGCCCACTGTCACCCTTCGCGTCACCGACGACGGTGGCGGCATCCCGGCCGCCGAACGCGAACGCGTCTTCGACCGCTTCTACCGACTCGCCGCATCACGCTCGCGCGAGTCCGGCGGCACCGGCCTCGGCCTGTCGATCGTGCGCGACATCGTCCGCGCGCATGGCGGGAGCGTCCGGCTCACCAGCCGCCCGGACGGGCGACCCGGCCTGCAGGCCACCGTGATCCTGCCGGGGAGCGCCCCTACCTGACCTTGGTCAGGACGTGCAGGCTGGCAGCGCGCCGGGCGTGGTCGGTGTGACGCTCGGCGTTGCTGTGTCGGTCGGCGTACCGGTGGCAGTCGCCGTATTGGTGGGCGATGGGGGTGGTGTCGTGCACGTCGGGGCGGGTTTGACGTACCTGTAGATCGTCAGAACGATCGGCGTCGACTGGGCGTACGCGATGCCCGGCGTCGGATTCTCGTCGGCTACCAGTCCGTTCTTCGCCTTGTCCGGCGTGTCGACGGTCTTGCTGGTGATGTCGACGTTCGTCCAACTGGCAGTGTTCAACGCTGTCTTCGCGTCGGCCGCCTTCTTGCCGCGTACGTCAGGCAGCTTCACCTTGCCGGTTGAGACCGACAGCGTGACCGTCGTGCCCGGTGGCACGTCGGAAAACTCTGGTTTGTCCTGCGCGGTGACCTGTCCGGCCGGCGCCGCGCTGTCGACCGATAGCGGCTTGGCCTTCAGGCCCAGGCCGTTCAGGATGGTTGCCGCGTCGCTGAACTGCTTGCCCACCAGGGCGGGCACCTGCTTGGTCGCGGGGGTGAAGAGCTGGTACGTGACGGTCGAGCCCTCCTTGACCTTGGTGCCCGGCGCGGGGTCGACCAGGCAGACCTTGCCCTTGGCCACCGTCGCACCGTCGAGGCACGGGCCGTTCGAGTCGTCGCCCTTGACCGGCTTGAATTTGGCCTGGGTCAGCGCGGTGGTCGCCGCAGCCGGGAGTTGCCCGACGATCGCGGGCACGGCAACCGTCTTCGGCGTGTCGTTCTTGCCGATGACGAAGATCGCGTACGTCGCGGCGCCGATGACCAGCAGCAGGGCGACGACAACGGCCAGCCAGACCAGGCTGCTGCGTCGCTCGTCGGGGCCACCCGGGTAGTCGTTGTCGCGGTGGGGCAGCGCGACCGGCGGCGGCGGGGTGCGCGCGATGAACTGGGTGCGGTCGGCATCGGACATGACCGCCTCGGCCGCGACGGGCTGATCGGCCAGCGCGCGCTGCAGGTCGGTGCGCATCTCGCCGGCCGACTGGTACCGGTTGAGCTGGTTCTTGGCCAGTGCCTTCATGACGATCGAGTCGACTGCCGGGGGCACCTCGGGGTTGCGCCCGGACGGCGCCATCGCCGTCTCGCGGACGTGCTGATAGGCAACCGCGACCGGAGAGTCGCCCTGGAACGGCGGCGCGCCGGTGACGAGCTCGTAGAGCAGGCAGCCCGTGGAGTAGACGTCCGAGCGGGCATCGACCAGTTCCCCGCGAGCCTGCTCCGGCGACAGGTACTGCGCGGTACCGATGACACTCGCCGTCTGCGTCACGGTGGCGGCGTTGTCGGCCAGCGCGCGGGCGATGCCGAAGTCCATCACCTTGACCGCGCCCGCCTCGGTGATCATGACGTTGGCCGGCTTGATGTCGCGGTGCACGATGCCGTTGCGGTGACTGAAGTCCAGCGCGCCACACACGTCGGCCACGATCTCCATGGCACGGCGGATCGGCAGCCGCCCCTCGGACTTGACCACGTCGCGCAACGTGCGGCCCTGGACGAATTCCATGACGATGTAGGGCAGTGAGTCGCCGATTCCATCGCCGGTGTCGTAAACCGAGACGATCGAGGGGTGGTTCAGGCCGGCCGCGGCCTGCGCCTCGCGGCGGAAGCGGTTGAGGAAGGAGGGGTCACGGGCGAGGTCGGCACGCAGCACCTTGATCGCGACCTCGCGGCCCAGCCGGATGTCGCGACCACGATGTACCTCGGCCATGCCGCCGTAGCCGATGAGCTCACCGAGCTCATACCGGCCACCGACAAGTCGGGGGGCCTGCGTCATTGTGGAACCCTTCTGATTTCTACGATCATCGGCCGGCACTTGATTTCAGATAGGCCTCCATGACGGCCTTGGCTACCGGTGCCGCGGCCAGGCCGCCGGTGGTCTCGCTGCCGTTGACTCCGCCGTTCTCGATGATGACGGCAACGGCGATCTTCGGGTTGCCGTTGAGCAGCGCGTACCCGGAGAACCAGGCGTGCGGCGGGGTCTGCTTGCCGTTGACGAAGATGCCGGTGTCGGCGGTGCCGGTCTTGCCGGCGACCGTGACGCCCGCGATGTCAGTGATGTCGGCGGCATGTCCGGTGCCTTCGGGGCTCTTGACCACGCCGAGCATCATCGCCTTCAGGTCCTCGTCCAGCGTCGGATCGATGACCTGACTCAGCTGCTTCGGGTTGGTGTCGGTCAGGACCGACAGGTTCGGGCCGAGTTCCTTCTGGACGAGGTAGGGCTGCATCAGGGTGCCGCCGTTAGCGACCGCGGCCGAGATCATCGCGCCCTGCAGCGGCGTCATCCGCACGTCGCGCTGACCGAAGGAGGTCTGGGCCAGGGCGGCCTTGTCCGCGAGGACCTTGGCGGTACCGACGGTCGATCGGGAGACGCCCAACGGTGTGTCGAGCTGGCCCCCGTCGAAGCCGAACAGGGACGCCTCGTCCTGGAGCCCCTTGGCGCCCAGTTTGTTCACCGCCAGCTCGGCGAATGCGGTGTTACACGATTTCGCCAGCGCGAACGCCAGCGTGGCGGTCGTGCCGTTGTCGCAGGTCTCCCCCTGGAAGTTCTCGACGCAGGGTGCCTGGAGGTTGGCCGGGCACGGGTCCGTGCGCTTCGGCTCCAGTGGCCAGTAGGAGTTGGGCGCAGGGACCTGGGTGGTCGACTTGATACCCGTCTTGAGCGCGCCGGCGGAATCGACGACCTTGAACACCGACCCGGGTGCGTAGGTCTGGTTGAACGCGCGGTTCAGCAGCGGGTTGGCCGGGTTCGGGTCGCCCTTCTTGGGCTGCAGCGAGGCGTAGTACTTTGCGTTGCTCGCGGCACTGTGCGTGCTCAGCTTGTTCGGGTCGTAGGACGGCGTGGAGACGACGGCCAGGATGGCACCGGTCGTCGGGTCGAGTGCGACGACAGCGCCGCGGCGGTACGTGCCGTCAGGGTTGCGCATCGACTTGTATGCCGCGTCCTGCGCGGCCTTGTTCAGCGTGAGCTCGACGCTGCCGCCGCGCGGATTGCGGCCGGTGAACAGGTCGGCCAGTTGCGAGCCGAACAACCGGTTGTCGTTGCCCGACAGCACGCTGTTCGCGGCGTTCTCCATCGCGTTCGTGCCGTAGACGAACGAGTAGTAGCCCGTGACGGCCGCATACTCCGGCCCCTGGGGATAGACACGCAGGTACTTCAGTTCGTCCTTGGTGGACTTCGACGTCGCGATGGCTGTGCCCTGCACGACGATCTGTCCGCGCGGGTTGGAGTACTCGGCGAGCAGGACCCGACTGTTGCCGGCGTGATTGCGGTATTCGCTGCCCTTGACCACCTGCACGAAGTTCAGGTTGACGAACATGGCCGCAAGCAACACGAGGAGCGCGACCGCCACTTTGCGGATCGGACGGTTCATGCGGGCACCGTTTCCGGTTCGGGGGTCGCCTTGCTCGGCGGCACCTGGGCAGGGCGGCGGGCTGCGTCGGACACTCGCACCAGCAACGCCAGCAGCGCGTAGTTCGCGAGCAGCGACGAACCGCCATAGGACAGGAACGGGGTCGTCAGCCCGGTCTCGGGGAGCAGTCGGGTTACCCCGGCGACGACGACGAACAGCTGTAACGCGACCAGGAAGGCCAGCCCGGTCGCGAGCAGCTTGCCGAAGGCGTCGCGCACGGCCAGGCCGGCTGCCAGCCCGCGGGCCACGAACAGGGCGTAGAGCATCAGCAGGCCGACCAGGCCGAACAGGCCGATCTCCTCGCCGAAGGAGGAGATGATGAAGTCAGTGGCCGGCAGCGGGACCAGTTCGGGATGCCCGCCCCCGAGGCCGGCGCCGAAGATGCCGCCCGTGCCGAGCCCGAACAGGGACTGGCGCAGCTGGTAACCGTCGTCGAAGTGCACGGGGGAGAACGCGTGCAGCCACACGCCCACGCGGGTCTGCACGTTGCCGAACAGCTGATAGGAGACGTAGGCGCCGCCGGCGAAGAGCACCGCACCCACGATCACCCAGCTCGGGCGTTCGGTGGCGACATAGAGCAGCACCACGAAGAGCCCGAAGAACATCAGCGAGGTGCCCAGGTCGTGGCCGCGGATGAGCACGCCGATGCAGACCAGCCATGCTGCGAGCAGCGGTCCGAAGTCACGTCCGCGCGGGAAGTCGATGCCGAGGAATCGCTTGCCGGCAAGGGCAAGCACGTCACGCTTAGCGACCAGATACGACGCACCGAAGATCGTCAGCAGGATCTTCGCGAACTCGCCGGGCTGTAGCGAGAACCCGGCCACCCGGATCCAGATGCGCGCACCGTTGACCTCGCTGAATCGCGCCGGGAGCACAGCGGGCAGCATCAGGAGGAACACGCCGGCGAGGGCAAGCGTGTAGGCGTAGCGCTGCAACACCCGGTGGTCGCGGACGACGAGGAGCAGGACGACGAACAGCACGACGCCCATCGCTGTCCAGACGACTTGGGTCGGTGCCGCGGCCCCGCTGTAGGTCGCGCCACCCTCGGCGGCCTGTTGCTTGAGCCCCAGATCGAGCCGATGGATCATGACCAGTCCGAGGCCGTTGAGCAGCACGACGATCGGCAGCAGCAGGGGATCGGCGTAGCGGGCGACCTTGCGGATGACGAGGTGGGTGATGAGCCCGATGGCCAGCGGCACGGCGGCGTAGGTGACCAGGCGGGAGGAGATCCGCCCGTCACGGGTGGCCTCGACGGCGGCTTCGGCCGCGACGGTGATGAGCACCGCGAAGCCCAACAGCAGGAGTTCGGCGTTGCGGCGGGTGGGGACGCGCAATTGTGCGCTGACGTTTGCCATCAGGCGGCCCGGCAGTTCACGTCAGGCTCGGGAGTCGGTGCTGGGGTCACCGTCGCTGTGGGGGTGGCGCTGGCCCGGGTGCTGGACTTGGCTGTCGGCTTGGGTGACGTCTTGGCCGTGGTCTTCGTACTCGCCCTGGCTGAGGAGCGGGTGGCGCTCGGGGCGGGAGTCGTCGACGGCGTCGGCAGTTGCAGTCGGCAGATCGGTAGCAACTGGTCGTGCAGTCGCGTCACGATCTGCTCCGCGTCCGATTCGTTGTGCGCGGTGATGCCGTCCTGCACCTGCGAACGAACCGCGGGTTGGAGGTCCTTCACGACGAGGTCGGTGTTCTTGTAGACGTCGAAGAACTTCAGGGGTCCGAACTGCGTGTTCACGCCGCGGAAGATCGCGACCTCGGTGCCGTCGCGGCCCACGAAGTAGTAGGCCTGCGTCACGCGGTACCCGATGCCCAGACCAGCGATGATCACCGCGAGGATTCCCGCTGTGACAAGTGCGGTGCGCCACGGTCGCCTGCGCCGCCCGGGATTCTCCGGGTTGCTCGGGGCAGCGCTGGCCTGCTGGCGCGACATCCGCGCGGCCCGCTCGGCGGCGCTGTCGGCGCCGGGGATGTCGGCCGCGGAAGGGTCAGCGAACGCGCCGTCGAGAACAGGCAGGTCGTCGTTGGTCTCGCCCGCGCGAGCGTTGACGACGTCGGCGACGATGACGGTCACGTTGTCTGGCCCGCCACCGCGCAGGGCCAGTTCGACCAGGCGGTCGGCACACTCCTGCAGGTCAGGTATCCGCAGCGTCTCGAGCATGGTCTCGGCCGTGACGACGTCGGACAGCCCGTCGGTGCAGAGCAGGTAACGATCACCGGCCCGCGCCTCGCGGATCGAGACGTCCGGCTCGACGTCGCTGCCGAGCAGGGCGCGCAGGATCACCGACTTGCGCGGGTGATCCTTGGCTTCGTCCGGCGTGAGCTTGCCGGAGTCGACGAGGTGCTGGACGTAGGTGTCGTCGTGCGTGATCTGCGAGAGTTGCTCGCCGCGCATGACGTAACCGCGTGAGTCGCCGACGTGCACCAGCCCGACCTGCGCGCCGGAGAACCGCAAGGCAGTGAGCGTCGTGCCCATGCCCTCGAGTTCCTTGCTCTGCTGCACGGCCGCGGCGATGCGGCGGTTGGCGTCGAGGACGGCCTCGCGCAGGGTGCCCATCAGGTCGCCGATGTGGCGGTCCTCGTCGAGACTCTCCAGCGTGCTGATGACGATCTTGCTGGCCACCTCGCCGGCCGCATGGCCGCCCATGCCGTCCGCGATCGCGAGAAGGCGGGGACCCGCATAGACGGAATCTTCGTTGTTGGAGCGCACCAGACCAAGGTCCGAACGCACGGCAAAGCGCAGAATGAGAGGCATCGGTCAGCGAAGCTCCAGGACTGTCTTGCCGATGCGCAGCGGGACACCCATGTCCAGCGGCACCGGGCCGTCGAGCTTGCGCTGGCCGAGGTAGGTGCCGTTGGTCGAGCCAAGATCTTCGGCGACCCACAGGCCGTCCTGCAGGCTGATCCGGGCGTGCCGGGTGCTCACGTAGTCGTCAGTGAGCACGAGGGTCGAGTCGTCGGCGCGGCCGATCAGGACGGGCGCGCCGGTGAGGCTGATCCGGGTGCCCATGAGGTCACCCGCGGTGACGAGCAGGTGGCTGGCCGCACGTGGGCCGCTCGGTGCGCTGGGCTGGCCGCCCCGGCCGCCCTTTCGGCGCGCCGGCGGCGGCGCCGAGATACGTGGCTGCCCACTCGTGCGCAGGTCGCTGCGGATCACCCGCATCGAGGCGAACACGAACAGCCACAACAGAGCGAGGAAGCCAAAACGCATCAACTGCAGTGCCAAAGCCGAATTCATACCGTGTTCATCCGCGATCAACCCTGAGCCTGATGGAAGACGAGTCGCGTGTGACCGACGCGTACGACGTCGCCGTGGCGCAGCAGTTGGCTGCCGACCTCGTGACCGTTGACCGACGTCCCGTTCGTCGAGCCGAGGTCGTACGCGGTAGCGAAGTTGCCGTCGAACTGGATGTCGAGATGGCGGCGGGAGATGCCCTGGTCGAGCAGTTGCAGGTCGGCGTCTGTGCCCCGACCTACGACGTTGCTGCCCACGCGCAGTTCGAAGCGCTGGTTGGTCTGGTCGACGACGAGCGACGGGGCATGTACCGGCCGCCCCGGTGAAACCGACGGCGGCGAGGGTGCGACGTAGGGCTGCTGTGCTTGGGGCATCGGGGGTGGTGCCGGAGGTGCAGCCGGTGGGGCCAGCCCGACGGCACCGGGCGCGTACGGGTCCGGTGAGCCGAGCCCGTACGGGTCTGGGCTCGGGCCGGCGCCGTAGGGATGCGGGTACTCGCCCGGTGGCACGCCTGGCATGACGGGCAGCGACATCGAGTCGTGCGGGCGCCGCCGCGGCGGTGCCTTCGGCTCCATCCGCGAGGCCACCCCGAACACGCCGGTGTGCAGCTGGTCGTCGCGGGCGAGGTAGACCTCGATGTCGCCGATCGTGCTCCAGCGGTTCTCGTCGAGGTACTCCTGGACCAGCTCGGCGAGTGAGCTCGCCAGCTGAACCTCCCACGGCACGAGCCGCTCGTGGTCAGACGTCGACAGCGTGACCCGATAGCGGTTCGGCGCGAGGATCTGTCCGTTGCCCATGACGTTGCGCTTGTCGGCAGCTTCGCGCTGCAACGCCGATCCGATTTCGACCGGTTCGACCTGACCCTTGAAGACGCGCGCGAACGCCCCGCCGACGAGGCCCTCGAGTCGACGTTCGAACCGTTGCGCAAGGCTCACGTCGACCTCCTTCAGATGGCATAAGTCCAGCACGTGTGTCGGCACACGTCCCGACAACTGTACTGGGCAGCCCTTTGTGGCCCGCCAATCCGGTCTCTGACCCGTGCTACCGTTTCGGCTGGCCAATCAGTCGCGCCCGCAACGGCGCGGCGCCGGGCAAGTGGCGGAATGGCAGACGCGCACGGTTCAGGTCCGTGTGTCCGAAAGGACGTGGGGGTTCAACTCCCCCCTTGCCCACCTTTAGAGGCCCGGAGTCCGGGCATTATTGCCTTTTCTGGGGGTAGCCTGACTATTCAGTGGTGCACCAGTGGTGCACGCTGAGCCTTGAGGAGGCTCCTGGATGGCGTGGATAGAGGCGAAGAAACGAGCCGACGGCGGCACGTCATGCACCGTGCGATGGCGGCTCGGCGGTACCCGCGGCGGACGCCCCCAGAACGAGACTTTTGGAGCCGGTTCTGATGCCCAAAATGCGGCTCGTGCAGATGGCTTCAAGCGCATGGTGGAGGCCGCCGGAAGCAGATGGCCGGAGGGCTGGGTCAAGGGTGAGGGCTTCGTCCGAGTACACAACGGTGAACCAGCGAAGGAGACGGAGGCTCGCCGATTCGAGGACCTGGGACTGGAGTACGTCGGTCAGATCGTCGCCTGCTCGCCAGGACAGCGTAAGCGCTACAAGTCGCAGGTCCGCGTGCTGTCCGACGTCGAGGTCCGCGGGCCCGCCGGCATGTACAGGCCTTTCGGCGGACTGGTCGGCGCCGTGGCCGAGGACGACGTCAAGGCGTGGCTGATCGGCTGGGACCGCTCGATGAAGACCAAGGCGACCTACCACGGACTGCTGACCGGGGTGTTCACGTATGCGCTGGAGCGCAATCTCGTGACCCAGATTCCGACACTTCGGACTGCCCCGAAGAAGCGTCAGATTAAGCAGTCACAGTCTGACTTGCGGTTTCTGACTGAGAGCGAGTTTGCCATTGCCGCTCGCGCCGCCGGGGATGATGGTGACCTCCTGAGGGTCGCTGCTGGAACGGGGGTGCGGTACGGCGAGGTGACGGCCCTTTGGGTGTCGGATGTCGATCTGAAGCACAAGACAATTCGGATCAATAAGGCCTGGAAGCGCGAGGGCGACGACGGGGCCCAAGAGGTCCCCGGGTGGCTTCGGAAGATGCTTCGTCCCAAGCACGTGATGAGCGGTCACTACCTCGGTAACCCGAAGACGCCAAAGTCCCGCCGGACGATCGAGATTTCGGACAAGTTGGCGGCGATCCTCGGACGCTGCGTCGAGGGTCGAGCAGCCGACGACTTCGTATTCGTCAGGCGGAACGATGCCCCACTTCACCAGAGTGACTTCTACCTGCGAGTGTGGATGCCGCTGATGAAGGCGATCGCCGAGAAGGGGATCGCTTCGTTTCGCTTCCACGATCTTCGGCACACGCACGTTGCGTGGCTAATCGCCGGCGGCGCGCCACTCCCACACATCCAGGCTCGCCTCGGTCATGAGTCGATCACCACGACCATCGACACATACGGACATCTGTTGCCCCTCGGAGACGGGTTGATCTCCTACATCGTTGACACGGCTTTGGACGGTAATGAGATCCAGGCTAGGCCGTCGATGCGGCTGATCGCGGGCGGCAAGACTGAAACGGAGAGCGCGCGTCCGGCGTCTTCGGCTGCACCGGGGGAAGCGCTATATCCGTGAGCGCCGTCCGCCTCGCCTCGCCGGAGCGATCACCACAGCG
>JAOPWD010000353.1 GCA_025965875.1 Pseudonocardiales bacterium
GACTACACCATCACCCGAAAAACCTCAGTCGACGACGACACACTGGTCTGCGGGTTCCATCCACAGCGAGCACCCCAAGTTGGGCTGGACCTGCCACATGATCAACGGCATCCCCCACTGGAAAGCCCCACCCTGGCTCGACCCGAGCCAAACACCACGCCGCAACCAAGCCCACCTGCGACTCACCGTCTGACGCCGAGGGCCCGCGAGTGGCGCGTGGGGGCACCTCCCGCTTGCGGGGGAAAATCCCCTGAGCTTGCGAGCGGAGGAGATCGAGTGACACCCGGCGGGATAAGTCAGACGGGCAGGACGTCCTCGCGCTCCTCGGCGGTGAGGTCGCCGGTCGCACCGGCGCGCACGCCGCGACGGCCGTAGATGATCACGTAGGCCAGGAAGGCCAGCTCGGCCACCACGCCGATCGCGATCCGGGCCGCGGTCGGCAGGCCGGACGGCGTCACGAACGCCTCCAGCGCGCCCGATACGAGCAGTACGCCGGCCAGCCCGAGGGCGACCACAGCGGCGACGCGGCCGGCTTCGGCCAGTGCGCGTGCACGCGGCAGGGCCCCCGGCGCGACCCAGGCCCAGCCGGTACGCAGTCCGATCCCACCGGCCACGAACACCGCGCTCAGCTCGAGCATGCCGTGCGGCAGGATCAGCCCGAAGAAGACGTCGGCCTTGCCCGCGCCGAGCATCGCCCCGCCGACGATGCCGAGGTTGACCGTGTTCGACCAGAGCAGGTACAGCGTGCCGACGAGGGTCACGCCGAGGAACAGCGCCATCGCCGCGACCAGCGCGTTGTTCGTCCACACCTGCGCCGCGAACGAGCGGGCCGGATGCTCGGAGTAGTAGTCCTTGAAGTCGTGATCGACGAGTTGGCGGATCTCGTCGGAGGACAGCAGGCGGTTGATCCGATCGGGGTGGGCCCGCAGCCACAGCATCATGGCCGCCGCGACGCCGATGTTGAGCGCCGCGGTCCCGACTGACCAACGCCAGGTGCGGTAAACCGCCACCGGGAAGTCCACCGTCACGCCACGCGCGAAAGCGGCCCACCCCGTCGTCCGGCTGCCCCCGACCGCCGCGGCCCGCGCCCGGGACAGCAGTCCGGACAGCCGCGCGGCGAGCGCCGGGTCGGGCGTGCGCGACTGGACTAGTGCAAGGTGCGTGGCCGCTCGCTTGTAGAGGACGACCAGTTCGTCGGCCTCGGGGCCGTCCAGTCGGCGCCGACGGGCCAGGGCGTCCAGCCGCGCCCATTCGGCGGCGTGGCTGGCGATGAAGGAGTCAAGGTCCACGGTGCGGGGCAGTCTAGTGTCGCGTGTCGGAAGTCGATTGCCGGATGCGGTGATCCAGGTTCCGCATCGCTTGGCGGACGAGAGGCCATACCGCTCTTGTATGGACGACGAGGACAACGCGGCGAGCGGGGAGCTAGCGCCGCAGGCGATGAACATACTTGCGACACGCGGCACTAGGGTGCGCTGGTGGCTGATCAGTTGGTGTCCGGCGAGGGCGTCGCCTACGAATTGAGCCACGCCGGTGTCGGCTCGCGGACGGTCGCCGCAGCGATCGACTTGGTCATCCAGTTCGTCGTGCTCTTCGTGCTGCTCACCGCGTCGATCAACGTGCAGGACAGCGCGGCGGTGGCGGCCGTGGTCATCGTCGAGTTGCTCCTTGTCCTCGCCGGCTACCCGATCGTCATGGAATGGCTCACCCGCGGACGGACGGTCGGCAAGCTCTGCATGGGGCTGCGCGTCGTGCGCGACGACGGCGGCCCGATCGGCTTCCGGCAGGCCCTGGTACGCGGCCTGGCCGGCCTGATCCTCGAAAAGCCGGGGCTGCTCGCGCCACTCTCGACCACCGTCGGTTTCGCCACGATGATGTTCAGCTCCAGCGAGAAACGCCTGGGCGACATGATGGCCGCGACGTTCGTGCTCAACGAGCGCTCCGGTGAGCATCACTCGGTGGCCGCCCGGGACTTCTACGTCCCGTACGAGCTGCAGCCATGGGCGGCCTCGCTCGACCTGAGCCGCCTCGACGACCGGTTGGCGCTCGGCGTGCGGCAGTTCGTGCTGCGCGCGCGGGAGATGACGCTCGCCGCCCAGATCTCCCTGGGTGAGCAGTTGCGGACCAGCGTGCTGGCCGTGATCGCACCGCCGCCGCCGATCGGTGCACCGACCCCGGCCGTGCTCGTGGCGGTGCTCGCCGAGCGGCGCCGCCGGACCGACCTCGCGACTCCCCGGCCCGCCTACCCGCCGCCCACCCAGCCGGCGTACTGGCCGCCCACCCAGATGGTGCCGCCGATCCAACCACCGATCCCGGCCGGCGCACCGCCGATGCCGCCCGCGCCGCCAAGTCCCGCGCCCGAGCCCGAGTCGCCCTTCGCGCCGCCGAGTTGACCGGGGTCGATCTCGCGAATATCTCGGCGCGGCGGCCGGCGAATTCGGTCGCCATATACCGGCCGTATCGGATAACTGGTACAAACCACCTATCCGATTGTGATCTCCACTGGAGGTTCTTGTGCGCCGGTCCCGTCTTTTGCTGCTCCTCACCACTCTCGCCGCAACGCTCACCGTGATCCTGGGGACGGCGGCGCCGGCATCCGCCGCCGGAGCCGGCTACGTCGCGCTGGGCGACTCGTACTCCTCCGGCGTAGGCGCCGGCAGCTACACCGCGTCGAGCGGAAGTTGTGACCGCAGCACCAACGCGTTCTCGCAGCTGTGGGCCAACACCCATGCGCCGGCCTCCTACCGCTCGGTCGCCTGCTCCGGTGCGAAGACGACGGACGTGAGCGCCAATCAGCTCTCCGCGCTGAGCTCGAGCACGACCCTGATCAGCATCACGATCGGTGGCAACGACGTGAACTTCGCCGGGGTCATGCAGGACTGCAACCTCTACGGCACGACCACCTGCGTGAACGAGATCAACGCGGCCGAGAACAAGGCGCGCACCCAACTGCCGGGCTGGCTCGACACGCTGTACAACCAGATCAGGGCGAAATCACCGTCGGCTCGCGTCGTCGTGGCCAGCTACCCGCGCTTCTACGACCTCTCGGCGTCCTGGTACTGCCCCGGCCTGAGCACGACGTCTCGCACGAAGATCAACGAAGGGGCCGACGTGCTCGACGGCGTCATCCAGTCGGCGGCCGGCCGGCACGGTTTCGTGTTCGCCGACGTGCGGTCCCGCTTCGCCTCCGGCCACGAGATCTGCGACTCGGGTTCGTGGCTGCACTCGATCGACTGGACCGATATCACGTCGTCGTACCACCCCACCGCGTCCGGCCAGTCCGGCGGTTACCTCCCCGCATTCACCGCCGTCGCCGGTCCCTGAGCCACGCCGGGCGTCTCAGCCGCCGGCGACCGAGGGCAGGACGAGTACTTCGGCGCCGGCGGGCACCACCGCCGCCAAGCCACCGACCCGGCGCGCATCCTCGCCGTCGACGTAGATGTTGACGTAGCGCCGTAGCTCGCCTTGTTCGTCGCGCAGCCGCCGTACCAAGGCGGGCTTCGCGGCGTTCAACGCCTCGAGCAGGTCAGCCAGGCTCGCGCCGTCGGCGAGGACGAGCTCGATCGTCGACTCGCCGTCGGTGAACTGCCGAAGCGAGCCGGGCACCACCAACCGGGGCATGGCGGCTCAGCCCACCAGGGCGGCGCGGACGCTCAGCACATCGGGCAGATGCGCCGCGACCTGCGACCAGTGCTCGCCCTCGTCAGCGCTCGCGTACACCTCGCCGTTGCGGGTGCCGAAGTAGATGCCGGCCGGGTCCACGTCGTCGGCGCACATCGCGTCGCGCAACACGGTGCCGTAGTAGTCCTGCTGCGGCAGCCCGTCGCCCAGCGCGGTCCACGACTTGCCCGCGTCCTCGGTGCGGAACACCCGGCACGCGTGATCAGGCGGGATCCGCTCGCCGTCTGCGGTGATCGGGAAGTTGTAGGCCACCGAACCGCGACTCGGGTGAGCCAGCATCGTGAATCCGAAGTCGGTGGGCAGATCGTCGGCTATGGATTCCCACGTGCGGCCGTCGTCGTCGCTGCGGTAGACGCCGTGGTGGTTCTGCAGGAACAGCCGCTCGGGATCCTCGGCGTCTCGAGCGATCTTGTGCACGCACTGCCCGAACTCGGGCCACGGGTCGGGGAAGAAGTAGGCCTTCACCCCGGTGTTGGACGCCGACCAGGACGCCCCGCCGTCCTCGGTGCGGTAGACGCCGCCGGTGGACATGGCGACCAGCATCCGCCGCGGATCGTCGGGATGCGGCAGGACGGTATGGATGGCCGCGCCGCCGAAGCCGGCGCCCCACTCCGGGCGGTGCGGGTGGTCCCACAGTGAGCGGACGAAGCTGAAGTGCTCGCCGCCGTCGTCGCTGCGGAACAGGCCCTGCGGTTCGCTGCCTGCCCACACCACGCCCGGCTCGCTGGGCGAGGGATGCAACTGCCACACCCGCGCGAGTGAGGTGTCGGTGTCGGCGGGGAACGCGACCGCGCCTTCGTCGGGCTCGGCCCAGGTGGCGCCGAGGTCGTCGCTGTGGAACACCGACGGACCCCAGTGCTCGCTGGTCGCCGAGGCGAGCAGACGGGGCACGGCCCCACGGGTGTCGATAGCGACGGCGTAGACGCCGTTCATCAGGAAGTGTGGTTGCGACAGCTCCCAGGTGGCGCGATCGGTGCTGCGGGCCAGGAAGAGGCCCTTGGCGGTGCCGATCGCGAGCAGTACATCAGGCATGCCACGCAGCCTGGCACGGACCTCCGACATCGACCAGTCCCACGTGCATAATTGCCGCCCGACCCGCGCTGAGCCGCGCCGCCGCGATCTTCCTGCGCTCCACGCGCCAGCACTGCCCATGCGCAGGAAGGTCCAGTCGGTCAGCACAACAGAACGGCCCGGACTCCCGTGGAGTCCGGGCCGTTCTGGCCGTTCAGTGCGCTGCTCAGTAGCGGTAGTGCTCCGGCTTGTACGGGCCGGCC
>JAOPWD010000017.1 GCA_025965875.1 Pseudonocardiales bacterium
CCAGAACCAGAGCAGGGATCCGCCGTGCGCCCACCGGCGGGCCAGCAGCGCGCCAAACAGGTCCATCCCGGCCAGCACCAGCATGGCGATGATCGCGATCCCGGCCCGCGGTACCCCGTCGGACACGCGCAGCAGCGGCATGCTCGCTTGCGACAGCAACCGTCCGGTGCCCACGGCGCTCACCTCCTGATATCAAGAGGTGAGCAGGCCACGCCTTGATACGTCAGAGCGGCGCGGGAACCTGCCAGCGCCACGGCAGGGAGTCATGCTCGGCTACGCGCGATCGAGACCGCCAAGATCGCAGCGGCGATGGCTTGCCTGCGTGACTGCTTCACCGACGAGGATGGGCCGCTGACCACGTCGTGATAGCGACCGGGGGGCCGCATAGGGTGGGTCCGGTGAAATCGACGGACATCGCACACCTGATCAAGCTGGGCGCCCCGACGCTGTCCCCCGACGGCAGCACCGCCGTGGTGACGGCGACCCGGCCGGACCTCGACGAGAACGAGTACCGCAGCCAGCTGTGGACCGTCGCCGTCGACGGCTCCAGCCCGCCGCGGCGACTGACGCACGGCAAGAAAGACTCCGCCCCGCGCTATTCGCCCGATGGACGATGGATCGCCTTCCTGCGCGCCGCGCCCGAGGGCAAGCCGCAGGTGCACCTGCTGTCCGCTGACGGCGGTGACGCGCGGGCGCTGACCGATCTGCCCGGCGGCGCGGGCGCACCCGTGTGGGCACCGGACTCCAGTGCGATCGCGTTCGCGGCCAGGGTGCCGGAGCCCGGGCGGTACGGACAGGACGACAAGGTCCCGGCCGACAAAGAGGCGCCCCGGCGCGTCACCGGACTGCAGTACCGGCTCGACAACGTGGGCTTCATCATCGACAACCGCGAGCACGTGTTCGTCGTCGACGTCAGTGACAGCGACGAGCAGCCCAAGGCCCGACAGCTCACCGACGGCGATTTCGACGACAGCGAAGTCGACTGGAGCCCGGACGGCGCATGGCTGGTCTTCACCTCGGCCCGCCACGAGCGCCGCGAGCACGACCTCCTACGAGACGTCTTCCTGATCCGCCCTGACGGCAGCGACCTGCGCCCGCTCAGCGACACGTCGCTGAGCCTGTTCCATCCGACCTTTACTTCCGACGGCGCGACCGTGCTGGTCTTGGGCGAGGACCAGGGCCCGGACGGCAACAGGTGGGTAGCCGCGAACGTCGGGCTTTTCGCGGTCGACGTGGACGCACCCGGTCGACCGCGCCGGTTGACGGATGAAGAGACCTACGGCTTCGGGTCGGATCGGATCGTCCGCACCGCCGACGGGGCCGTCGTCATTTCCGAGAACCGGGGCGCGGCCGACGTGCTGCGCGTCCCGCTCGACGGTGGGCAGCCGGTCGTCCTGGCCGCCGGGCAGCACCAGGTCATCGGCGTCGATATCGCCGGCGACACCACGGTCGTCACTGTCACCGACGACACCACGGCGGGCGAGCTCGGTGTGCTGCGCGACGGCAAGATCGAGCCGCTGACAGACTTCGCGGCCCAGCTGCGCGAGCACACCACACCACTGCCGATCACCGAACTGAACGCGAGCGCGCCGGACGGTTATCCGGTCCACGGCTTCCTGGTCACGCCCACCGGAAGCGGCCCGCATCCGGTGTTGCTCATGATCCACGGCGGACCGTTCGCCCAGTACGGCTGGACGTTGTTCGACGAGGCGCAGGTGTACGCGGGCGCGGGCTACGCCGTCGTCTACGGCAACCCCCGGGGCTCCTCCGGCTACGGCCAGGCGCACGGTGCGGCGATCAGGGGCGACGTCGGGGAGCGCTCGGCCGCCGATCTGCTGGCGCTGCTCGATGCCGCGGTCAGCCGGCCGGACCTGGACGGCTCGCGCGTCGGCGTGCTCGGCGGCTCGCACGGCGGGTTCATGACCAGCTGGCTCATCGGGCATTGCGACCGATTCAAGGCCGCGGTCAGCGAGCGCGCCGTAAACGCCATCGACAGCTTCGTCGGCTCCAGCGACATCGGCTGGGGCTTTGCCGACGACCTGTACGGCGCGGACCCGGAGGACTTGCGGCGGCAGAGCCCGCTCACCTACGCCGACGCCATCACGACGCCGCTACTGATCATCCACTCGGAGCACGACTGGCGTTGCCCGGTCGAGCAGGCGCAACGGCTCTACGTCGCGCTGCGCCAACGCGATGCCGAAGTGGAGATGCTGCTGTTCCCGGGCGAAGGCCATGAGATGTCGCGCGCCGGGCTGCCCAGCCATCGCGTGGCGCGCTTCGACGCGATCGTCGACTGGTTCGGCCGCTACCTGCGTTAGCGGGAGGTCGCCTGGGTCGAGCGACGCAGCGCGCCCACCGACCCTGCCGCGATGCCGAGGGCGAATGCGGAGTCGATGAACGCGAATATTGCGAGCGTCTGGAAGTTGAGCTGCGTGACCGCCGCGTCGGGTCCGGTGTCGCCGCGCACCGCGAACATCGCGCCGAGAACGACGACGAGGCGCACGCCGCACAGCCAGCCGATCAGTCGGGCCTGGGTGAGCAGGCGAGCCTGCCGTGCGCTGCCGGCGAGGGCTTTGACCGCGTTGACGGACCTGAAGTTCACGATGACGAGTCCGCACAGCAGGACGGCACCGACCGTGGCCGAGGCGGCGAACACCACGAGCGGTGCATCGCCGGGCCGGTCGCCGATCCCTCCGCTCCGGGCGAGCACCACCTGTCCGACGTCCCCGATCGCCCAGACGAGAGCGATCAAGCCACGACCGATCGTCTGCTTTCGGATGGCTCGAGGGTCCGTCGACCGAACGACCACGGGGCTCAGGGCAGCACCCCCGCCGGCCACTTCCCGCCCGGGTAACCGGCGTTGTCGGCGAGCTTCTGGCGCATCAGGGAATTGGCGCTGGCCGAGGCGGACTGGAGGTTGGTCACCCCGTAGTAGATGGCCGCACTGGCGATAGCAACAGCACCCGCGGCGATGAACGGGGCTGCCGGAAGTCCGAAGACGGTGCCACTTGAGGCGATCGCACCGATAATGCCGGCGGCCAGCGCCGCCAGTGCCACGATCATGGCGCCCTTGAACGTCGCTATCGCCGTACGGAGCTGGCTGAGCGCGAGGCTGATGCCGTCGGTGAAGTTCGTCTTGATCTTGTCGAGAGCGGTCTTCTGCAGCGGGACGATGCCCTTGTAGGTGTCCGCGGCTTTGCCCTGCCAGTTGTTGTCGACCAGAAGCGTCCCCAGGTCGGCGAGGCCGACCTCCTTGCTGGTGGGCGCGGCAACGTCGTTGCTCCACGCATCCGCGGTGCGTGTCAGTGCATCGCCGTCCCCCATATTGCCGAGGATGTTCGTGAGCCAGTCCCAGAACTCGGTCAACTTGCTCATGAACCAGTTCCACCCGTCGCGCACCTTGTCCGCGATCCAGCCGAGCAGCCAGGACAGGCCGCTCAACGCGGCGTTGACGGTATTGGCGAGGATTTCGACCAGATCCCGGATCCGTTGCAGCGTTGTGTAGATCTCGCTCATGATCGCGGCTTCCACCGGCGTCAGCCTTTCGTCACGTGCAGGATGAAACGGGACTCGGAGTGCGGCGTCATCAGTCGATGTCCCATACGCCGTGCAACTCGTTGATCGCGCGTTCGTCCGAGCCCTCGTAGACACGTCGCACGTGCGCCAGGGTCCTGCTGATCTTGCCGGTCTCATCGGCGCCCTGGGTGAGGAGTTCCTGCACTCTGGCGCGGGTCTCTTCGTACGTCGCCACCAGTCCGGTCCCCTCGCTCAGCCAGGAGAGTTCGTGGCTGCTCAGCCGCAGACTCTCGCAGCTAGCGCCTGCGGTCTGGAGCGTTTCCGACGTCCCGGCCCATTGAGCGGAGTCCTTGGTCAGCGCCTCGAGCGCCACAGTCATCTCAGTCATCGTGCTTCCCCTTCGCCGTTGGGCTGCTCGTCGTCAGGCTGCATTCATCAGCGCAGTCGCAGGCGTTCTGCCAACGCCACCGGATCGTTGGCCAGCGCAAGCACTTCACCGAGCGGGCTCGCGTCGATTATGCCCTGTACGCTGTGATTTGCCAGCTTTTGATGGGCATCGTGAATTGCCTCGGTCGTCTCCCGACCGACGTTGAAGTGGTGCGCTTTCTCGATCCAGCGCCGGTCGAAGGTGAGGTCCTTGATAGCTCCGGAGCCCGCCACCAATGCCTTGACGTGTCCGGAGCTACTGCGGCCGGGGTACTCGGCCGCAATGTAGGCGCCGACCTCCGTCGTCGCCTGCTCGATACCCGCGTTGACGGACTTGACCATCGCGAGCAGCTCCTCGAGTCCCGCGGCGTGCTCACCTGCGCCGTTCTCGTCGGTCAGGGCAGACAACTGGCTCGCCACGCTCTCAGACGATGGCGGCATCGGACGGACGGGCGGGTCGGGCTCGTTGGACTGTTCGGCGAACCGTGTCGACCAGGTCTCGGTGCGCTGCGCTACTGCCGTGCTGATGGCCTCCTGCACCGCGAGGACGAGCATCGTCGGCTCCAGCGACTTGCGCCAGGAGGCGTGGACCTTCACGTCCTGCAGCACGCCGGCCTTATCGAGGGTGATGGTCACCGCGCCGGTGCTGTCTGACGCGGTGACCGGCTCGATATGCGCGTTGGCGTCGGCGAATCGTTGGGCAGACTTGTCCACCTCGTCGTGCAGCCGGGCGAGATCTTCGGCCCAGTCTTCGGACATGCTCGCTCCCGTTTCTTTGCTCAGCCCGGTTTGCCAGAAGGTGGACGATACGCGGAGAAAGTCGCACCCCTGCTCGCGGCCCGGGTCAGCGTCAACTCTCG
>JAOPWD010000038.1 GCA_025965875.1 Pseudonocardiales bacterium
GACAACGACTCGTCCGACGTGGCGAGGATGCGCACCGCCAGCAGACCGGCATTGCGCGCACCCCCGATCGACACCGTCGCGACCGGGACGCCCGCGGGCATCTGCACGATCGACAGCAGCGAGTCCATGCCGTCCAGATACTTCAGCGGGACGGGCACGCCAATGACCGGCAACGGGGTAAGCGCCGCGACCATGCCAGGTAGGTGCGCGGCCCCGCCGGCACCGGCGATGATCACCTTCAGGCCGCGGCCGGCCGCCTCCTGCGCGTAGGCCGCCATGCCCAGTGGCGTGCGATGGGCGGAGACCACGCGCACCTCGTGCGGCACCTCGAACTCGCGCAGCGCCCCGGAGGCAGCGCTCATCACGGACCAGTCCGAGTCGCTGCCCATGATCACACCGACCAGCGGCTCAGGCACGGTCGTCTCCGTTCATGAGGTAATCGGCGGCAGCCTGGGCCCGGTAGCGTACGGCAGCCAGATCGTCCCCGAGTGCCGTGACGTGGCCGATCTTGCGTCCTGGACGCATGCCCTTGCCGTACAGGTGAATCTTCACATCGGGCCAGCGCGCCATGCAATGGTGCACCCGCTCGTCGATGCTCTTCGGCACCACGTCGTCCGGGCCGCCGAGCAGGTTCGCCATCACGACGACAGGCGCGGTGAGCGTGGTGGTGCCGAGCGGGTAGTCGAGGACAGCGCGCAGGTGCTGCTCGAGCTGCGACGTGCGGGCACCCTCGATCGTCCAGTGCCCCGAGTTGTGCGGGCGCATGGCCAGCTCATTGACGAGCAGGGACCCGCTGTACCCGTCCACGGATTCGGCAGCCCCGGCGGTCTCGAACAGTTCGACGGCCAGCACCCCGGTGACACCGAGTTCGGCGGCGATCCGCAGGGCGAGCTGCTGCGCCTCGTCCGCGCGCTCGTCGGACAGGCCGGGCGCCGGTGCGATCACCTCGACGCAGATGCCGTCGCGTTGGACCGTCTCGACCACGCACCAGGCCGCGCCCTGCCCGAACGGCGACCGGGCCACGACCGCAGCCAACTCGCGCGCGATCGGCACCTTCTCCTCCGCCAGCAGCGGCGTCCCCGAGGCCAGCACCTCGCTGGCATCGTCCAGGGAGTCGAGCACCCAGACGCCCTTGCCGTCGTAACCGCCGACGGTGGCCTTGAGCACCAGCGGCCAGCCCACCTTGTCGCCGAATTCCGCGAGCGCGCCGACCGGATCGCCGGACAGCGTCAGGTCCACCCACCGCGGGACGGGCACTCCCATCGCGGTGAGTTTGGTGCGCATCGCGGCCTTGTCCTGCGCGAAGCGCAGCGCGTCAGCACCCGGTTGCACGGATACGCCGTCGGCCGCGAGCGCGGCGATGTGGTCGTTGGGCACGTGTTCGTGGTCGAAGGTGATCACGTCACAGCCGGCCGCGAACGCGCGCAGGTCCGCGAGGGACCGGTAATCGCCCACGACCACGTCGGCCGCGACGAGCGCTGCTCCGTCATCGAGGGAATCGGCCAGGATGCGCAGCGACTGGCCGAGCGGGATCGCAGCCTGGTGCGTCATCCGGGCCAATTGACCGGCGCCCACCATGCCTACCACCGGCAATCCGGTGCGCTCGTCCACGCCGAGTGAGCCTACTGCGAGGCTGGGATCACAGGCTCCCCGGCTTGGCGCACAAGAACACTGGGTACGCTCGGCCGGTCATGACGGCTATCTCGAGGCTCTCGTCGCTGCGCGAGCATGTGCGCAGTTCGTGGCGCATTCTGCTCAAGGAAATCACCGCGTTCGGCGTGATCGGTCTCGTCGCCCTGGTGATCGACCTCGGCCTGTTCGCGTGGCTGTCTCCACAAGGCGCGCTGAAGGCCAAGGCGGTGTCGACCATTGTCGCGACCACCTTCGCCTACTTTGGCAACCGGCACCTGTCGTTCTCACACCGTGCTCGCAGCAGCCTGGGCCGCGAGACGTCGTTCTTCTTCGGCATCAACCTGATCACGCTGGTGTTCTCCGAGCTGCTCATCGCATTGTTCGTCTACCCACTGCGCTACGAGCACGGCAGCCTCACCGTCTTCGTCGTCAACGTCGTAACGATTGGTATCGGCACGGTCTTCCGCTTCTGGGCCTACAAGCGCTTCGTCTTCCAGCACCCGGACCGGGTGCATTCGCGCAACGTCGATCTGGACGTGGAACTGGCCGAATAGCTAGTCCGCGTCCCGCGCGAGCTGGTCTGTTGCGCCGTGTCCCGCCTCCGCACACCTACCCAGGAAATCGACGATGAGGTCGATCTGGTCGTCTGAATAGCTCTCGAGAATCTCGTCGAGCGAGTTGTTCATGGGGTCATAGAGCCGGAAGATGTCGCGTTGCTTGTCCGGTACGCCGCGGATGAGCACGGCCCTCCGGTCTGTCTCGACCCGGTCGCGGGTAATCCAGCCGCCCCGCTCGAGGCGGTCGAGGATTCCGGTCATCGTGGCCAGGTGCACGCCGACGCGACGTGCCAGGGCGCTCGGGGTGATCGGACCGTGCTGCGTGATGACGTCGAGACAGTCGAAGTCCACGTCCTTGAGCTCGATCCGGGAGCCCACCCGGTGGTTGAGCACCGCCAGCTCGATCCGCAGCTCGCGCAGGCCCAGCTTGGCCTGGTTTATCCGGCGTCTGCGGTCTCGAGTTGCCGCTGCCGCAGACCCGGTGGGGCGTCTGGCCGACGTTGGCATTTGCGTGCCTTTCCTGCGAGTGATATGAAATACATATCTTACGAAACTCGTAGTAGATAGAACAGGCCCGCGTCCGTGGGTCAGGAGGAGCGTAGTCATGAGGATCGTCGTCTTCGGTGCCAACGGCGCCACCGGCCGGCTATTGACGGAGCAGGCGCTGGCCGCTCGTCACGACGTCGTAGCGGTGACCCGCCGATCAGCCGACTTCCCGATCGCACACCAACGGTTGACCGTGGCGGCGGCCGATGTCTACGACGCTGAGGCGGTCGAGCGGGCCGTCGAAGGAGCCGAGGTCGTGCTGTCGACGCTCGGCGTGCCGTTCACGCGCAAGCCAATCAACGTCTACAGCGACGGCATCGGCCACGTCGCGACGGCAATGTCCCAGCACGGGGTGAAGCGACTTGTCGTCGTGAGTTCGAGCGCCACCGAACCGCATCATCACGCCGACGGCGGCTTCCTGCTCAACCGGGTCCTCCAGCCTCTGGTGACCGCGACGATCGGCAAGACGACGTACGCCGACATGCGCCGCATGGAGAACCTCGTCCGCAGCAGCGACCTGGAGTGGACGATCATGCGGCCGTCCGGCCTGTTCGATGCGCCCGCGGTGACGAAGTACGAGTTGCACGAGGACCAGGCTCCGGGCATCTTCACCAGCCGCGCGGACCTCGCCGCCAGCCTGCTCGAACAGGCCAGCGATGCGCGGTTCATTCGCAAGGCCGTCGCGGTGACGACGTCTGATGGTGCCCCCACGCTGTTCCAAATGATGCGCCGGGAGGCATTCAAGAAGGACTGAGCTAGTCGCCGCCGCCGATGTCGGTCTGGTACGCCTCGTAGATCAGATCGGCACCGCGCTGGCGGTGCCGGACCAGCCGGCCGAGCAGGTTCGTGGCCCGGTTGCGGACCGCTTCCGCGTCCGGGGCGGTGACGGGCGGCTCGGTCCCGGCGACCAGGTCGTCGACCTCGCCCGCGATCTGGCTGTGTTCGACGGCAAGGGCATTGACCGCGTTGGCCAGGCGCAGGTCGCCGGCCAGGATCGCCTGGTGGAGTCCGTCTGCACCTTCGGTGACCTCGATGTGTTCCTGGAAGTCCTCGGCCAGCTCGATCAGGACCGCGTGCACCTGCTCGCCCCACACGACGGCCCGGCCGGACGCGGGTGCGGCCAGCGATCGCTCGAGGCGGCCCATCGACTCGCGCAGCTCGGCGCGCCGGGCCCGAACGGCGGCAAGTTCGGCTTTCTCGGCGGAGACGGTCGGTTCCATGAGCCCCCCCGGAGGTTTCCGACCATGCTGCCTGCCTGGCGACACATCCGTCTAGCCCGCGAATGATCAGGCGGCCGGCGCGGGGTTGCGCCGACCATGCCCAAGTCGCGACGATCCTGCCCACGTCGAACGCTGGTGCCCCCGATATCCGGCCGCAATACTTTGGTCGTGCTCCTGCGACACACGGTGAGCGGCGCCGGACCGCCGTTGCTGCTGCTGCATTCGACCGCGGCCGATTCGCGCCAGTGGGATCCGCAGCGTGCCGCCCTCGCCGCGCATTGGACCGTGATCACGCCAGATCTGCGTGGGTACGGGGGGTCGCCGCTGCCCGCGGTTGCCTACTCCAACACCGCCGATGTGTTGGCCCTGCTTGATGACCTCGGGATCGAGCAGACGGCGGTCGTGGGCTCCTCCGGCGGCGGCTGGGTGGCCCTGCAAGTCGCCAGCACCGCACCAGATCGGATCACCTCCCTCGTGCTGCTCTGCGCGGATGCCGATGGTGTCGAGCCGACGGCCGATGTTCGGACTTTCGCAGCGCAGGAAGACGCCCTGCTCCAGGCCGGCGACATCGAGGCAGCCACCGAGCTCAACGTCGTTACCTTGCTGGGCCCGGAGGCCGACGCGGCCGCGTGCGAACAGCTGCGGGTCATGCAGGATCGCGCCTTCCGCGTGCAGCTTGCCGCCGGTGAAGACGTCCAGGAGGAGGAGCCGGCAGTCGACCTGTCCCGGATCAGCGCGCGGACGACCGTCGTGGCGGGGCGGCATGACCTCGACTTCTTCGGTCTCATCGCCCGGCACCTGGCCAGCGCGCTGCCGAATGCCGAGCTCATCGAATTGCCGTGGGCCGGTCACCTGCCCAACCTCGAGCGCCCCGCCGAGATCACGGAGTTGATCGTCAGGTCCGTCAGTTGACTTAGTCGAACAGGTGTTCGATGATGGATAGATGCTCGACGTGGCGATCCGCAAGGCCGACGGCTCCACCGCCGTCGATCTGGGGCGCCGTGCCGCTCCCCCGCTGCCGGTAGCCCCGGCGCTGGCTCCCATCCTGCCCGACGGGCTGCGGCGGGGCAGCACGGCCAGCGTCACCGGGTCGTTGTCACTGCTGCTGGCGCTGCTCGGGGCCGCTTCGGCCGACGGCGCCTGGTGCGCGCTGGTGGGGCTGCCCCGCATCAGCGCCGAGGCGGCGGCCGAGTACGGCATCGAGCTGTCCCGGCTGGCCATCATCGAGCAGCCGGGTTCGGGGTGGACGACCGCGGTGGGCGCGCTGCTCGACGCCGTCGACGTGGTGGCGGCCCGCCCGCCTGGTGGCCGCTCCGGCCTGCCACCCGGCGATGTGCGGCGTCTGGCAGCCCGGGCCCGTAGCCGCGACGCCGTGCTGGTGGCCTACCTGGCCGGCGCCGACGAATGGCCGGGTGCCGACGTCCGACTGAGCGCGCGTGACGGCCAATGGGCCGGTATCGGCGCGGGCACGGGGCGATTACGAGCCCGCCAGGTCCAGGTCAGCGCCGAAGGCCGCGGACAGGCGGCCCGCCCTCGCTCGGCCACCCTCTGGCTGCCCGCCGCCGGGGGCGGTGTCGGCACCGTGCCGACCGTCGCCCCAGTCGTCAAACTGGCCGGCTAGATCAATGAGGATGGTTGCCGTCTGGTGTCCGGACTGGCCCGTCACCACGGCGCGACTGGACGCCGGGTTGCCGGCCGAGGCGCCGATCGCTGTCGTCACGGCCAATCACGTGGTGGCCTGCTCACACGCGGCCCGGTCGGCGGGGGTGCGGCGCGGGCTGCGGCGGCGCGAGGCGCAGTCGCGCTGCCCCGAACTCGCCGTGCTGGCTCGCAACGAGGCAGCCGAGGCGCGCACCTTCGAGCCGGTGGTGGCCGCGCTCGAATCGATCGCGCCGGGCGTCGAGATCACCCGCCCCGGCCTGGCCGCGATCGGGGTGCGCGGGCCGACGCGCTACTTCGGCGGCGAGACGGGCGTGCTGCACGCGTTGTCGCGGGCGGTCGGAGGGCTGCCCGCGCTCGGCGGCGCCGACATGCTGATCGGCGTCGCCGACGGCGCGTTCGCAGCCGAGCAGGCGGCCCGGCGCGGGCTGATCGTCGAGGCCGGTGGTTCGCCTGCGTTCCTGGCGGATCTGCCCGTCGAGACGCTCGACCCCTCCGGCACGGCGCCGCTGATCGACCTGCTGCGCCGGCTCGGGCTGCTGACGCTGGGCGCATTCGCGGCGCTGCCCGCCCGCGATGTGCTGGCCCGGTTCGGCCCGGTGGGCGGGTGGGCACACCGGCAGGCCGGTGGCCGTGACGACCGCCCGGTGTCGGGCCGGCGCCCGCCCGTCGAGTTCACCGTCACGCTCGACCTCGAGCCGGCCGTCGATCGCGTCGACACGGTGGCGTTCAGTGCCCGCGGGGTGGCCGAGCAGTTCGTCACTGACCTGGCCGGGCACGGGTTGGCCTGCACCTGCCTCGAACTGCAGGCGTTCTCCGAGAACGGCGAGGAGACGGTGCGCCGCTGGCGGCATGCGGGCGTGCTGTCGACGGTCGACGTGCTCGACCGCATCCGATGGCAGCTGGAGGGTTGGCTGTCGCGGCCCGGCCGGCCCACCGGCGGGGTGTGCCGGCTGCGGCTCGTCCCGATCGAGGCGGTGCCCACCGGCGCGCACCAGCAGGCGTTGTGGGGCGGCTCCGGCGAGGAGGACGAACGGGCCCACCGCGCGCTGGCGCGGGTGCAGACGCTGCTCGGGCACGGCTCGGTGCTGGCGCCGGTGCTCGACGGCGGGCGCGATGCGGGGCAGCGCACCCGGCTGGTGCCGTGGGGCGACGAGCCGGCCACGGTGCGCTCGCCCGAGCAGCCGTGGCCCGGGCAGCTGCCCGCGCCGGCGCCGTCGGTGCTGCTCGACCCACCGCGCCCGGCCCAGGTCCTCGACGACGCAGGACGGGCGGTCGTGGTGACCCCGCGCGGCGCGGTGCCGCATCCACCGGCCCGGTTCGGGTTCAGCGGCGACGTGGTCGCGATCGCGGCGTGGGCCGGGCCGTGGCCGGTCGACGAGCGTTGGTGGAACGCGGAATCGGCGCGGCACGTGGTGCGCTGCCAGCTCGTCGACGTCCGCGGCCGGGCCTACCTCGTCAGCGCCACGATGGCGGTCGACGCCCCACCCAACTGGCAGGTCGAGGCCATCTACGACTAAACCCTCCCGGCTTTGCACCTTTCAGCGCCCCAAATCCGGCCGATTCGGGGCGCTGAAAGGTGCAAAGCGAGGCCTAACGGAGGATGCGGCGGCCGATCAGCCCGAGCGCCAAGATCGCCGCGCCGGCTATCACGGACGCGGCGGGCAGGCTGAGCGCCAGCACCACGCAGCCGACGGCGCCGAGCAGGTTCAACGCGCGTGGCCAGCGTCGCTGCTCGGGTGGCTGGGTGAACGCCGACGCATTGGCGATGCCGTAGTAGACGAGCACGCCGAAGGACGAGAAGCCGATCACGCCGCGCAGGTCGGTCGTGAGCACGAGGGCGCTGACGATCACGGCCAGCGCCAGCTCGGCATGGTGCGGGACCCGGAAGTGGGGATGCACGGCCGCGAGCCAGGCGGGCAGGTCACCGTTGCGGGCCATGGCCAAACTGGTCCGGCCGATGCCGGCAATCAAGGCCAGCAGTGCCCCGAGGCTGGCCACCGCGCCACCGATCCGTACCACCGGCGCCACGCCGCCGGCTCCGGCCGCCTGCACCGCCGCAGTCAGTGGTGAGCTCGCGCGGGCTAGCACGTCAGGCCCGCCGGCGGACAGCGCGCTGACCGCCACGACGGCGTAGACCGCGACCGTGATCGCCAACGCGGCCGGGATGGCCCGGGGAATCGTTCGCTGCGGATCGCGCACCTCCTCGCCCATCGTGGCGATACGGGCGTAGCCGGCGAAGGCGAAGAACAACAGCCCGGCGGCCTGCAGGATCCCGTGCACGCCACCCGTGGGCAGCGACGTCCAGCCGTCGAGGTTCGCGACCCGGGCCCGGCCGCCGGTCCAGATGCCGATGACGACGACGGCCAGCGCGACGAGCGTGGCCGCGACCAGCACGCGCGTGAGCGCCGCGGTCTTCGCGACGCCCCGGTAGTTCAAGCCGGCGAGGGTGAGCACGGCAGCCACCCCGACCAGGCGCTGCGCCCACCACGGGCCGGGTACCGCGTAACTCGCGAACGTCAGCGCCATGGCGGCGCACGACGCGGTCTTTCCGATCACGAAAGCCCACCCGGCGGCGAATCCCCACCAGTCGCCGAGGCGCTCACGGCCGTAGATGTACGTGCCGCCGCTGGTCGGGTAGACGGCCGCCAACTGCGCGGACGCGACGGCGTTGCAGTACGCGATCACCGCCGCGATGCCCAGGCCGATGAGCAGCCCGGCACCAGCGGCCCGGGCGGCCGGGCCGAACGCCGCGAACACGCCGGCGCCGATCATCGAGCCGAGCCCGATGACGACCGCATCGCCGGTGCCCAGCCGACGGGCCAGCCGGTCGTCAGCGGCAGGCGGCCCGACCGACACCCATCCACCCCCCGCTTTGCACCTTTCAGCGCCCCAAACCAGGCCAGTTTAGGGCGCGGAAAGGTGCAAAGCGGGACTCAGGTGAGCAGGGTGGCGGCCACGGTCGCGCCGAGGTCCCAGCACGCCTCGAGGTCGTCCTTGGTTGGTGCGCCGGACACGAGCACCGGCTCGTGCACGCGCTGCCAGCCCATCCCCTTCGTGATCGACTCAGCTGCCCGCACCGCACCGGCCGTGTCCAGGTTGCCGTGCACGTACAGCCCGTACGGCGCGCCGACCTTCGCGCTCAGGCACGGGTAATAGACCTGGTCGAAGAAGTGCTTCAGGGCGCCGGACAAGTAGCCGATGTTCGCCGGCGTGCCGAGCAGAAACCCGTCGGCGGCGAGCACGTCGACGGCGGTGGCCGCCAACGCCGCTCGAATGACCACGTCGACGTCGTCGAGACCGTCGGCGCGGGTGCCGTCGAGTACCGCCTCAAGCAGTTCCTGCAAGGACGGCGACGTGGTGTGGTGCACAACCAGCAGTACAGGCACGCGATCACGCTAGCGGGCCTACGCCGCCATTCCCGTTGAGTGACGTATCGCAATGATCAGAGACGGCGAAATTCGGCGTCTCTGATCATGTGAATACGTCACTCAACGAACTCGGTTGTCGGCCCCGATGCCGCGCACCAGGTCAATGCCTTGCTCCGGCGCGAGGTCCTTTCCTGCGGCATAGGCCTGCGCCCAGTCGCGCTCAGAAACCGAGCGACGAGCCACGTTCATCCAGGCGTCCATGTCGCGCTGTTCGGACGTCGGCCGAGAAATCTCGAGGGCCGCCCGTTGCGCGTCCGCACCCGCGGCCAGCCGCACCGCAAGGATCTGCTCGCCCAGGCCAGCGACGATACTGGCGCCGAGCTCCATCAACTCGACTGTCATATCCTTATCGCGAAAGGAGAAAATGTCCGGCGCCCATTCGACGTAGCGGACATGGGCGGCCTGCGGTCCCGCCGCTTTCAGTGTCGCGTTGATGTAGTTCAGCCGGTCGACGGCCACCCCCCATGCGTCGCCGAGCCGGGTGTCAACCGCGATCGCGTCCTCCGCCGCGCGCACCGCCTCGGGGTACCGGCCGAGGTCGATGAATACGATGACCATGTTGCTCAACGCGGCCGCCTCGTGCAGCGCGCTGCCCGCCTGTCGGGCCATCTCGACGCTCTGCCGCAGCAGTGACATCGCCTCTTCGAAGCGGCCGCCATCTCGCAGTGTGATGGCCATGTCGTTGTGCGCTCGGGCCTGGAGGTCAGGGCGCCCCAGCCGCCGGGCCACCGCCAGTTCGCGGTCGAACAGCGCTATCGCTGCGTCGATATTCGGCTCATGCAGCACTGCGATCCCGAGGCCGTGCAGCAGCACGGTGTAGGGCTCACTGTCGACGTCTTCGGCAACTGCAACACCACGCTCCTGCCACATCCGGGCCTCGCCCCCGGCGACGTCGCCGAAGCGGTACCAGTAAGTCGCCACCACGTTGAGCAGCGTGATACCCGCCTCGACCCGCTCGCGGCCGTCGGTTCCTGCGGGCTGCAGGGACCACTCGAGTGCGGCGCGGATGTCGTTCTCGACGGCCGCAATGCCGTCGAGCCCGGCCAGGTGCAATGGGCCGCGCAGCAGGGCGCGCATGCGCTCGGTGACGGCGGTGCACCACCGCAGGTGGCGCAGCCGCACCAGATCACCCTCGCCGGACTGCGCCAAGCGTTCGAGCGCGAACGCGCGAATCGTCTCCAGCAGCGCGATGCGGGGTTCGCCGTCGGCTCCGTCGTCAACCCACACCAGGTTCGTCTCCACGAGCCGGCTCACGACGTCCAGCGTCTCGACACCGTCGCCGCCGGCCACGGCGGCTACGGCGTCCAGGTCGCAACTGCCCCGGAACACACCAAGGCGAGGGAAGACGGCGCGCTCGGTCTCGTCGAGCAGGTCGTAGCTCCACGCGATGGTGGCGCCAAGAGTGCGCTGCCGCTCCGGGCGGTCGGCTGCGGTGACGCCTATCCCCAGACGGTTGTCGATGCGCGACAGCAGCGCGCGGGGACTCAGCAGCCGCGAGTGTGCCGCGGCGAGTTCGAGCGCCAGCGGCAGGCCGTCGAGCCGGCGGCACAATGCGGCCACGTCGGCTTGGTTCTCAGCGTTCAACGCGAAGGTGGGCCGGACCATCTGGGCGTGCCGGACGAACATCTCAACCGCCGCCGGGGGCCTGGTCACGTCGAGGTCGGCTGAGTCCGGCAGCGCCAGCGCAAGCACCGGGAACTCGTGTTCGCCGACCAGGAGCAGCGGCCGTCGCGAGGCCGCCAGCACCCGCACGCCTGGCCCGGCGGAGAGCACCGCGCTCACGACCTCGTCGGCGTCCTTGATCTGTTCGAGGTTGTCGAGCACAAGCAGGATGTGGCGAGCCGCGAGGTGCCTGGTGACCCGCCCGGACGGCGGCCCGTCGGCCGCGGTTCCGGCGTCGAGCACCTCAGCGATCACCGCCCACATGTGCTCGCCCCGGTCGACCGTGTGCAGACCGACGAAATAGACGCCGTCGGGATAGTTCGGTTCGAGGTCGGCGGCGGTCGCGGTGGCCAACCGGGTCTTGCCCGATCCGCCCGGACCGGTCAGGGTGACCAACCGGGCGTCCTGCTCGGCGAACAGGCTGTACACGCTGCGCAGTTCGTCTCCGCGGCCGATGAGCGGGGTACGGCTGGTGGGCAATGCCGCCGTCTTGCCCAGGCTGCGCAGCGGCGGGAACTCGGCAATCAACCCGGGGGCGACGACGTCGTAGAGCAGTTCGTCGCCGGCCAGATCCTTGAGCCGGTGATGCCCGAGGTCGCGGATCTCGACGTCGACGAGATCGCTCACCAGCCGGCGGGTGGCCTCGGACATGACGATCTGCCCGCCGTTCGCGGTCGAGCCGATCCGCGCCGCGCGGTGCACGTCCTCGCCGATGTAACCGTCCTCGTGCCGCTGCGGCTCCCCGGTGTGGATGCCCATCCGCACCCGCAACTCCGCCCCCTGCGGCCAGGTGTGTGCCTGCAGCCGCCGCTGCCCGTCGACTGCGGCGCCGACCGCGTCATGAGCAGATCGGAAAACAACGAAGAAGCTGTCGCCCTCGGTACCCATCTCGGTACCGCCATGCTCGGCAAAGGCGGCGCGCAGGATCTCGCGCTGCGCCGAGAGCGCCTCGCCCCAGTGCGCGCCGAGGCGGTGCAGGAGCACGGTCGAGCCCTCGATGTCGCTGAACAGGAGCGTCAGCGTTCCCATCGGCAACTCGGTCATGTTCCCCCCGGTGACCGGCGAGCCCTCCGCCGCAGCTCGGAGGTTGAAAATACAACCGATGCCGGGCGGTAGATCAAGTATGAATCCGCGTGCCGCGCTCAATCCTCGAGACGAAACCCGACCTTCAACCCAACTTGGACATGCGCCACCGCACCGTCCTCGATGTGACCGCGAATCTCGGTCACCTCGAACCAGTCCAGACCGCGCAGCGTCGTGGCGGCACGGATAACCGCGCCCTTGATGGCGTCGTCGATGCCCTCGGTCGAGGTGCCGACTATCTCGGTGACGCGGTACGTGTTGCTCGGCATCTGAGTCTCCTTGTCGCGGCGGAGCATCGATTCTCGCGCGTACCGGCCGCAGACGCGACGAACCCGGCGGGCCAACTCTGGACCGCCGGGTTCGGCTAGCTCTGACTACGTCAGAAGGCGCCCGTTGCGTTCGGGGTGCCGAGCCCGGTCGGGCCGTCGTATCCGGGCTTGCCGGTGCACAGGTAGGACCCGCCGCAGCTGCCGTCGGATCCGGAGGTCACATCGAACAGCGACGCGGTGTGGCTGTACGGGAACGAACCGGCCGTCACGCTGTTGCCCGCGAGTGCGTAGACCGAGGCGATCACCGGCGACGACAGACTGGTACCGCCCACCTGCACCCAACCGTCGGCACCCTGGACGGCGCCGAGCGAGATCAGGAAGTCGCAGAACGAACTCGACCCGCAACTGTTGGCGGTGTCGTACACGCCCAGGCCGCTGGCCGGGTCGGCCACAGCGGACACGTCGGCGACGGTGCGTCGCGCACATCCCGCGTCCTGTTGCCAGGCCGGCTTCGGTTCGAACGCAGAACAACCACTGCCGGCGCCGCTCCATACCGTCTCGGTCCAGCCGCGCGCGTTGGTTGCCTTGGTCAGCGTGGTGCCGCCGACGGCAGTGACGTAGCGCGACGAGGCCGGCCACGAGACGCCGTAGCCACTGTCGCCGCTGGATGCGGTGATGGCCACGCCCGGGTGGTTCAGGTGCGCGTCGGCAGCCAGGATCGAGCTGTCCTCGGCGGCCCCGTAGCTGTTGGAGACCGCGACGGCGCCGAGGCGGACCGCGGTATCGACGCCGATCATCAGCGCGTCCGTGGTGGCCGAGCTCGCTTCGACGAGCAGGATGTGGCAGTCGGGGCAGGCCGCCGAAACAGCGTCGAGGTCAAGGCTGATCTCCAGCGCCCAGCCGTAGTCGACGGCCGGCAGCGGGCTGGTCTGTCCGTTCTGATTCACCTTGCGGAAGCAGCCATTGGCAGTCGTGCAGGGTGGCAGCCCGTAGGCGGCGCGGTACTTCGCCAGGTCGGACTCGGCCTTCGGGTCGTCGAAGGCGTCGACGATCCCGACCGTGCGACCGTTCGCGTGCAGCCCGGCCAGCTTGTACGCGGACTGGATCTGGCTGGGGCCATTGCCGACCGGGCCGGCGGTGATGTGCGGGCCGGCCTTGCCCGCCTCGGCGCGGGCCTTGCCGAAGCAGGTGACGCCGTTCTGCGCGTGCTGCCGGACCGCGCCCAGGAGCTTCGTGCTGAGGTGGTTGGCCGGGTTGGCACAGCCGAAGTCCACGAGCCGACTCAACAAGGGTGCTCGGCCGGATGCCGGGCTGGCGCCGACGGGCGTGGCGGCGAACACCACCGCGCACGTCGCGGCGAGTACCACGCACGCGGCTGCGCTGAGCGTCCTGCGACGGCGGGTGTGAATCTGCGGTACAGCTTTGACGGCCACGCGCGACACGGGCCACCTCCCCCGATCGAAGCGGATGAACAAACCGTCGTAACTGTGGCCCGGCCCGGCGTTGATTGCACGTCGAGACTGACCGTGGATAACGACCGCTTAACGCATGACGGTTCAGCTCGGGAACTGGGCTCCACCCGTTCTTCGTGACGCGGACACCACAGCACGGCTGTCGGTGGTCGCGCATAACGTTGGAGCACGCAGACCCAATGCCAAGGAGGACCGTCATGACGACCCTGACCGAACGACCAAACACCGCGCTA
>JAOPWD010000048.1 GCA_025965875.1 Pseudonocardiales bacterium
CTGACCTTCAATCTGCTCGGTCTCGTCGGCGCCACGGTCGCGATACCGACCGGCATCGGCGGCGGCAACTACGGCAACCTCGCCGACCTGCGACTGGGTTTCGCGACCTGTACCTCGGGCTCAGCTGTCGCCACCGGCACGCCGGCGGTGCCGCCAGCGCTCGTCTAGCGAAACAACTGAATACAACGGCAGCGCGAGCTGCCCACAGATTTCCGGCCGCAACCCCTGTGCGTCCGGAGAACGGGAATCGGCTAAACAGCAGCCGATTTCCGGTCCGGCCCCTCACCCCGAGGCCCGGTCCCGACGGAGTCCCGGAGGCTCACATGCTCACCAACAAGCTCACTGCGATGCGGGCGGAGAAGGACGCGGACGACCGCGGCTTCACCCTCATCGAACTGCTCGTCGTCGTCGTCATCATCGGCATCCTGATCGCCATCGCCATCCCGCTGTACCTGAACTACCAGAAGGGCGCCAAGGACAAGGCGGCCCAGTCCGACATCCGCGCCGCGGTGGCCGCGTACCAGCAGTGCTACACGGACAACAACAACGCGTATGTGGTCGAGGCAGCGGTGGCCCACACGGCCTCGTACAGCCTGTCGTGCAACGGCACGAGCGAAGGCGTGAACCTGTCCGGCGGCACGACGTTGACCGTGACGGCGAGCGCGACAGCTGTCGCCATGACTGCCAGCAACTCGGGCGGTCACTCGGGCAAGATCTACAGCTACGACAGCGCCAGCGGCGGCGCGATCAACTAGCTCGCCGAAGTTGGGGCGGAGGCGTTCGCGCCTTCGCCCCAACCATCTTTCCCTGACGTCCACAGAGGAGGTGTTTCATGACCTCGCGTCCCCTCGCCCGGCTCCAGCGTCGATTCGCTGCCGTAACGCACGGCGACACCGGCTTCTCGCTGCTGGAGGTCGTGGTCTCCTTCGTCCTGTGCTCAATCGTCGGAGCCAGCGCCACCGCAGTGATCGTCTCGGCCCTGAAGGCCTCGCACAGCAGCCAGCAGACCGTCGATGCGGCCAACGTGGCGCAGTCATTCATCGCATCCACGCAGAGCAACACGATCGTCGTCCGCTCTGAGGCGGGCAAGACCTACGCGGCCAGCGTGCAGAGCGAGGAGTTCGTGGTCACCCGCACGATCGTCTTCGTACCGTCCCGGGCTACCCAATGCACGCCGGGCATCACCTTCACCGTCAATGTCTCGGTGGCGCAGAAGCAGACCGGCAAATTCCTGGCCCGTAGTGACGCGATAGTCACATGCTGACTCGCGCACGGCGTCGGAGCCGCGGCGCGAGAGCGTCCGGGGATGCAGGTGTCTCGCTCGGCGAACTCATCATCGCGATGACACTGTCGACGATCCTCGGTGCCCTGACATTGCAGCTATTCGTCGACGTGAGTGACTCGAGCAGTGCCGGCACCGATAGAACCATCAATACGGCGCAGGCACGAAACATCATGCAGTCCTGGTCGGGCTACCTACATGTCGCCGACGGCGCAACCGCAGGTGTGGCGAGCACGCGCTTCGAATGGCTGACGCCCAGCGACCTCCTCTTCTACGCCGGCCTCACCAACCGTGGAGGCAGCCTGAACGCGACGGGCGCCCCGACGATGATCTGGCTGCGGCGCGATAGCGCAGGCAACCTTGTCGAAGAGCAATTCCCCAGCATGGCAACGGTGAACACCACCCCGACGGTCTGCCGAGTCCTGGGGCTCAAGGTGACGGCCACGACACTGTTTACGCCTGACGCCAACGGCGCCGGGTTCGCCACCGCTAATCTCGGCACCGCGCCCCCCGCCAGCGCCGGGTGCCAGCCGCTACCGGTAGCTGTGCCCTCCCGCAGCGGCACCCAAAACCCGATGGCCGTCGCGAACCTCACGACCGTCACTGGCGTGTCGATTGCTTTCACCATGACCGACGCCAAGGGCCGACATCTGCAGGAGTTCAAATCCCTGGCCACGCTGCCAGTGCTCGGCGGAGCGTCATGACATCACGCGCCTTTGCCTGCGCCGCGCGGCGGCACACCAGGCTCGTGGATCCGGGGGACGACGACGGTTTCATGATGATCTACGTGCTGATGATCACCACGATCAGTACTATCCTGGTGGGAAGCACGCTCGTCGTCAGCGTCGGCAGCGTCGTCCCGGCCGTGCGCAGCGCGTACAACCAGGCGGCAGACGCTGCCGCGCAAAGCGGCGTGCAGGCATTCCTCGCCAGCGCGGACACGAACTGCACCGGAGCATCCGCGACCGTCGCCTCGTGCATGGCGATGCCGGCCAACTCCGGCGCGACACCCCAGCCGATCTTCTCCGGTTCCGGTTACACCGCGACGTACCAGTGGTCAGCGGTCAAGGGCACCAACTACTTCCGCGTGACCTCAACTGGCACTGTCACCAGAGGCGGGATCACGGCGACGCGCAAACTGGTGGCCGACGTTGCCGGCGGGGCGTCGCCGAACTTGCTCGACTACAACTACGTCACCCAGTACGAAACGCAGGCGCCCGATGTCGCGCAGCAACTCTTCCCGGCGCGCACCATCCCGCTCAACGCGGCCGCGATCACGAGCGCCGGCATTCCCGCCAGCGGCACGTCGGTGACCTGGAGCGGCGCCCCTGCCGGAACGACCGCGGGAACCGTCAACATCTGCAACGCGATCTACGACGGCGCTAACGGGCGGGTGAACAACCCACCCCCGGGTGCACCGACGCCGTACGTCGACTGGTCGGAGAGCGGATCAGTCGGCACCAACTCGTACACGGGTTATCAGCCCTGTCAGGTCAGCTTCGGGCACTCGACGAAACTGCTCGCACCAGACTCCCTCGCGCTCGGCCCGGGCGGTATCCGCAGCAACGACGCGTTCTTGATCAGCAACAGCTATCCCGGCGGCACGGGGCCGCAGTTCACCCAACCTGTCATCACCGGCTACAAGTACGCCCCATCCGTCGACGGGCCGTGCGGTACGACCGGTCAGAACTACCGCTCATTCGACCTGCGCTGCGCTGGTTACGCGGTGGATGTTGGGGGCACGCCGGCCGCCGGCTCCTACCTGCCGCAGTACAACTCAACACTGCCCGTGTGGTCGACCGGCAACCCGACCGTACCGGCTGGTGCTTGCTGGTATCAGGGACCGACGCGCGTCAAGCTCAATTCCGACGGCTCGGCGACGATCACCAGTCCACTGACGACCAGCGTCATCAGTCCCAGCACTCTTGCCTGTTACGGCGGTTCGGCGCCGAACGGCAGCACGGGCATGATCGCCGTGTCCGTGCCGAACATCGCCACCGTCAGCGGCGGCGTCCTACGCGTGCGCAACACCGGCACCGCACCCGCCACGACGCCCGCGCTGCACACCAGCACGGGCTGGGGCGTGGTGAACACGCGGGCAGCGATCACCGACGCCAACTCGGTGTTCTACTCGAGCATCCCGGCGTCCGGCCCGACCAGCTTTACGACATACGTCACGACTGCGCCGGACGTGCCATACACGCCGGTCATCGGCGACAATCCGAGTACTAAGCCCGATGCCGCGTGGACGCCGCAATGGACGACTGACACCACCGGCACAAGCTGCTCGAGCTCGACCAACTTCACCGACCTGAAGTTCTACCGCTGTTACGCCGCCAACGGTGCCTACTCGGCGACTGCGTACGCCGATCTCAAGTCGACCGTCAAAGCCGCACTGCTCGCAGATCCCGGCAACAACCACACGGCGAACGATCTTGTCACCGCGATCGACAATGTCGTCAAGAAGGCGAACACGTCCGATGCCGCCGGTACGCCCACCAACACCGACTACACCAGCCGCCGCTGGGTCGTGACCGTCGCGCCGAGCATCGCACCGTTCACGACATGCACGCCCGCCACCTCCACGACCGGGCCTGTGACGACGACCGTCCCGGCTCCGATCTCGGCCAGCACCGATCCGTTGTTCGGCAACATCGATGGGCAACAATCGGTCACAACGCAGAACGCAACGACCTGCCTCACCGCGACGGTCACCCTTCAGGTCGGGACGTGCAGCGCGCTCCTGGTTCTTGGCGCGTGCGTGGGCACGAAAGTTTGGGGCAACGGATCGCCTTTGCTCGGCGGCGGCCTTTCGATCCCGCAGTTCCAGATGATCGAGACCGTCAAGGCGGCGACCGCCACAACCTCGACCACGTTGGCGAGCAGCCAGTTCCCGATCGCTACCGACGTCACGCCCTATGCCATGGCCGCCAGCGCAACGTCGGGCCCGGGCGACCTGTACGTAGAAGGAGCAGCTACGGCTTCGATGGCGCTGATCGCGCAGAACGACGTCGTCGTCACCAACTCCCTCGCCGCGAGTGGCGCCACGAATGGCCTCGAGATCATCGCGCAGAACAATGTGCGCGCCTATCACCCGGTCAAGTGCACGTCTGTCGACACGACGGCGGTTGCTGCGACCACAGTCGGCTTCTGCCCGAACGACATCACCGGCCTCTACAGCGGCGTGCTGGCGACGGCTGCGCGACCTGACCAGCAATACACGAACCTGGCCCCCTCGGTTACCGACCTCGGCATCACGGCGGCGATCTTCGCGCTGGGCAACGCACCTACGACACTCGTTTGCCCCCGGCCGTCCAGCGGCGGCATCTGTGGTGGTGAGATCACGACCGACAACTACAACCGCGGCAACGCCCTCGGCACCCTGACCGTGACCGGCGGGGCCTACATGGCTCACCACGGGCCGGTAGGGCAGGAATGGGAGATCGCGGCTACCGCCGGGCAGTCCAGCCGGCCGAACTCCGGCTACCAGTACACCGGGAAGTACCTGAACCTGGCCGCGGCACTCGCCGGCTTCAGCACCATCCTCCAAACCACGTCTACGTCGCCCTTCTACTGGCGCGTCCTCAGCGTCTCGACGGGAAGTTGATCATGAATAGTCCCTGGCCGATAGTCGCGCTCGTCGGGCTGCTCGGGCTGGTGATCGGGTCGTTCCTGAACGTCGTCATCTACCGGGTGCCGCGTCGCGAGTCGCTCATGTTCCCCGCGTCGCGGTGCACCGCGTGCCAGACGCCGATCAAGCCGTGGCACAACATGCCGGTGCTCAGCTGGCTGGCATTGCGCGGGCGGTGCTCGACCTGCCAGGTCGCGATCAGCTGGCGCTACCCGTTGGTCGAGGTAGCCACGGCGGGGCTATTCGTCGCGACCACGCTGCGCTTCGGACTGTCCTTGCAACTGCCCGCCTACCTCTATCTGGGCGCGGTCGGCATCACGCTGCTGATGATCGCCGTCGATCTTCGGCAACTGCCGAACTCGATCGTGCTGCCGTCCTACGTCGTCGGGGCATTGCTGCTCATGCCTGCCGGTGCTCTCGAAGGCGACTGGTCACCGGCCATCAGAGGATTGGTCGGGATGTCGGCGCTGTGGGCCGTCTACTTCGCGCTCGCCATCGCCTGCCCGAACAGCGTGAGCTTCAGTGACGCCGCGCTCGGCGGCCTCATCGGGCTCTACCTCGGCTGGCTGTCGTGGGGCGCGCTGCTTATCGGTGGGTTCGGCGCCCTGCTGATCGGGGTGGCCGGCGGCGCCACCCTGCTCGCCCGCCGCACCGAGCGCGAGAGTGGCGTGCCATTCGGATCCTGCTTGATCGTCGCGTCCGCCCTCGCCATCTTTCTCGCTGTACCGGTGACCCACTGGTACGGCTCGATTGTGACCTTCGCATGATCACGCCCGCCCAAAGGAGACCATCGTGGCTTCGGTAGACAGCATCGGCCTCGACATCGGATCTACCTCGATCCGTGCCGTCGAGGCGCACCGCGTCAAGGACCGTCCGGTCATCAGCAACTTCGGCCAGGCCTTGCTGCC
>JAOPWD010000054.1 GCA_025965875.1 Pseudonocardiales bacterium
GCCGCGGGCGGCCGTTGACCTCGGCGCTGCACGACCCGCACTTGCCGGCCTTACAGTTCCAGCGCACGGCGAGGTCCCCGGCCTGGGTAGCCTGCAGCCGATGGATGATGTCGAGTACGACCTCGCCGTCGTTCACCTCGACGGTGTAGTCGACGAGTTCTCCGTTGTCGGCGTCACCGCGCCAGATCCGGAACTTGGCCTGGTACGTCATGCCGACCTCACCGCACCAATCGTCCTGGTCCGCACGGGGGAGAACAGCTTGCTTGCGGTTGTCATGACGTCTCCTGGACGAACTGTGCGGGTAGCTCGGCGTCAGTGAGGTACTTGGCCAGCTCGTCGCGGTCGAACAGCTCGAGCAGATCGGGCCGCATGGGTGGAATCGGCTGTTCGATGACCTCGACGTCGTCATCACCGGCCAGACAGACGAGATTCAACTGACGCCAGCGCGGATCCATCGCCGGGAAGTCGTCGCGAGTGTGCCCACCGCGTGATTCCTGGCGCAGCATCGCCGCGCGTGCCACGCACTCGCTGACGGCCAGCATGTTGCGCAGGTCCAGCGCGAGGTGCCAGCCCGGATTGAACTGGCGGTGCCCTTCGACTGCGACGTTGCGGGCGCGCTGCTTGAGCGTGGCCAGCTTGGCCAGCGCGAGCTGCACTTCTTCGGCCTTGCGAATGATGCCGACGAGATCATTCATGGTCTGCTGCAGTTCCTGGTGCAGGGTGTACGGGTTCTCGGTGTTGTCCTCGTCCGGCGGGTCGAACGGGGTGACGGCGTAGTGCTCAGCCGCGTCGATCGCCGCCTGGGTGGCTTCGGGGCGCTCACCGAGCAGTCCCTCGATGTACTCGGCCGCGCCCACGCCGGCCCGACGGCCGAACACGAGCAGATCCGACAGCGAGTTGCCGCCGAGCCGGTTCGAGCCGTGCATGCCGCCCGCGACCTCGCCCGCGGCGAACAGCCCTGGCACCCGGGCCGCGGCGGCGGTGTCCGGGTCGACCTCGACGCCACCCATCACGTAGTGACAGGTCGGGCCGACCTCCATTGGCTCCTTGGTGATGTCGACGTCGGCCAGTTCCTTGAACTGGTGGTACATCGACGGCAGCCGCTTCAAGATCTCTTCCTCGCTGCGCCTGCTGGCGATATCGAGGAATACCCCGCCGTGCGGTGAGCCGCGTCCGGCCTTCACCTCGGAGTTGATCGCGCGGGCGACCTCGTCGCGGGGCAGCAGTTCCGGCGGGCGCTTGTTGTTGTCCGGGTCGGTGTACCAGCGGTCGCCTTCCTCCTCGGTCTCGGCGTACTGGCCGCGGAAGACCGGCGGGACGTAGTCGAACATGAACCGCGTGCCCTCGGAGTTGCGCAGCACACCACCGTCGCCGCGTACTGATTCGGTGACGAGGATGCCCTTGACCGACGGCGGCCACACCATTCCGGTCGGGTGGAACTGGACGAACTCCATGTTGAGCAGCGTCGAGCCCGCGCGCAGCGCCAAGGCGTGTCCGTCGCCGGTGTACTCCCACGAGTTGGACGTGACCTTGAACGACTTGCCGATGCCGCCGGTGGCCAGCACCACGGTCGGTGCGTTGAACACGATGAAGCGTCCGGACTCGCGCCAGTAGCCGAACGCGCCGGCGATCGCGCCGTCGTCGGACTTGAGCAGTTCGGTGATCGTGACCTCGGCGAAGACCTTGATCCCGGAATCGTCGACCCCGGTGTGGCCGTTGGCGCGGGCGTCGTCCTGCTGCAGCGACACGATTTTCTGCTGCAGCGTGCGGATGAGCTCGAGCCCCGTGCGGTCGCCGACGTGGGCGAGGCGTGGGTACTCGTGGCCACCGAAGTTGCGCTGGCTGATCTTGCCGTCCTTGGTGCGGTCGAACAGGGCGCCGTAGGTCTCGAGCTCCCAGACCCGGTCGGGTGCCTCCATGGCGTGCAGCTCGGCCATCCGCCAGTTGTTGAGGAACTTGCCGCCGCGCATCGTGTCGCGGAAGTGCACCTGCCAGTTGTCGTTGCTGTTGACGTTGCCCATCGACGCGGCGAGGCCACCCTCGGCCATCACGGTGTGCGCCTTGCCGAACAGCGACTTGCAGATGATCGCCACCCGCAGGCCTTCCTCGCGGGCCGCGATGGCGGCCCGGAGACCGGCGCCGCCGGCCCCGATGATCAGGACGTCGTAATTATGAGTTTCGATTTCGGACAAGACGTTCCTCTTAGTTGATGATGCGGGGGTCGCTGAACGCGCCAGATGCCACCAGCGCGATGTAGGCGTCGGTGAGCATGAGGGTGCCGAGCGTGATCCAGGCCAGTTGCATGTGCCGGGCGTTGATCTTGGAGATGTAGGTCCAGGCCTTGTACCGGATCGGATGGGCGGAGAAATGCTTCAACCGTCCGCCCATGAGGTGCCGGCACGAGTGGCACGACGCCGTGTAGGTCCACAGCATCACGACGTTCACCAGCATGACCAGCGTGCCCAGGCCGATGCCGAACCCGCCGTCACCGCCGCGGAACGCGCGGATCAGGTCGTAGGTGTTGACCACCGAGATCACGACGGCGGCATAGAAGAAGTAGCGGTGCAGGTTCTGGATGATCAGCGGGAACCGGGTCTCGCCGGTGTACTTGCCGTGCGGCTCGGCCACCGCACACGCGGGCGGCGACTGCCAGAACGCCCGGTAGTAGGCCTTGCGGTAGTAGTAGCAGGTGAGCCGGAAGCCGAGCAGGAACGGCAGCACGACGATCGCCAGCGGGACGAACGGCGGGAAGTGCCCGAACCACGTGCCGAAGTCACGCGCGTCGGGTGGGCACGAGGCGCTGACGCACGGGGAGAAGAACGGCGAGAGGTAGTGGTACTTGTCCACGAAGTAGGCGCGCTGGCTCGACGTGCGGATGACGGCGTACAGCACCCATGCCGACAGCAGGACGAATGTCGTTGCTGGCTCCTGCCACCACCGGTCGGTGCGCAGCGTCCGCTCGGGGATGCTCGCGCGCCCCGGCGTGCCCGTTCCCGTGCGGACGCTGCCCGCGCGGGTCACCGTCTCCCGCCGCGGTCGTAGCCGCCGGGCCCCGCCGAGCCAGGCTCGTCGAGGGCACGGTGCAGAGCGGTTAATTCGGACGTGACGGTCACGGGCAACTCCTGTCAGGCTGTCGTTTGAGTCTTTCGTGAACGGTGTCTTGATATCAAGCGAAGGTGACCCAACATATCTGTGGGCTGGCTCGCCAACACCGCGAGCAAACGCGGATTCAGCCAGGGGCGCTGTCGTGTAAAGTCGTGCGCTGGCGCGAACGCTCCGCGAAACCGGTCTGACCGGACCAGCACCAGGCGTGCGCGACTGCCCCCTTAGCTCAGTCGGCAGAGCGTCTCCATGGTAAGGAGAAGGTCTACGGTTCGATTCCGTAAGGGGGCTCAGGCAGCCCCGAGCGATCTCGCGCGTGGCCGCCAGGGCGGGGTAGCTCAGTCTGGTAGAGCAAGCGGCTCATAATCGCTGTGTCGCCGGTTCAAGTCCGGCCCTCGCTACAGCACAACCCGGCCACTTTCGGCCGGCACATCCGAGTAATTGACTGAAAGGCACGACCGTGGCAGCCACCGACGTACGTCCGAAGATCACCCTGGCGTGTCAGGTATGCAAGCACCGCAACTACATCACCAAGAAGAACCGCCGTAACGACCCCGATCGTCTGGCGATGAACAAGTTCTGCCCGAACTGCGGCAAGCACACCGAGCACCGCGAGACGCGCTAGCGCCTCACCACAACGATGAAGGCCCCGCCCGGCACCTACGCCGGGCGGGGCCTTCTGTGCACCTGGTGACGCGGGACCTCGGCGAGAACGAGGTGCCGATGCCCGACGTCGTCGGGTTTTGCCGCGGACGAGGCCCGCGAGATCGGCGAGCGAGTGGGTCGTCGTCCGCGGCCGGGGCTCGCCGGTATGCGCGCACCACGGCGTCCCGACCGGACCCGACCGTGCCGCGGGGCGAGGTCCAGTGGCCGTGAAGTTGCCGTGACGTCGTGTCGCGGCAAGGGCCAAACCGGATTAAACTGGCAGTGACCGACAGCCGAGGCGGTGACGCAGCATGACGGAGGACATTCAGGCGCGGCGCGGACCCGATGAGCGCGCCCCGGACGGCCGCCGCGTCCGCTGGACCAAGCACCGCGCCCAGCGGCGGGCAGCGTTCGTCGCAGCGGGCGCCGTCGCCATCGACGCCTACGGACCCGAGGCCAGCGCCGAGCAGATCGCCGACGCCGCCTGCGTCAGCCGGACAGTGCTGTACCGCTACTTCAGGGATCGCGAGGACCTGCGCCAGGCGATCGCCGACGAGGCGGTCGCGGCTGTCGTCGCCAGCGTGCTGCCGAGACTTCGGCCGAGCGCCGACTCCACTCCCCGCCAGGTCATCAGTTCGGTGATCGAGGTCGTGGTGGGCTGGCTGGACCAGCACCCGAACATGTACTACTTCCTGCGCGACCGGCGCAGCGGATCGGCGCTCGAGGCCGTCGAGAACACCGTCGCCGACCAGGTGGCGGCCCTGCTCAAGATGTTCCTGATGTTCTTCGGCATCGACGCGGAGAAGGCCGAGCCGGGCGCGTACGGCATCGTCGGCTTCGTCGAATCGAGCGGCTCGTGGTGGCTGGCCCGGCGCTCGATGTCTCGGGAGAAGCTGACCGAGATCGTCTGCGACGGCGTGTGGTACCTGCTCGACGGCACCGCGCGCGCCGCCAACGTCTTCGTCGGCTACGACGACCCGCTGCCCATCGAGGCGCTCGGCCAGCACCGCACCGTCCAGGAGGACGCATGACCGATGTCGACCCGACTGACGAGCCGGGCAGCGCAGCCGGCGACGACGGCTACGACGGGCCGGCCGAACTCCTGGCCGGCGATACCGCGATCGCGGTGTCGGTTCGGCTGCGCGGGAATTTCGACCCGATCAGCGGGTCCTACCACTGGTACGGCCGGATTGCGGCCGACGCCCAGGTCACGAAGCTCGTCGACGCCGGCACGCGCCAGGTGGTGCTGCGCACTCCGCATGCCGAGGTGGCCACCACGCTGTCCGACGTCGACCCGTGGGGGCGGTTTCGCGTCGAAGGTTTCGGCGCCGCACCGTTCCCGGTCTTGGACACGCTGCCGCCCCGACCGGCCTGACGCGGCCCCGTTGGCATTAACGTCTGCGTCATGCCTATCGATCAATCCTTCGTCGGCCGCGTCTACCCGCCCACCGCGCCGTACGAGGTGGGCCGGGAGAAGATCCGTGAATTCGCCGACGCGGTCAAGGACCCCAACCCTGCCTACCGCGATCCGGTGGCCGCGCGGGCACTGGGCTACGACGACGTGATCGCGCCGCCGACCTTCGCCATCGTGATGACGCTCCCGGCCGGTCATCAGGTGATCGACGATCCGGAACTCGGGATCGACTACTCCCGCGTCGTGCACGGCGAGCAGCGCTTCGTGCACACCCGGCCGGTGCGGGCGGGTGACGTTCTACAGGTCGTCGTCACCGTCGACGCTATCCGGGCTGCGGCCGGCAACGACCTCGTCACCACCCGCGCCGACGTCACCACGGTCGGGGGCGAGGCGGTCCTCACCGCCTTCGGCACGCTGGTCGCGCGGGGCACGGCATGAGTTCCATTGCGGTTGGCGCCGAACTGCCGGCCCAGGACTTCCCGATCGCGCGCGGCGATCTCGTGCGCTACGCCGGTGCGTCACTTGACTTCAACCCCCTCCATTGGAACGAGCACTTCGCCAAGTCCGTCGGCCTGCCTGACGTGATCGCCCACGGCATGTTCACCATGGCCTCGGCTATCCGCGTGGTCACCGACTGGGCGGGCGATCCCGGCGCCGTGGTCGAGTACAGCGTCCGGTTCACCCGGCCCGTGGTCGTACCGGACCCCGATGGCGCGACATTGCATGTGGCGGGCTCCGTGCGTGCCGTGCGCGACGACGGTCTGGTCGAAGTCGACCTGACCTGCACGGTCGAGGGCCAGACCGTCCTTGCCCGCGCACGCGCAGTCGTCCGAGTCCCGGCCACGAGTGGTTCAGCGTGAAGATCGAGAGATCGATGCACAACGACATCGCGTTGGCCGAACTGTTCGAGATGATCTGTACGCAGGCCTATCAGGAGCGCAAGTGCGTCGACGCCGGCGCGCTGTCCTACAGCGTGTCCGTCACGCGCACCGACGAAGGCGCCGTGATCAAGGCCAAACGCAAGATGCCGACGGTCGGGTTCCCGTCGCTGCTGCGCAGGTTCGTGCCCGCAGGCGTCGTCTCGACCGAGACAGTCAGCTGGGGGCCGGCCGCCGCCGACGGCTCGCGCACCGGCGACCTGCACGTCAGCTTCCACGGCACGCCGGCGAGCATGAACGGCACGATCCGCATCGTCGCCGACGGTGCCGGCTCGGCCGTCCTCGTCGACGCGCAGTTCAAGGCGAACGTGCCGCTCGTCGGGGGCAAGGTCGAACGGATCGCCGCGCCGATCATCCTCGCTGTGATCGACGCAGAGGAGGCGACGGGCCAGGCGTGGGCGCGCGGCGTCCGATGAGGCGCGACCGGCGGCGCAGGCCGATCGCGGCAGCGCTCGCGTCGGGTGCCGCGGCCATCACGCTGCTGGTCGCCTGCACCACGGTCACCAACGGCGCGCCGAGCTCGCTGCGGGCCCGGTCGTCGTCGACACCAGCACCCGGGTCAGCGGCGCCGAGCAGTTCCCCGCCCAGCACGCCGCCGACCTCCCCCTGCCCGGCGGCCTACGCAGCGCCGGATCCCAAGCGGCCCAAGGTCTCGTTGGCCTTCACGTTCAGCGCCGACCTGGCCACGGTGCGCGGGACCGAGCACCTCTCGTTCACGCCCGACAAACCGATCACCGAGCTCATCTTCCGGCTCACCGCGAACACCCTGCCCACGGTGGCGGAGGGGAACAGGATCGTCGTCAGTACTGCCACGGCCGACCACGGCGCCGGCCGGGCGACCTTCACGGCGGCTGGTGCCGACCCCTCCACGCAGGGCGGGCTGCTGCACATTCCGTTCGCGCAGAAGGTGCCGGCCGGCACCACGGTGACCGCCGACATCGCCTTCACGATCACGGTCGGAGCCGAGTCGTTCGACCGGTTCGGACGCTCCGGCGACGGCGCCCAGCGCTATTCCTGGATCGGGTCCGGCCAGCCCCTGCTCGCGTGGGAACGGGGCTTCGGCTGGCACGACGAGGAGCTGATCCGCTTCACCGCCGAGAGCGCCAGCAGCGAGGCGATGGACACCACGCTCACGGTCACCGCGCCCGGCAAGGACACCGTCATCATGTCCGGGAACCCGAAGGACCCGCCCGTCGCACCGGGTAACCGGGTCTGGCGATCGCGCATCGCGGCGGCGCGCGACGTCAGTGTCGCGGTGGGCCCGTTCGCGGTGTCGGACACCGTGGTGCAGGGTGTCCACCTGCGGGTGGGGGCCTACGCACCGGCGCTGCGCGACGCACTCGTGCCGGAGTTCCAGCGGGCGATCAAGGAGCTGGCCGCACGCTTCGGGCCGTTCCCATTCCCGTCATTGTCGGTGGCCCGGCTGCCTGCGCAGGGCGGCGGCATCGAATACCCGAGCTCGATCCTCATGCTCGACGGATCGCGGCTGGTGACGGTGCACGAGACGGCGCATCAGTGGTTCTACGCGATGGTCGGTGATTCCCAGGCCCTACATCCGTGGCTGGACGAGGCCTTCGCGGTGTACGCCCAGCACCTCGTCGACGGCGAATCGGAGCAACCCGGCACTCTGCAGTCGCCGGGAACGGTCGACAAGTCCACCGAGTCCTACGGCGACGAGGTGGACACGTACTACTTCGTCACCTACGACAAGGGCGCCGCGGCGCTGGAAGAGGCGCGTGCCGTGGCCGGCGCGCCCAAGTGGGACGCCGCGATGCGCTGCTACGTCAACAAGAACGCCTGGCGCGTTGCCAACCCGAGCGACTTCGAAGCCGCGATGAAGCAGTTCCCCAAGTCAATCGCCGTCCTGACGCTAGCCGGCGCTCTGCCCTAGACCGTTGGGTGACGTATCTGCATGATCAGAGACGGCAAATTCGGCGTCTCTGATCATGCGAATACGTCACCCAACCGGGTGGGCGCAGTCAATCTGAGTCGGCTACCAGCTTGGCGATGCGGCCGATGCCTTCGGTCAGGTCGTCGTCGCCGAGGGCGTAGGACAGGCGCAGGTAGCCCGGGGTGCCGAATGCTTCGCCCGGGACCACGGCCACCTCGGCCTGGTCGAGGATGACATTGGCCAACTCGGCGGAACTCGTCGACACGGTCCCGCCCAGCGAGCGGCCGAGCAGCCCCTTCACCGACGGGTATGCATAGAAGGCGCCCTGCGGCTCCGGGCACACGATTCCAGGGATTTCGCTGAGCAGCCCGACGATCAGCTTGCGCCGTCGATCGAACGCGGTGCGCATCTGCGCGACGGCCGACAGATCACCGCTTACCGCCGCAAGAGCCGCCGCTTGGGCGACGTTCGAGACGTTCGAGGTGGCGTGGGACTGCAGGTTGGTGGCCGCCTTGACGACGTCGGCCGGCCCGATCAGCCAGCCGACCCGCCAGCCCGTCATCGCGTAGGTCTTGGCGACGCCGTTCACGACGATGACGCGGTCGCCGAGTTCGGGGGCCACGGTGGCTATCGAGACGTTCTGGGCGTCCCCGTAGACCAGGTGTTCGTAGATCTCGTCCGTGACGACCCACAGGCCGCGTCCGGCGGCCCATTTTCCGATCGCCGCGACCTGGTCGGGTGGGTACACCGCCCCCGTGGGGTTGGACGGGGAGACGAACAGCAGCACCTTGGTGCGCTCGGTGCAGGCGGCCTCGAGTCGCTCGGTGGTCGCGAGATACCCGGTGGTCTCGTCGGTGAGTACTTCGACCGGCACGCCGCCGGCCAGCTTGATCGCCTCGGGGTAGGTGGTCCAGTACGGGGCGACCAGCAAGACCTCGTCGCCCGGGTCGAGCAGCGTGGCGAACGCGTTGTAGACGGCCTGCTTGCCGCCGTTCGTGATGAGCACCTGGCTGGCCGGGACCTCGTAGCCGGTGTCGCGCAGCGTCTTGGCCGCTACGGCGGCCCGCAGTTCGGGGATGCCCCCGACCGGCGTGTAGTGGTGGTTCTTGGGGTCGCGGCAGGCGGCGACGGCCGCCTCGACGATGTAGTCAGGCGTCGGAAAGTCAGGTTCGCCCGCCCCGAAGCCGATGACCGGGCGGCCGGCGGCCTTGAGGGCCTTGGCCTTGGCGTCAACGGCCAGCGTGGCGGACTCGGCGATGGCGGCAATACGGTCAGATACGCGAGCTCCCATACCCCCATGGTTCCAGAGACCCACGCGAGATTTTCGAGGAACCCAGCCACGACAGAACCCAGCCACGACGGAACCCAGCCACGACGGAACCCAGCCACGACGGAACCCAGCCACGACGGAACCCAGCCACGACGGAACCCAGCAACGACGGAACCCAGCCACGACGGAACCCAGCCACG
>JAOPWD010000112.1 GCA_025965875.1 Pseudonocardiales bacterium
GGCAGCAACCGGCTTCGAGGAGGTCGGCCTGCTGTCGTTGTCCAGCGCCGACCACTCCGAGATCGGCGAGATCGCCAAGGGACTGGCCGACCGATACGAGGACGAGAAGGTCTCGCTGTCGCTGCCGTCGACCCGGGTCGACGCGTTCAACATCGACCTGGCCAACGAGTTCTCCCGCAACGGCCGCCGCTCCGGACTGACGTTCGCACCCGAGGGCGGCTCGGAACGGCTGCGCCGCGTCATCAACAAGATGGTCAGCAAGGACGACCTGATCCGCACCACGTAGTCCTCATACGCGCAGGGCTGGGGGCAGGTGAAGCTGTACTTCATGTGCGGCCTGCCGACCGAGACCGACGAGGACGTCCTCGAGATCGCCGGCATGGCGCATGACGTGATCCGGGCCGGGCGCGAAGCCGCGGGACACAAGGACGTCCGGTGCACCGTCTCGATCGGCGGCTTCGTGCCCAAGCCGCACACCCCGTTCCAGTGGGCAGCCCAGGCCTCGCCCGAGACGATCGACAACCGGCTGCGCAAGCTGCGCGCGGCGATCAACGCCAACAAGTCACTCGGGCGCAGCGTCGGCATGCGCTACCACGACGGCGAGCCCTCGATGGTCGAAGGGCTGCTCTCCCGTGGCGATCGGCGGGTGGGCGCCGTCATCGAAGCGGTGTGGCGTGGCGGCGGCCGCTTCGACGGCTGGAGCGAGCACTTCTCCTTCGCCCGCTGGATGGCGGCGGCCGACGAGGTCTTCGGTGCCGACGGCCCGATCGACGTCGCCTGGTACACCACCCGCGAGCGCGACGGCGACGAGGTGCTGCCCTGGGACCACCTGGACTCCGGGCTGGACAAGCAGTGGCTGTGGGACGACTGGCAGGACGCCCTCGGCGAGTTCGAGCAGGACGACTGCCGGTGGACCCCGTGCTTCGACTGCGGCGTCTGCTCGAACCTGGGCACCGACATCCAGGTGGGCCCGACCGGCCGCCAGCTCCTCCCGCTCGCGCCCAAGTAGATGGCGCGTCGGGTACCCGAGGGACCACCCCCGCCGCCGGTCGTGCAGAAAGTCCGGATGCGGTACGCCAAGCGCGGCCGGCTGCGGTTCACCTCGCACCGCGACTTCGCGCGGGCCTTCGAGCGGGCCCTGCGGCGGGCCCAGGTGCCGATGGGGTACTCGGCTGGCTTCAGCCCGCATCCCAAGATCTCCTACGTCGGCGCCGCCCCGACGGGGGTGGCCAGCGAGGCCGAGTACCTCGAAATCGGGCTGGCCCGCGAGGTCGACGTCGAGGCCCTGCGGGCGGCCATCGACGCGGCCCTGCCGGACGGGCTGGACATCGTCGAGGCGGTGCTCGCCGGCCCCGGCTCGTTGCCCGAGCGGATGCACGCCTCGGCCTGGCGGATCGAACTGCCGGGGATCAGCACGGCGACGGCAGCGGCCGCAATCGCGGTGTTCCTGGCCTGCGACGAGGTACCGATCCAGCGGCCGACCAAGGACGGCCAGCGCACCGTCGATGCGCGCTCGCCGGTCCTGTCCGCGGCCGTGTCGGACGCCACGGTCACACCGGACGCCCAGCCGCGTGCGATACTGGAGTTGGTAGTCCGGCAGGTAGCCCCCGCTGTACGACCCGACGACGTTCTTGCCGCATTGCGTGCCGTCGCCGGTCTCGCCCTCGAATTGCCGCCAGTTGCGGTACGCGTGGCGCAGGGACCGCTCGATGACTCCGGTGCGGTCGGTGACCCTCTTGCCGCCGACCGGATCACGGCTGAAACGGCGTTGTAACCAAGAGACTTCGCGAGCGCCCCGGCCCGGGGACTCGCCACAACCGCCTCCGCGCGGTCGCGGTTACGCCGATCGCCGGCTGACCGCGCCCGGGGGCCCAGAAATGGAGTGACCCGAGCACATGCTCGAACCCGATAACTCAACCACCAGCACTACCACCGCCTCCGACGAGGCAGCACCGGCCAAGGCCGCCCCCCGTAAGCGGGCCGCCAAGAAGGCGCCCGCTGTGGCACAGACCACATTCGACGCGGGCAGCACGCCGGCACCGCGCAAGCGGGCCAGCAAGAGCGCCGCCGCCAAGGCCGCGCCCGCCGAGGCCGACGCACCTCCTGCCGCGCCCGCTGAGCCGGCTGAGGCTGCCCCGCGCCCGGCCAAGAAGACGGCCCGTAAGTCGGCCGCGAGGAAGGCTGACGCCGCCGTCCCCGCCGCCGACACCGCCGAGGTCGCCACCGACCTGGCCGTGCCGGCCAAGGCACCCCGCAAGCGGGCGGCGAAGAAGTCGCCACCCGCCGATTTCATCGACTCTGACGGCGGCGCCTCGCGCGCCACGGCCGGCGCGCCCACCCTGGCTGCGCCCTCCGTGCTGTTCGTCCCCCCGAGCGAGACCAAGGCCTCCAGTCGGCCCCGCCGCGGGGCTAAGGCGCCCGCTGGACCACCGCCGGTCGAGTCGCTCGAACCGGCCCCCGCGGACGCCGACATCACCGTCGCCGAGGCGGCCGAGGACCAGACAGCCGAACCTGACGACGTCCGCGAGGCCGCCGTCGAAGAGGCCACCGGTGCCCGCCGGCGCCGTCGCCGCGGTCGCCGTGGACGCGGCGGTGGCGCCACCGCCCGCTCCGAGGACGGCGACGACGACGAGTCGAGCGACGCGCCCGAGGGCGGCGACGAGCAGCCCAGCGTCGACGCCACCACAGACGACACCG
>JAOPWD010000113.1 GCA_025965875.1 Pseudonocardiales bacterium
ACACGATCGGGCGAAGCGGACTGCAGGCTCAGTACGACACGGTGTTGCGCGGCACGGATGGCAAGCAGGTCGTCCGATTGACGCCGCAGGGCACCGTCGCCGCGGACTCCACCGGCGGCGATGTGCCGGCGGTACAAGGCGACACGCTCGTAACGAGCATCGACGCCGACGTGCAGAAGCTCGCCGAGATGTCGCTCGCTCGACAGATCGCCGACTCGCGCGCGAAGGGCAAGCGGGCCACGTCCGGCGCGGTGGTCGTGATGGATCCCAACACCGGCCGGGTGATCGCGTCGGCCAGCTACCCGACGTACAGCCCGCAGCAGTTCATCGGCGGCATCTCCACGGCGAACTATGCGGCGCTGACAGCGCCCGGCGCGGGCGACCCACTGCTCAGCCGCGCGATCGCCGGGCAGTACGCGCCGGGTTCGACGTTCAAGCTGATCACCTCGTCGTCACTGGTCGCCCACAACGAGATCTCACTCGGCAGCAACTACGCCTGCCCCGGCTCCCTGGCCATCGACGGGCGGGTCAAGACGAACTACGACTCGGAATCCTTCGGCCGCCCGCTGTCGCTGCAGGACGCGCTCGGCTACTCCTGCGACACCTTCTTCTACGCGCCGGCCGCGGCCGAGTACTACGCCGACCAGGCGCGCATCGCGGCCAAGCAGAAGCCGGCCGAGTACCTGCAGAAGACGGCGGCGGCGTTCGGGGTCGGGCGCACGCCGAACATCGACCTGCCGACGGACGAGCAGGCTGCGGGCAGCTACGCCGACCGCGAGACCCGCCTGGCCCGCTGGTCGGCCAACAAGGCGCAATACTGCACGGCCGCCAAGCGCGGCTTCCCCGACGAACCCGATCCGGCGCAGCGCGCCTACCAGACCGCGCTCGCTGCCGAGAACTGCACCGACGGCTGGCGCTACCGCGCCGGCGACAACGCCGACATGGCGATCGGTCAGGGCGAGACCACCATGTCGCCGCTGCAACTCGCGCTCGCCTACTCGGCAATGCTCAACGGCGGCCGCATGTTCGCGCCGACTCTCGGGTGGGCGGTCGTCGACGGGGCGGGCAAGGTCGTCCGGACGATCAAGCCGAAGGTGCGCAACCTGGTGCCTGTCCCACGCAGCGTGCTGAACTACATCTCCGACTCGCTGAACTTCAGCCGCGGCTGGGCGGTGTCCGGTGCGTTCGCCTACATCGGCTCTCCGTACCAATCTTTGATCGGCGGCAAGACGGGCACGGCCGAGGTGTTCGGCCGGCAGGACACGTCGTGGTTGGCGTCCTGGGGTCCGCTGAGCCGGGACGCAAAGGGCAATCCGCATGCCAAGTTCGTGGTGGTCGGCATGGTCGAGCAGGCCGGGACGGGCGCAACGGCCGCGGGGCCGATGCTCAAGCGCATCTACGACGGGCTGCTGGGTGTCGGCGGCCCGGCGGTCATCCCAGGGTCGCGTCCAGAGACCAGCCTGCCGAAGATCGCCCCGCAGGTGCGGGTCACGTCGCTGCCGGCGGCACCCCGGCCGGCCGCCCGCGGTGACCGGCAGCACCGCGACGCAGTGCCCACGCGAGCAGTCCGCGCCGGAGCGAGCCGATGACGCTGCTGTTGGCGCGCGATCCGCGGGCACCGTTCGCGCTCACGTCGCCGGTCATGCCGCTGGACCGCCGGGCGCGCGGGTACGACTGGGTGCTGATCGCGACAGCGTTGGTGCTCTCGCTCATTGGCGCGGTGCTGGTGTGGGCGGCGACCCGGGAGCTGCTGCGCGCCCAGGGCGGCAATCCCGAAGGGTTCCTGTACCGGCACCTGTTCAACCTGGCGATCGCGGCGGTGCTGATGGTCGTCGTGTCGCGGTTCGATGCCCGGCTGCTGCGGCTGTTCGGGCCGATTGTCTACGTCGTCAGCCTGCTCGGCCTCGGGGCGGTCTTCGTCGTCGGTTCGACGGTGAACGGTGCGCACGCGTGGATTCGCCTCGGCGGGGACTTCGAGTTGCAGCCGTCGGAGTTCATGAAGCTGGGGCTGATCGTCGGGATGGCGGTGTTGTTCGCCCAGCGGGCCGCCGACCGCGACGACGACGCTCCGCCGTCGACGGTCGACGTGCTGATGGCCATGACGTTGATCGCGGTGCCGCTCCTCCTGGTCATGCTGCAACCCGACCTCGGGTCTGCGATGGTGCTCGCCGCGGCGGCGTTCGGCGTGCTCATCGCCGCAGGCGTGCGGGCCCGTTGGACGATCGGCCTGCTGGTCCTGACCGTGGTTGTCGCCGTGCTCGCGGTGAAGGGCGGCCTGCTCGCCGACTACCAGTTGGAGCGGTTCTCCTCCTTCACCCATCCCGGCGTGGACACCCAGGGCGCCGCCTACAACATGACGCAGGCGCACATCGCCATCGCGAACGGCGGATTGTTCGGCACCGGCCTGTTCGACGGACCGCAGACCAACGGCGGCTTCGTCCCCGAGCAGCGCACCGACTTCGTGTTCTCCGTCGCCGGCGAGGAATTCGGCCTCGTCGGCGGGGCCGTGCTCATCGCGCTGTACGCCTTGCTGTGCTGGCGCGGGCTGCGTATTGCCGCCGACGCCGACCGGGCCGGACGGTTGGTCGCGGTCGGCATCGTGTGCTGGATCGCGTTCCAGGCCTTCCAGAACATCGGCATGAACCTCGGTCTGACGCCGGTCACGGGTTTGCCGCTGCCGTTCGTGTCCTACGGCGGCTCGTCGATGTTCGCGCAGGGCCTGGCGATCGGCCTGCTGCAGGCTGTGCGCCGTCGCGGGTCACGATAGCGTCACGCGATGGAAGTATGTTTGCCGGCTACGGCGCCCAGCTTCCCGCTCGCTGCGTTGTCCTCGTCGTCCATACAACAGCGGTATGGCCTCCTCGTCCGCCTTGCGAGCGGAAACCTGGATCGCCGTATCCGGCAAACGACTTCCATCGCGTCACGCTGAGAGTTGCGGCTCGTTTCCGGCGCTGCCGACCGCGCGGCCGGTCACCGTCGTGCCGACGCTGGCCGTCACCACCATGACGAGTGCGATGAGCAGGATGCCCGTGAGGTGCTGGCTGAGGACGATCACTCCGGCCAGCGCGGCGAATGCTGGCTCGAGGCTCATGAGCAGGCCGAACGTCGAGGCCTTGAGCCGGCGCAGCGCCACGATCTCCAGCGAGTACGGGATCAGTGATGAGAGCAGCGCGACCGCGAGTCCGCCGGCGAGCACGCCGGGGTGCAACAGCGCGGTGCCGCCCTGGGCGATGCCGACCGGGAGGACGAGCAGGGTGCCGACGGCCAGGGCGATCGCCAGGCCGTCGAGCGCGGCGAACGAGGCGCCGACGCGTTTCGACAGCAGGATGTAGCCCGCCCAGCAGGCACCCGCCAGCAGCGCCAGCGCGATGCCGACCGGGTCGATGTCATGGTTGTCGCCGCGCAGGGCGAGCAGCCCGACGCCCCCCGCGGCGAGCACGACCCAGACGGCGTCGAGCAGGCGTCGCGAGCCGGCCACCGCCACCGTGAGCGGCCCGAGGAATTCGATCGTCACCGCCACGCCCAGCGGCAACCGGTCCAGGGCCTCGTAGAAGCTCCAGTTCATCCCGCCCAGGACCAGGCCGAACGCGATCGCGGCCCGGAGGTCGGCCCGGCTGCGCCCACGCAGCCTGGGCCGGCTGATCGCGAGCAACATGGCCCCCGACAGCGCCAACCGGAGCAGGACCACGCCGCCCGGACCGGCCTGCGCGAACAGCTTGTCCGCGAACGCCGAGCCGAACTGGACGGAAGCGATACTGCCGAGCAGCAGCAACTGCGGAGGCGGTATGCGCACCAGGCCAATCCTCCCAGAGGCCGCCCCACCCCCCGCTTTGCACCTTTCAGCGCCCCCAATCAGCCCGCTGCGGGGCGCTGAAAGGTGCAAAGCGGGGAGGTTAGCGGCGCTCGGCCTTTCACCCCACCGGCGTCGCTGGGAAGCCGCTCCCGCGACGCTAGCGGGGTCAAAGGCGGGTCGTCGGCACGTAGCATGGGTTCCCGTGCCCATCGAGTCCCTGTTTCCGCGGCTGGAGCCGCTGCTGCCGCGCGTCAGCAAGCCGATCCAATACGTCGGCGGTGAGCTGAACGCGCAGGTCAAAGACTGGGACGCCGTCGCGGTCCACTGGGCGCTGATGTATCCCGACGCGTACGAGGTCGGCCTACCCAACCAGGGCGTGCAGATCCTGTACGAGGTCATCAACGAACGCGACGACGCGCTGGCCGAGCGCACCTACTCCGTGTGGCCCGACCTCGAGGCGCTGATGCGCGAGCACCGCATCGGCCAGTTCACGGTCGACGCGCACCGCCCGGTGGCCGCCTTCGACGTCTTCGGCATCTCCTTCTCCACCGAGCTCGGCTATACCAACATGCTGAATGCACTCGACCTGGCCGGTATCCCGCTGCACGCAGCCGACCGCACCGACGAGCACCCGATCGTCGTCGCCGGTGGGCACGCCGCGTTCAACCCCGAGCCGGTCGCCGACTTCATCGACGCGGCTGTGCTGGGTGACGGCGAGCAGATCGTCGGTGCGATCACCGGAATCGTCCGTGACTGGAAGGGCGAAGGCCGGCCGGGCGGCCGCGACGGGCTGCTCGAACGCCTGGCCGGCGGGGGAGGCGTCTACGTCCCGCGCTTCTATGACGTCAGCTACCTCGAGAACGGTCGCATCGCCGCGGTGACACCCAACCGCGAAGGCGTCCCGGAGCGCGTCACCAAGCACACCGTCATGGACCTCGACGAGTGGCCGTACCCGAAGACCCCGCTCGTCCCGCTGGCCGAGACCGTTCACGAGCGGATGTCGGTCGAGATCTTCCGTGGCTGCACCCGAGGCTGCCGGTTCTGCCAGGCAGGCATGATCACCCGGCCGGTGCGCGAGCGCAGCATCACGGGCATCGGCGAGATGGTCGCGAACGGCCTGGCAGCAACCGGCTTCGAGGAGGTCGGCCTGCTGTCGTTGTCCAGCGCCGACCACTCCGAGATCGGCGAGATCGCCAAGGGACTGGCCGACCGATACGAGGACGAGAAGGTCTCGCTGTCGCTGCCCTCGACCCGGGTCGACGCGTTCAACATCGACCTGGCCAACGAGTTCTCCCGCAACGGCCGCCGCTCCGGGCTGACGTTCGCACCCGAGGGCGGCTCGGAACGGCTGCGCCGCGTCATCAACAAGATGGTCAGCAAGGACGACCTGATCCGCACGACGTCGACCGCATACGCGCAGGGCTGGCGGCAGGTGAAGCTGTACTTCATGTGCGGACTGCCCACCGAGGAGGACGAGGACGTCCTCGAGATCGCCGGGATGGCGCACCGCGTGATCCAGGCGGGCCGCGCGGCGTCCGGGCACAACGACGTCCGCTGCACCATCTCGATCGGCGGGTTCGTACCGAAGCCGCACACCCCGTTCCAGTGGGCCGCCCAGGCGCACCCCGAGGTCGTCGACGAGCGGCTGCGCAAGCTGCGGGCGGCGGTCAACAGCAACCGGAAGCTGGGTCGCAACGTCGGCATGCGCTATCACGACGGGCAGCCCTCACTCATCGAAGGCCTGCTCGCGCGCGGTGACCGGCGCGTCGGTCGCGTGATCGAGCGGGTGTGGCGCGACGGTGGCCGGTTCGACGGCTGGAGCGAGCACTTCTCCTACGAGCGCTGGACGGGTGCTGCCGCCGCTGAGCTGGAGCCGCTGGGCGTCTCGATCGACTGGTTCACCACCCGTGAGCGCGGTCGCGACGAGGTGCTGCCGTGGGACCACCTCGACTCCGGCCTGGAGCGGGA
>JAOPWD010000118.1 GCA_025965875.1 Pseudonocardiales bacterium
GCACGGTCGAGTCACAGCGCGGCGATGCCGAAGACCTTCAGGACCGCCGTGACGGCACCGGCGACCGGAACCGCTACATCGGCGACCGCCTTCGCCGCCGTCACGATGCCTTGCCCGAGGCGGCGCAACGTGGCCGCACGCGCGGATCGCCGGGCGCCCTACGTCGGATCGTTCTGGAGTTTTCCGCATGTCCGAACTGCTGCCCGGAAGGCGCGTGGTCATCGTCGAAGGACGGGGCCACACGGCCGCGACAGCCAGAGCACCTGCGCCAACCGAATCCTCGAGCGGTATCTCGTCGACCAGTTGCTACCGCCACGCGGGACGACGTACCACCCAGGCATCGTGCCCTTTGCCACGGAATGACCAAGGATGACCGGAGGCGTCGACGGTTGCGAGCGCCCCACTGCAGCTACGAGTCGTCTGCAGCCCGCGGGCCCTCGTCGCGCGGTGGCTTGACCGGTTGCCTGCCGTCGAGAATCAGGCCGACGAGTTGTTCGGCGAGGGTGTCAGTGACCGGCTCGCCGCTGACGACAACTCGGTAGAACACGGCTCCGACGTAGATGTCCATCAGCAACTCGACGTCGAGGTTGGCCGGCAGTTCGCCCCGGTCGACCGCGTGGTGCAGGACGTCGATGACGACCGAGCGGCGGGGCCGCAAGATCTCCTCCCGGAACTGCTGGGCCAATGCAGGGTCGTGCACGAGGTCGGCGGTTAGCGCGGGGATGACGGCACCAACTGGACTGCTCGCCAAGATGTGAATCGTCCTCCGAATGGCGGCGAGCAGGTCTTGGCGCACGTCGCCGGTCACTGTCGCAGCCGGAACGGTCAGGTCACGACTGATCGCATCGATTGCCAGCGCCCCCTTGGAGGGCCACCAGCGGTAGACGGTGGCCTTGCCGACGCGGGCACGCGCAGCGATGCCCTCGATAGTGAGGTGGCTGTATCCGACCTCGGTGAGCAGCGCGGTGGTGGCGGCGAGGATCGCCGCATGCGAGCGGGTGGTGCGACGGCGGTCTCGGGTTCCGATTGGATCGTCGGAATTCCCGCCATTGGCGGACATTTCGGGTGCCTTTACTCTCAGCGACGATTCGGGATCGATTGCCGCAACTACTTAAACGGAACGATACGTATCGTCTTGACCGGTTAACAACTCGGAGCGTAGCGTCGCCCTCGCGATCATTGTGGCGGGCGCCGGCCCACCCCAAATGTCGTCTAAACAACATGACGGCCGACACTGCCACCGTTGGCGGGAGCTGATCATGCCGTCGTCGATGCCTGGCCGATCATGACGGCCGAGTCCGCACTTGATGCGACGCGCCCTGTCGTGCGGGCGCACCGTCGACGTCGTCCGTCCGGCGAGCCGCCGCCGCTGCCGCACCGCATCAACAGTTCGGGCAAATGGTGGCTGACCCTGGCCCTGGCGGTAGTGCTGTTGTGGGTACTCGCCGCGACGACCCGCACCACTGCGATGCGGTTGGACGCAGTCGATCATGCGGTGCTCAGCCGAATCGCGTCGTGGCGCACGTCGTGGCTGACGCAGTTTATGGATGTCGTAGGCGCACCCGCGACGCGCTGGGGGCTGCAGGTCATTTGGCTGACCAACCTCGTCGTCTTGCTGTTCTGGAAGCGCTGGCGACACCTGATCGTGTGGATCGCTGTCGGACTAGTCGTCGACAACGCGGCAATCGGGATTGGCCAAACCCTGCAGCGGCCGCGGCCGTTCGGGGTCGAGATACTCGGCGATTGGAGCGGCTTCGCCATGCCGTCGCTGCCGCTGGCGGTGCTCTCGAGTTTCTTGGTCAGCACGCTGTACGCCAACGTGCCGGCCGGGCGTCTGCGACAAATTGGCAAGCCCATCGTCGTGGCGGTGATCACTCTGGTCGCCATCTCCCGGGTCTATCTGGCGCAGGACTCTCCGAGCGACGCGTTGGCCGGGACCGTGATCGGAGTCGCTCTAGCCCTCGTGGCGTTCCGGACGTTCGCCTCAAACGACGTGTTTCCGGTGACCTACCGTCGTGGCCGGACGGCCCACCTGGACATCGACGAACGGCGCCTCGCGGCGATCACTCGCGCGGTCGAGGACCAGTTGGGGCTGATCCCCGAGCAGGTCAAACCGTTCCGCCTGGAGGGCTCGGGCGGCTCGACCCCGTTGCGTATCAAGGTTAAGGGCGACGAGGAGACATACGTCTTCGGCAAGTTGTATGCCGCGACGCACATGCGCGCCGATCGCTGGTACAAGCTCGGCCGCACGTTGCTGTACGGCCGTCTCGAGGACGAGAAGGCCTTCAACACGGTGCGCCGGCTGGTCCAATACGAGGACTACATGCTGCGACTGCTCTATGAAACCGGCCTGCCCGTGCCGAGGCCGTACGGCATCGTCGAACTAACGCCCGAGCGCGAGTACCTGCTCGTCATGGAGTTCCTGAACGGTGCGACCGAAATCGGCGAAGCCGACATCGATGACGACATCATCGACCAGGGACTGCGTGTGGTGCGCCAGATGTGGGAAGCCGGCCTTGCTCATCGCGACATCAAACCCGCGAACATCTTGGTCCGCGACGGGCAACTGCTGATGATCGACTCCGCGTTTGGGCAGATCCGCCCGAGCCCGTGGCGACAGGCGGTTGACCTAGCCAACATGATGCTCGTTCTCGGCCTGCGAACCGACGCGCGCCGGGTCTACGAACGCACTCGGCTGTACTTCGATGACGACGAGATCGCCGAGGCCTTCGCCGCCACTCGCGGACTCACTATGCCCTCGCAGTTGCGCAGGATGCTGCGTACCCAGGGCCAGGATCTGCACGCCGAATTCCTCGCCCTACTCCCGTACCAGCTGAAGCCGGTGCGGATCCAGCGGTGGAGCATGCGCCGGGTGGCGCTGAGCGCCGCCATCCTGACTGCCGGAGTGATCGGCATATTGCTGGCTATCCAGCTCGTCGTGAGCAGTCCGATATGAGACGTCTGATTGCGCTGACCGCGTGTGCTGTCCTCGTGTCCTCCCTGTCGGCCTGCTCGATCGAGTTGGGCGGCCCGCCGACCGGAGGGCCGAAGTGTCCGACTCGCATCGAACCGACACCGAAGGGGGTGAACGGATCGCTGCTCCTGACGGCACAGGCGGTGCCCAACGCCGCTGTCGTGCCCTGCTTGCGCCCGCTGCCCGCAGGATGGACGTTCCACGACTTGACGGCCCGGAAGGGCAAGGCGCGCATCGTCCTGGACTTCGGACGGGACACCAACCGGGCGGCGACGATCACACTGACCCGTACGTGCGACGTGCGGGGTGCGACCGAAGCCTTCAGTGACGTGCCCGGAGTCCGCAAATACGAGTTGGTCCACGATTCGAAATCGAGTTACCGCAGCGATCGTTTCTACGTGAACTCCGGTAGCTGTATCACCCACCACTTCGTACTGAACAGCAGTACCGGTGCCGCCCAGGTCTCCGCGCTCACCCGGGCGCTCGGCTTCGTCGACCGCGCGGTGCTGCGCCGGTACGTGCACGACTACAGCGATGGCCGGTTCGAGCTGGACCCCACGCCCGAGGCCTCTTGAGGAGGCAGCCATGACAACCAATCCAGCCGTTGTGTCGACCGCTCCGGTGATCCGCAGAAAGTGGTTGCGCCCAGTGTTGTCGGGCGTGGTCTCGCTGGTGATCGTCGTCGGGATCTTCTGGTATTTCATCCCGCAGTTCACCAGCATGTCGAAGGTCTGGTCGGAGATCCGGGGGATGACAGGGGTCGCAATCGCCACGCTCGCGCTGGCCGCACTGTGGAATCTGGCGACGTACTTGTTCGTCATGGTGGGTGCCACGCCTGGGCTGAAATATCGGCAAGCGTTCGTGGCGACCGAGACGTCGACAGCGGTTTCGAACACGCTCCCCGGCGGCGGCGCGGTAGGGATCGCGCTGACCTACGCAATGTTCGGCTCTTGGGGCTTCTCGCGTTCGCGGACCTCGGTGTCGCTCGTCGTGGCCGGTATCTGGAACAACTTCGCCAAGCTGGGAATGCCCGTCCTGGCGCTGTCACTGCTTGCGTTGCAGGGCAAACCTAGCGGCGGTCGAGTCGTCGCGGCGGCCATCGGATTCGGTGCATTGATCGCCGCGGTCGTCGCGCTCACCGCACTTCTAAAAAGTGAGGCGACTGCCCGTCGGCTCGGATTGATCGCCGCGGCAGTGGCGAATCGGATATTGCGAGTCCTCGGCAAGCCGCCGGTGCACGGGTGGGAGCTCGCGACCGTCTAGTTCCGCGGCCGGACTGAGCTCTTGGTGAAGGCACGCTGGGTATGGATCACGGTCGCCACGTTGGTCAGCCACCTGTCGCTGTTCTTGGTGCTGTTGCTGTGCCTGCGTCACATCGGGGTGTCCGGCCAGGATGTCGGCTGGATCGAAGCCTTGGCCGTGTTTTCCTTTGCGCGACTGCTCACCGCGATCCCGATCACGCCGGGGGGCCTCGGCGTGGTCGAGGTCGCGCTCATCACCGGTCTGGCCGCAGCGGGTGGAGCACGGGCGGAGGTAGCCGCCGCGGTGTTGCTGTTCCGAGGGCTGACGTACGTCGTCCCCATCCCGCTCGGACTGGCGACCTACCTGTACTACAAGCGCAACCGGTCCTGGCGACGCGAACCTAACGCGGCACCACGCACCGAA
>JAOPWD010000130.1 GCA_025965875.1 Pseudonocardiales bacterium
GCGGTACCGAAGCGCCTGGTCTTCGACGCCGTAGTAGCCGCCAAGCGCTGACTAATCTGTCCAACCCTCGCGGAAGTACTAAAGGTGACCAAGAGGCGATGAGCTCCCCCGCAAGCGGGGGGACCCCCAGCGCGAAGAGCCCGCCGCCGCGGCGCGGCGCCGCGAAGCGGCGACTGGCGCGCGAGATCCCCCCGAGCTTGCGAGCGGGGGAGATCGAGCGGCAGATCGGCGGATAAGGTCACAGCGTGAATGAACACATCCTGACTGCGGTCGCGTGGCCCTACGCCAACGGCCCGCGGCACATCGGCCACGTCGCCGGCTTCGGCGTCCCGTCCGACATCTTCAGCCGCTACCAGCGGCTGGCCGGCAACAACGTGCTCATGGTCAGCGGTACCGACGAACACGGCACCCCGATCCAGGTGCAGGCCGACAAGGAAGGCGTCACGCCCCGCGAGCTCGCCGACCGCAATGCGCTCATCATCGCCAAGGACCTGAAGGATCTGGGTCTGTCCTACGACCTGTTCACCCGCACCACCACCAAGAACCACTACGCCATCGCGCAGGAGCTGTTCCTCGGCCTGCTCAAGAACGGTTACGTCTTCCCGCACACACAGCTAGGAGCGATCAGCCCGTCGACCGGGCGCACCCTGCCCGACCGTTACATCGAGGGCACCTGCCCGATCTGCGGGTACCCGCACGCCCGGGGCGACCAGTGCGACAACTGCGGCAACCAGCTCGACCCGATCGACCTGATCAACCCGGTGTCGAAGATCAACGGTGAGACGCCCCAGTTCGTCGAGACCGAGCAGATGATGCTCGACCTGCCGGCCTTCGGTGACGCGCTGGCCGAGTGGCTGGGCAAGCAGTCGCACTGGCGCCAGAACGTGCTGAAGTTCAGCGTCAACCTGCTCGACGACCTCAAGCCGCGCTCGTACACGCGCGACCTCGAGTGGGGCATCCCGGTGCCGCTCGACGGCTGGCGAGACCGTCCGGACAAGCGCATCTACGTCTGGTTCGACGCCGTCGTCGGCTACCTGTCCGCCTCGATCGAGTGGGCGCAGCGCTCCGGCAACCCCGAGGCGTGGCGGGCGTGGTGGCAGAACGATGAGGCCAGGGCCTACTACTTCATGGGCAAGGACAACATCGTCTTTCACGCCGAGATCTGGCCGGCGATGCTGATGGGGTACTCGGGCATCGGGGCCAAGGGCGGGACGCCTGGCTCGTTGGGTGCGCTCAACCGGCCCTACGAGGTGGTGTCGAGTGAGTTCCTGACGATGGAGGGGCGCAAGTTCTCCTCGTCCCGCAACGTCGTGATCTATGTCGGCGACATGCTCGCGCGCTATGACGCGGACGCGCTGCGCTACTACCTCGCCGCCGCAGGCCCGGAGAACCAGGACACCGACTTCACCTGGTCCGAGTTCGTGCGCCGCAACAACGACGAACTGGTGGCGGGCTGGGGCAACCTGGTCAACCGGACGCTGTCGATGACGGCGAAGAACCTGGGCTCGATCCCGGCACCGGGGGCGCTCACCGATGCCGACCACGCCCTGCTCGCGTCGTCGCAGGCCGCATTCGGCACGGTCGGCGATCTGCTGGCGCGATCGCGGCAGAAGGCTGCGCTCACCGAGGTGATGGCAGTGGTCGGCGCCGCGAACAAGTACCTGTCCGACATGGAGCCGTGGAAGCTGCGCGGCAGCGACCCGGACCGGATGGCCAGCGTGCTGCATGTCGCGCTGCAGGTGGTCTCCGACGCCAACACCCTGCTGACGCCGTTCCTGCCGTCGTCCTCGTCGAAGGTGCATGCACAGCTCGGCGGCCAGGGCGTATGGGCCGCGATGCCGGAGTTGGTCGAGGTCGACGAGGAGACCGCTGCGGGCTCGCCGTCGTACTCGGTGCTGACCGGTCACTACGAGACGGACGCGCGCTGGGAGTCCGTCCCGATCGACGTCGGCACGCCGATCGCGGCGCCGACACCGGTGTTCACCAAGCTCGACCCGTCCGTAGTGGAGGAAGAACTCGCGCGGCTAGAGGGCGATCAGTGACCGATTGTGCAACTTCTGCCACCTCACCGGAGGCAAGAGTTGCACAATCGGGCCTCACCGTTCCTGTATTCGACGCGCACACGCATCTGGACGCGATGGCGCAGCGGGCTGGGCTGGACCCGTCCACCGAATTCGTCGCCGAAGTAATGGCCGACGCGGCCGCGGTCGGTGTGATCCGGGCGATCACGGTGGGCGACACCATCGCCGCCTCGCAGTGGTGCGTCGCCGCAGCCGGTGAGCACCCCGACGTGTACGCAGCGGTGGCCGTCCATCCCACGGAGATCGCCGGGCTGGACGACCACGGCTACGCCGAACTCGAGCGCCTCGCCCGAGACCCGCGGGTGGTCGCTGTGGGCGAGACCGGCCTGGACTACTACTGGGACCGTACCGAGCCGGCGGACCAGCAGCACCACTTCCGGCGGCACATCGAGCTGGCCAAGCGGGTGGGCAAGCCGCTGATGATCCACGACCGGGATGCGCACGCCGACGTGCTGCGGATCCTGCGTGAGGAGGGCGCGCCGGACCAGGTCGTCTTCCACGCCTTCTCCGGAGACGCCGTGATGGCCGCCGAATGCGTCGCGGCGGGCTACGTGCTGTCCTTTCCCGGCGTGGTCACCTTCCGCAACGCGCCGCAGTTGCGCGCGGCGGCCGCCGTGGTGCCGCTCGCGTACCTGCTGGCCGAGACCGACGCGCCGTTCCTGACCCCGCACCCGATGCGCGGGCGCCCGAACGCTCCGCGGCTGCTGCCGCTCACCGTGCGCGGGCTGGCCGACGCGGGCGGGCACGATGTGGACGGCCTATGTGCCGCAATTGCCGCCAACGGCGCACGGGTCTTCGGCCTGCCGGAAAGTTGATAATGAAATCGACGCCGCAAGATATGCCCGATTCGTGCGAAATCTGCCCGGACGTGGTGGCGTTCACATAAACTTGCCGGAAATTGCATTCATGTAGCCGGTCGCGGTGTCAAATCGTCCTCTGGCGGTCGACCCGGCCGGCACCCGCCCCTCCGGGCTGATACCCCCTGAATCGTTGACTTAGATCACCTCAAGCGAAGCTGGAAAGACGCTCAGATTCAGGATTGATTGCGTTAAGCCCTCGTCAACGCCGAGCCTTCTCAGCTACCGGAAATCGCCTGAACTAGTTGCCACTCTTGGCCTTCCGGTTTGTTTGCCGAGCGACGCCGTGGTTACCGTCCTGTGACCAAACGAGTGCGCGAAGCGTGCGACAAGGATCGGAGAATATATGCGTCGCAGCGTCAAGTACGGCCTCTATGGTGCTGTGCTGGCGGGGCTCGTGGGCGGTTCGGCCGTCTACGCAACTGCCGCCAATGGAAAGACCGTCACCCTGGTGGTCGACGGACAATCAAAGAAGGTCAATACCTCGGCGAGCGACGTCAACGGCGCGCTCGGCGCTGCGGGATACCACGTCGACGGCCACGATCTGGTCGCACCGGATGTGCATTCGAAGATCAAGGACGGCAGCAAGATCGTCCTCAAGCAGGGGCGTCTGCTGCACCTGATGGTCGATGGCAAGAAGAAGGATGTCTGGACCACGGCACCGACGGTCGCCGAGGCACTGACGCAGCTGGGTTACCCCGCGTCGGACTTCGTGTCGGTCTCGCGGGCCAAGCGGCTGCCGCTCGAGGCGACGTCTATCACGCTGCGCTCCCCGCAGAAGGTCGTGCTTGTCTACGACGGCAAGAAGAAGGCCGTCTGGACGACCCACCTGAAGGTCGGTGACCTGCTGCACGACGTCGGGATCAAGGTCGGCCGGCTCGACATCGTCAAGCCTCGCATCCTCATCGGAGCGAACAAGCAGATCGTGGTGAAGCGCGTCGTCAAGAAGCGCGTGACGGTGCGTGAGGCGCTGGCCTTCCCGGTGGCCAACCAAAACGACGCGTCGATGTACGAGGGCCAGTCGACCGTCGTCACCTCGGGTGTCGCCGGCTCGACCAGCGTGACCTACGACCTGCTCTACGTCGATGGCAAGTCGATCAGGCGCACGCTGATCAGCAAGCACACGCTGAGCCAGCCCAAGGCTCAGGTCGTCAAGGTCGGCACCAAGGCGCGCCCCGCGCCAGTAGTAGTAGCGCCGCCACCGCCGCCCCCGCCGAGCACCGGTGGGCTGAACTGGGACGCTGTTGCCGCCTGCGAGTCCGGCGGTAACTGGGCCATCAACACCGGCAACGGGTTCTACGGTGGCCTGCAGTTCGACTCCGGCACCTGGCTGTCCAATGGTGGCGGCGCGTACGCGCCGCGTGCCGACCTGGCCAGCCGGGACCAGCAGATCGCTGTCGCGACGCGGCTCTACAACGCCCGCGGGTCCAGCCCGTGGCCGGTTTGTGGCGCCAACCTGTAGTTCGCCGCCACGTCACGAAGCCCGGCTGCAGACTGTCGGCAGCCGGGCTTCGTTCTGCGCATATATGCGAGATTTTTACCCCCCGGCGGGGTTCGGAAATTGGGATCCGTTACAGTTCCGTGACCCTGTTCGCATGCCCCGCCGGAAACTACGTTCAAGGAGTCTGTTCTTGCTACGCAGTGTGAAGTATGGCCTGTACGGGGCCGTGCTGGCCGGGCTGGTCGGTGGAACCGTCGCCTGGGGCAGCGTCGACAAGACCGTCAACCTGGTCGTCGATGGGCAATCCACGCAACTGCACACGACCGCGAGTCGGGTCTCGGACGTCCTCGACGCCGCCGGTTACCGCGTCGGCGTGCACGACCTGGTGGCACCGTCGCCCAACGTCGAGGTCCACGACGGCAGCAAGGTCATCTACAAGCGTGGCCGGCTGCTGCACCTGGACGTCAACGGAGTGCGCAAGGACGTGTGGACGACCGCGCCGACCGTCTCCGACGCGCTGTTGCAGCTCGGCTATTCGACGGCCGACTTCACCTCGGTGTCGCGGGCCAAGCGACTTGCCCTTGGCGCCACGGCGATCACCGTGCGCACGCCGCGACTGGTCACCGTCGTGCACGACGGCAAGAAGCAACAGGTCACCACGACCGAGTCCACCGTCGGGCGGTTGCTCAGCGATCTCGGCATCAAGTACAGCGCGACGGACCGGCTGTCGGCATCGCCTGACTCGGCCCTGAAGGCCAACCAGAAGATCGTCATCGGCCGGGTCAAGCACAGGACCGTGACGACGACAGCCGCGTTGCCGTACGCGATCAAGAAGAGCCTGGACCCGACGCTCGACAAGGGCCAGACCAGGATCATCACGGCCGGTCTGGCCGGCAGCGCGCGCATCACCTACTCGGTCGTGTACGTCGACGGCGTGATCGTGGGCAAGACGCCGATCAAGACCGTCGTCCTCAGCCAGCCCACGACCCAGGTGATGAAGGTCGGCACCAAACGCCCGGTGGCCCCTGTCGTCGTCCCGGCCAATGAGGCCCAGGCGATCGCAAAGAAGCTCGCCGCGGCGCGCGGTTGGGGCGACGACCAGTTCGCCTGCCTCGTGCCGATGTGGAGCAACGAGAGCGGCTGGCGCACCAACGCCGCCAACCCGAGTGGCGCGTACGGCATCCCGCAGGCGCTGCCCGGATCGAAGATGGCCTCGGCCGGACCGAACTGGCAGACCGACGCGTCCACCCAGATCAAGTGGGGCCTGGGTTACATCGCCGCGCGTTACGTCGATCCGTGCGGTGCATGGACGTTCTGGCAAGCCCACAACTGGTACTGACAGACTCGGCGCCGTGACCTCGGCGCTGCTCGGGCCCGCGGAGATCCGATCGCTGGCCGACGAACTCGGGTTCCGCCCGCGGAAGATGCTCGGGCAGAACTTCCTGCACGACGCCAACACGATCCGTCGCATCGTGCGCACGGCGGAACTGGCACCTGACGACGTCGTACTCGAGGTCGGGCCGGGGCTCGGATCGTTGACGCTCGGCCTGCTCGCCGCCGGGCACCGGGTCACCGCTGTCGAGATCGATCCGGTGCTCGCCGACGCGCTGCCGAGCACCGTCGAGGCGCACCTGCCGCAGGCACCGCTCACCGTCGTCACCGCCGACGCGATGCGGCTGGGCCCGCTGCCCGGCGCCGCACCGACCGCACTCGTGGCAAACCTGCCCTACAACGTCGCGGTGCCTGTCGTGCTGCACCTGCTGGAGACGTTGCCGTCACTGCGCACCGGGCTGGTGCTCGTCCAGGCCGAGGTGGCCGACCGGTTGGCTGCCGGGCCGGGCTCCAAGGTGTACGGCGTGCCGAGCGTCAAAGCCGCCTGGTACGCCCGCACCACCCGCGCCGGTGCGGTATCCAGGTCGGTGTTCTGGCCGGTCCCCAACGTCGACTCAGGTCTGGTGCGCCTCGTGCGGCACGCCCCGCCCAACGTCGAGGTCGCCCGAACCGAGGTGTTTGGCGTCATCGACGCCGCCTTCGCGCAGCGGCGCAAGATGCTGCGCTCGGCCCTGTCCGGCCGGGCCGGCTCTCCAGCGGCGGCCGTGGCGGCTCTGGAGGCTGCCGGCGTCGACCCCACCGCCCGCGGCGAGACCCTGGACGTGACCGCCTTCGCCCGCATTGCCGCTGCCCTGCCGCGGGTCGTCAGTTAGGCGCCGAGTGGTCACTACTGGTGAGCACCCGGCGCGTAACTGACCACTCGCTCGAGTGGAGGGGGACGGCGGCGCGAGATGCCGCCGCGCCTCGGAGCCGACGTTGATCAACTCGCGTCTGCCGCGCGGTTCGCGGCGATTCCGCTCACCTAGCGAGAGTTGATCACGGCAAGCGCTGTTTCGTTCAGCCACCAAGTGAACCGGCATTCGATGGGACGACAAATAGTCAGAACCCGCAGTTGCATGCGCAGACGTCTAACACACGATCCGAGCTGAACTCCGCGGCTGGCTAGGCGGGCAGCCGGCGCCAGGGGTTGGTGGCGACTACCGGGGCCGGCGCAGCGGCGACTCGGGCCCGGT
>JAOPWD010000365.1 GCA_025965875.1 Pseudonocardiales bacterium
GGCTACCTCGGTGATGCTGGCCAACGACCCGGAATTCGACTGGAGCAAGATCCGCGCGCTGCCGGGGGTCGAGGCGCTCAGCACGTTTGCGGTCCGTTACTCCTTCTACATCGAAGGAATCTCGCACGACTTCGGGCTAGCGGGCCCGTCACTGCAGACCTCGCTGAGCGGTGCCTTCGCGCCGGCTGATGACGCCGCGATGCGGACCATCGAGAAGCCAATCGTCTTCGCCGGTCGGGTTTTCGACCCGAGCCGTGACGACGAGGTGGTCGTCAGCCGCCACTTCGCCGACCACTTCGGCAAGGCTGTCGGCGACACCCTCATCCTCGACCTGCCGTCGCAGGAGGAAGTCAAGGCTGGGCTGGACGGAACGTCGGAGACGCTGACTGGCCCACGCATCACGATGCACATCGTCGGGGTCGTCTCCTCCCCTTGGTTCTCCGACGCACCCGACTCCACAGGCAACGTCGTCATGTCGCCTGGGCTGGTCGAGCGGCATCCGGCCAACACCATCGGTGATCCGACGAACCGGACCAACCCTGCCGTCGTCAACGCACTCGTCCGGCTACGCGGCGGGGAGAGCGCCCTGCCCCAGTTCCGCACCGACGTGCGTCGCGCGCTCGGTCGAGCCGACATCGATATCTGGAACCTGCCGGCGCAGCGACGCGTGCAGCAACACCAGGTCAGCTTCGAGGCACGCTGCCTGCTCGCCTTCGGCGCGGCCGCACTGCTCGCGGCCGTCGTCCTCGTCGGCCAGGCGATCGTCCGCTATGCCGCGGTGAGCGTGGGGGAGTTGAACTCCCTGCGCGCGCTCGGGCTCACGCCGGGACAGACGGTGGCGGCAGCCGCCGCCGGGCCGTCCCTGGCCGGGATCATCGGCGGCGTAGTCGGCGCCGGGGGCGCAGCAGTCGCGTCCCGCTGGTTCCCGATCGGCACGACGAAACTGTTCGAGCCCGCCCCGGGAACGTCGGTGGACTGGGTCGTCATCGGACCGGCCCTCGCCGTCGTCGCGCTGCTGGTCACCGCCGGGGCAGTGGGCTCATCGGCGCTCGCCCTGAGTGCTGCGCGCAGCACGGGGCGCGGCCGGCGATCCACCGTGGCGACCGCGGCAGCCCGCGGAGGTCTGGGGGTGCCTGCCGTCATCGGGGCCCGCTTCGCCCTGGAGTCCGGACGCGGCCCGACCGCGGTCCCGGTGCGTCCCGCGCTGATCGGAGCGGTCTGCGGCGTGCTCGGCGTCATCGCCGCGCTGACCTTCTGGCAGGGCGTCAGCGATGCGACCGAACACTCCGAACGCTTCGGGCAGACCTTCCAACTCGGTGGCTTCGTCGGTATCAACGGCCAGGACTACTTTCCGCCGGACAAGGTCGTCGCGCAGCTTGCGGCGAACACCGACATCGCCGGCGTCGGCGACATCCGCGCGGACGTCGCCACCGGCCCGAAGGGGAACAGTTCGCTCGCGCTGTTCAGCTTCGCCCACGGCAGCAAACCGCTCGACGTGATCGTCACCGCCGGCCGCGCACCCGCGTCGGACAACGAGGTGATGCTGGCGCCGCGCAGCCTCGCGCCGTTGCAGACGAGGATCGGCTCCCAGGTGACGCTGCGCGGCAGCAACGGCAGCGCGGTATATGCCGTCACCGGCATCGGACTCGTCCCGCAGGGGCCGGAGAACGCCTACGCCAACGGCGGGCTACTCACGACCGCCGGCTACGACGCGATCTTCACCGGCTTCAAGTACCACTTCGTGCTCGCAGCGCTGCGCGATGGTGCCGACCCGCACACAGCAGCGGCCGCCGCCGCCGGGCAAATCACCAAGGCTGTCGGCGCTCCCGACGGCGGCGGTTTCAGCCTTACGATGCCAAGCCCACCGGTTGAGCTCGTGGAGCTGCGTCAGATGCGGGTGCTGCCCGTCGCGCTCGGCGTGTTCCTCGCGCTGCTCGCGACGGGCGCGGTCGGCCACGCACTGGCGACGGCGGCGCGGCGGCGCGCGCACGACATCGCGGTGCTGCGTGCCTTGGGCATGACCCAGAGGCAGTGCCGCTGGGTTGTCGCTACCCAGGCCAGCATCCTCGCCGTGATCGGCCTGTTGTTCGGCGTCCCGCTCGGGCTCGCCGTCGGCCGCACGGTGTGGCGGGCCGTCGCGGACTACACGCCGCTGCAGTACGTTTCGCCGACGTCCGTCTGGGCGCTGGTGCTGGTGGCTCCGGCGGCGCTGCTGATCGCCAACGTCCTGGCCGCCTTGCCGGGGCGGCGGGCGGCGCGGCTGCGGATCTCACACGTCTTGCGAGCGGAGTAGCTGGCCATGAACGTCGTGACTGCCTGGCTGCGGTTGGATCTGTTGCGCCGTTGGCGTTCGCTCGCGGCGCTGGCCCTGCTGATCGCGGTGGCCAGCGGGACGGTGCTGACCGCGCTGGCCGGCGCCCGCCGCGGTGCGAGCGCGATCGACCGCGTCGAGGCCCGCACGCTGCCGGCGACAGCAGCCATCCTGCCGAACACGCCGGGATTCGACTGGGACAAGATCCGTGCGCTGCCCGTAGTCGAGACGCTCGCGACCTTCGGCGCCACCTTCACCGTCCAGGGCCTGCCTGACGTGGCGGCCGAACCAGTGCACGACCCGATGATGCGCACGATCGAGAAACCGGTCGTGCTCAGCGGGCGGATGTTCAACCCGGCCCGCACCGACGAAGGGTTCGTGTCGCCGCATTTCGTCACGCGCTCCCACAAAGGCGTGGGCGACACGATCACGGTCGTGCTGGCCACAGCGCAGGAGGTGCAGGCGCATCAGGGCTTCGGCCCGGGCGGCTCCTACACCGGACCGCAGCTGGTCGTGCGCATCGTCGGCGTCGGGATCGCGCCCTGGTTCTCGGACTCCCTCGACGGCAAGGGCACGCTCGAACTGTCGCCGGCCGTGGTGGCCCAATACCCGCAGAACACGCTCGGCGACCTGCGCCATCCCGAGACCGTCTACGAAGGCAACGCGTTGGTGCGCCTGCGAGGCGGCGTGGCGGCATTACCCCAGTTGCGTGCCGACCTCGCCCGGGTCACCGGTCGATCCAATATCGACGTCTGGGATATCGCTGACCAGATTGTGCGTCCCGGTAAGCGCGAAGCGACCTTCGAGGCACGCTCGCTGCTGGCCTTCGGTGCCGCGGCGTTCGTCGCCGCGCTGTTCCTGGTGGGCCAGGCGATCGTGCGCTACGCCGCGGCGAGCACGACAGAGTTGCAGACCCTGCGTGCGCTCGGGATGAGCCCGCACCAGGCGATCGCCACCGCATCCGCCGGTCCGGCTGTCGCAGGCGCGGTCGGTGGTCTGCTCGGACTCGCCGGAGCGGTTTTCGCCTCGCGCTGGTTCCCGATCGGCATCGCCTCGACCGCCGAACCCACGCCCGGGACGTCGGCGGACTGGGTGGTTCTCGGCCCAGGCCTGGTGCTCGTCATGCTGTTGACCGCTGCCGCTGCCGCCAGTGCAGCGTGGCTCGCGCTCGGGGTGGCAAGTCGGCCTGCGCGGGCGCGGCGCTCGAACATCGCGACGACTCTTGCCAGTGCTGGTGCCGCCGTCCCAGTCGTGGTGGGGGCGCGTTTCGCGCTGGAGCCTGGGCGGGGGCGCACCAGCGTGCCCGTTCGTCCCGCTCTGATCGGCGCGGTGACCGGCGTGCTCGGCATTCTGGCGGCTTTCACTTTCTCGCACGGGGTTTCCGACGCGGCAAGTCACCCGGAGCGCTTCGGTCAGACGTTCCAGCTGAGCGCGCTCGTCGGCGAAAGCGGCGAGGATTTCGGGCCGGCCGACAAGCTGCTGGGTGCACTCCGTGCTCAGCCTGAAGTCGAGGGGGTGAACGACGCCCGCGTCGGCGTCGCCACCGGACCGGACGGCAACAGCTCGGTGACGCTCTACACCTACAGCCTCGGCCCCAAGCAGCTGGAGGTAGCCGTCACCTCCGGACGCATGCCGCGCTCCGCCCACGAAGTGCTGTTGGCACCCAAGAGCATGAAGGCGCTGCACACCGCGGTGGGCGAGCAGGTGCCGCTGAGCGGGTCGAAGGACACCACCACATTCACAGTTACCGGCAGCGGATTGGTGCCCACAGGTTTCCACAACGGCTACGCCGACGGGGGTTGGCTGACAGATGCCGGCTACGACACGATGTTCACAGACTTCAAGTTCCACCTCGGCTACGTCACGCTGGTACCTGCCGCACGAACCCCGGATGCCGGTGCCAGGCTGAACGCCGCGCTGGCCAAGACCGACCCCGCCCTGGCGAATTTTGGGTTCGCACCGCCGGATCCGCTGACTGAGTTGGTCGGGCTGCGCCAGGTCCGGGTGCTGCCGATCGTGCTCGGGCTGTTCCTCGCGTTGCTAGCCGTGGGTGCGGTCGGCCACGCGCTGGCCACGGCCGTGCGCCGCCGCTCGCACGATCTGGCGGTTCTGCGCGCGCTGGGCATGACCCAAGGGCAATGCCGTTGGATCGTCGTCACCCAGGCGACGGTGCTCGCGGTCATCGGCCTGCTCCTCGGAATCCCGCTGGGCCTGGCTATCGGCCGAACGGTGTGGCGCGCCGTCGCGAACTACACGCCGCTGCAGTACGTTGCGCCGATGGCCGTCTGGGTGATGCTGTTGGTCGCACCGGCGGCATTGCTCATCGCCAACGCGCTCGCAGCCTGGCCCGGGCGCCGGGCCGCTCACTTGCGGATCGCCCAAGTCCTGCGGACGGAGTAGATCATGCACCCGTTGGCCGTTGTCTCTGTCGTCCTCGCCGTCGCGTGGGGTCTCGTCTCGATCGTGGCGATCAGGGCGCCCGGTTCGCGCAAGTCCACCGAGCTCGCTGCGATATGCGCGCTGCTCGCGGGTGCGCACGTGGCTGCGGCCGGCTCGGCGCGGCTCGCGCCACTCGTCCTCGCCGCGTGGCTGTTGTACGTCCTGGCCTTGCCGGGCGGGCGCCTGGCCACCATGCCCCGTCGGGTGATCGCCGCGCTGGGTGCTGCGGCCGCGATCGGCTGGACGGTCGTGCTGGTCGCCGATCGCTCGGTTGCCGATACCGGGGCCTTCGTGATCAGCGCGCTTGCCGTGTGCGCCGTGGGTGCCTCGGCAACCGGGCTGCGATTTAGGCGGGCAACCGGCGAGGAGCGCCGCGCACTGCAATGGATGGCGGCGGCCTCGGTGCTGGCGACTGCGTTCGTGGTGGTGTGCGGTGCCCTGCATCTCATGACGGATGCCCCGCAGCCGCTGGCGGTCTGGCTGGCATCGGCGTTGTTGGTCATCCCACTCGGACAACTGCTGGCGCTCCTCGTGCCCGGCAACCGCGCGGCCGTCGGGGCGCTCGTCGAGTCGATCGCGGCGGCCGGTGTCGCGTCGGTCGTCGCCGTTGTCTACCTGGTCATCGTCGTGGGTATCAACGGCGCTCCGCGCGGCCACGAGCGTTCCGTCCTGCTCGAGAGCCTCGTCGCCGCGTTGATCGTGGCGATGCTCGCGGTGCCGGTTCGGCATCGGCTGACTCGAGCGGCTGACGTGCTGGTCGGGGGTCGTGAGCCGTCCTCCGACGAGGTGGTCACCGCGTTCGGGGCCCGGATGAGCCGTGCCGTCCCGATGGACGAGCTGATGCTGCAGCTCGTCGAGTCACTGCGGGCAACGATGGCCGGCGGCGGCGCCGAGATCTGGACAGGCATCGAAGGAAACCTGGTGCGCGCCGTCAGCATGCCCGACCGCGGCGCCGGCCGGTTGCAGCTGGCCGAACGCGAGCGCGTTGTCGTAGGCCGGGCCCGGATCGGAGGCCCCGGCTGGACGGCCGTGTGGCTGCCCGAGCTGTTCGGGGCCGGCGAAACGCGCGGTGATCATCGGGTCGTCCCGATCGCGCATCTCGGCGAACTGCTGGGTCTCGTCGTGGTGCGTCGCATCCCCGACGCGGCTCCCTTCAGCGAGGAGGACGAGCGCGCACTCGTCGAGCTGGCCCGTCAGCTGGGGCTGGCGCTGCACAACGTGCGACTGGACTCGGCGTTGCAAGCTTCGCTCGCCGAACTGGCCGAGCGCAACGAAGAGCTCCAGGCGTCCCGACTGCGGATCGTCACCGCATCGGACTCCTCGCGGCGGGCGATCGAGCGCAATCTGCACGACGGCGCACAGCAGCACCTGGTCGCGCTCGCCGTGAAGCTCGGACTGGCCCGGCAGATCGCCGAGGACGGCGAGACGGAGACTGTCCTGGCCTTGCTCGAAGATCTCCGGGGGGACGTCCAGGTGACGATCGGCGAACTGCGCGAACTGGCGCACGGCATCTATCCGCCGCTGCTACGCGACCGTGGCCTTGGCGAGGCACTGCGGACCGCGTCGCTACGCGCCACGCTGGCCTGCACGGTCGACGTGGAGCTGACGGCGCGCTATCCCGAGGAGGTCGAGACAGCCGCGTACTTCTGCTGCCTCGAGGCCATGCAGAATGCTGGCAAGTATGCGGGCGAGGGCGCGACGGTCACCGTCCGGGTGTACAGCGACAACGAGGCGCTGTACTTCGAACTCAGCGACGACGGAGCCGGATTCGACTTGGACACAACACCGCTCGGCCACGGGTTCATGAACATGCGAGATCGCCTCGGTGCGCTCAACGGACGGCTCACCGTCGAGTCCACACCCGGCGTCGGCACCACCGTCCGGGCCAGCATTCCGGCGCAACCGATCGACGACACAGCGACCCGCCCTGAGCACCGGGCTCCGGCCGGGTCGAGGACGTGAGCGCGGCTGACGGGTTCGATGCCGTTGTGGTGGGGGCCGGGCCGAACGGCTTGGCGGCGGCGTTGACGCTGGCCCGGCGCGGCCGGCGGGTGCTGGTCGTCGAGGCGGCCGATCGCGTCGGCGGCGCATTGCGCAGCGAGCAACTCACCCTGCCGGGCTTTCAGCACGACGTGGGGGCGACCGTCCTGCCGCTCGCCCTGGCCTCTGCGGCCTTCCGGGAGCTCGATCCGGC
>JAOPWD010000149.1 GCA_025965875.1 Pseudonocardiales bacterium
ATCTCCAAGGTCCTCGAACTGGCCGCCGTGGCCAAGACAAGCGATGTCGTGGCCAAGCTCGAGCAGATGCAAACGGCGCAGGGGCAGCGATGAGCGTCATCGTCCGTATGCCGGAGGTCCTCACCGGAATGGCTGAGGCGATCCTGATCGAGTGGCACGTGGCCCCGGGCGATGCCGTCGTGGTCGGACAGCCGCTCGTCGAGGTCGAGACCGAGAAGGCGACCGTCGAGTACCAGGCAGAAGTAGCCGGCACCCTGGCGCAATACCTCGTCGAACTCGGCACACCAATCCCGGTCGGCGAGCCCATCGCGATGCTCGCCGAAGCCGGAGAGCCTCTAGACGAGGCGCGCAGCCCTTCACCCGCCGCGCCGACCGAGACAGGGGATGCGACCAGCACGGCGGCGCGCACCGAGGTTGCGGCCGATGCCTCTGCGGAGACGGATCCAAGCATCGCACCGGACCAGTCAGACGCACCCAAACGCCAGTTCATCAGCCCGCTCGTGCGCCGCATGGCACGAGAACAGAACATCGATGCCAGCCAAGTCCGTGGCTCGGGGCCAAACGGCCGGATAGTCCGTCGCGACATCGAACGCATCCAATCGAGAGGATCGCAAGACGTGGTCGGGGTGGGGGACGCCTCGGCGATACCCCGCCCTCCGCAGATCGTTCAGCCGGTAGCAGGCGTCGAACTGCCCGACGCCGCAAGTCTGCCAGCGGCAGAGACCGTGCGACACCCAACCGTGCCTGCGCCAACTGCCGCCGGCCCCGCGATGGTCGCCGCCGCTTCCGACGTTACCGAGATACCACACACCGCAATGCGTCGTGCCATCGCCCGTCGGTTGACCGAAAGCAAGGCAACCGTTCCGCACTTCTATCTCGTCGCGGACTGCCGCGTCGACGCGCTGCTCGAACTACGACGCGCCATCAACGAGCAGATGGACGCGAAAGTCTCAGTGAACGACTTCGTGGTCAAGGCCGTTGCCGGCGCGTTCCAGGACGTTCCCGAAGCCAACGCGGTCTGGACCCCCGAGGCCACACGCCGATTCCGCAGCGTTGACATCGCCGTGGCAGTGGCGATCGACGGTGGCCTGCTCACCCCAGTCGTGCGCGAGGTGGAACGCCGATCGCTCAGTGAGCTAAACGGGGTCATCGCCGACCTCGTCGACCGCGCACGACACGGCCGGCTCAAGCAACCGGAGCTCGAAGGGGCAGTGCTCGCTGTCTCCAATCTCGGCATGTACGGCATCGAACGCTTCGGTGCCATCATCAATCCCCCCCACGCGGGAATCCTGGCCGTCGGCGCCGCAACACAGCGTCCTGTGGTCGAGGACGGGCAACTCGCGGTGGCGACAGTCATGACCGTCACGCTCTCCGGCGATCACCGCGTACTAGATGGCGCACTAGCTGCCCGGTGGCTGTCCGCCTTCGTCGCCCGCGTCGAGAACCCACTGCGAATCCTGATCTGATCTGCGCAACCGGGGGAAGGATCGCGCTGGTGCGCGCAATGTGATCGTCACGTGGTCGGGCTGCCGATACGTCGTCAGTCGTGTACCACGAAGGAGACGCACCGTACTTCGCCATCGGAGGTGTTGCGATACAGGTGCGGTGTCGTCGGATCGAAGGCCAGCGAGTCCCCGGCCTGCAGCTCGTAGGTCTCGAACCCGATGTCGGCACTCAGGCCGCCGCTGAGAACCAGGAGATACTCCCGGCCGTTGTGCCGCACCGGCCGGTTGGAATCGGTGGACCGCCCGTGGGGAGCATAGACAACCTCGAGAAAGTCAACCTGGGCGTCTTCCTGGCACGTGAGGCGCTCCCATCGCACGCCACTGGACAGATCAATGGCGCGCCGGCTATCGGCGCGCTGCACGATCGCTCCCGTGGTCGCCAGACGGCCACCCGTCGATGCGACGACCGGACTGCGGGGGCCGGGGACATCCCGTGACCCTTCCTCCGAAGATGCAGAAAAGGTTGACGGGGGCAATATCGCAGGCAACGTCGCGCCAGGTCCCCCACCGCGGTCGTCACTGCCGCCACCATTGGGCCCGAAGCCGAACAGGTAGTCCAGCGACACCCGCAGTTCGTTCGCGAGGGAGTAGAGGATGCCCGCCGACGGCGCACTATGGCCTCGCTCGACCTGGGAAATCAAGCTGGCCGAGCAACCAGCCCGTCGAGCGAGCTCTCGCACCGAAATGCTCTGACTCGTTCGTACCTTGCGCAAGCGCTGGCCGAGACCGGGCCCCGGGCCGTCCTTGGGTGTCGCCATCAGGCTCCTAGGCCAACTCCGAGTGTTCACTGCATGACTCTCACTGCACACTACCCGTCATGAGAACGTCCTGTCACTCAAGCCAGCACAGTTCTCGAGCTACCGTCGAGCTATAGCGCACATGCAAGTGACTATTGACAGTGCAGTTGCACGCATGTTTCATGTAGACGTACATCAGTGGGTGGCCGGCCGTCACTTCCGAACTCCGGCGGGTACTGCACGCAAGCGCCGTCCAAGTGACCGACAGCCGCAGAGGGCTTCAGGGCGATGGCCTGAGCTGGAGCCGGTGGTCGGCATCGAACGAAGTCGCTGGGCGCATGACCGCGGTCAGCACGGCCTCAACGCAAGGAGAACCGTTGTGACACGAACCACGAGAGGGCGGCGCCGCGCCAGTCTGGTTGCGACCGCGGCGTGCGCACTCGTCCTGGGCGTCGCCGGATGCGCGTCGTCCTCGTCCAGCAAAGGCGGCGGTAACAAGTCCGGGCCGCTGGTGATCGGCGCCTCGGTCTCCTTGAGTGGGGACTTCGCGGACTCAGGCAAGGCCGTACAACGCGGCTACCAGCTGTGGGCCGACGAGGTCAACGCCAAGGGCGGCATCCTCGGGCGCAAGGTGCAGGTCAAGATCGTCGATGACACCTCCAGCCCCAACCAGGTCACGACGAACTATCAGAACCTCATCAACCGCGACCACGTGAATTTGGTCTTCGGCCCGTTCTCCAGCTTGCTCACCGTCCCGGCTTCTCAGGTTGCGAAACGATACGGTTACGCGTTCATCGAGGCTGCCGGGGGCGGGCCGTCGGTGTTCGCGCAGAACCTGCAGAACCTGTTCTTCGTCCAGCGCGCCACGGTCTTGACCTCCGGAGACGTGTTCGCCGACTGGATCCTGTCCCTACCCGCCGACCAGCGACCCAAGACGGCTGCCTACCCAGAGCTGGATGACCCGTTCTCCGCCCCGATCGCCGAAGCGATCCGCAAGCGCTTCGAAGCGGCCGGCATCAAGACCGTGTACAAGGAGGTCTACCCAGCCGAGACCCAGGATCTGTCGCCGGTGATGTCGGGCCTGGCGGCCAAGCATCCGGACGTGGTCGTCAGCGGCACGCAGGCCGAGGACGCCTACGCCCAGGTCAAGAGCCTGATCCAGCTCAAATTCAGCCCGAAGTTCATGTTCATGTCCAACGGGGCGAGCGACCCGCTGAACTTCCCGGACAAGGTCGGCGCCGCGAACACCGCTGGGATCATGTCCGTCGCGGACTGGTACCCGACTTCGGATGCCACCGGCAGCCAGGCGTTTGTCAGTGCCTACGTCAAGAAGTACGGCGGCACCGCCCAGCAGATCGACCCGACCTCTGCCGAGGCGTTCGCCTGCGGCCAGATTCTGGAGGACGTCGCCAAGCAGACCGGAAAGGTCGACAACGCGACGATCATCAAGACCCTGCACAGCGGTACCTGGCAGACGTTGCTCGGCTCGTTGTCGTGGGACCAGAGTGGCGCGCCGAAGGGCACCATGAGCTTGGTGCAGTGGCAGAGCGGCAAGCTGACCCCCGTATTTCCGGCGGCGGACGCGAAGGCCACGCCGTTGTCCACGAAGCCGAACTGGGGCGGGTGAGGCTGCGGTGCACGCTCTCATTCAAGGTGTAATCCTCGGTGTGCTGACCGCAGGTGTCTATGCCCTGATGGCCTCAGGTCAGACACTGATCTTCGGGATCATGAAGGTCATCAACCTGGCGCAGGGCGCCATGGTCATTCTGGCCGCATACCTGTCGTATCAGCTGCACGCGTCGTTCGGGTTGGATCCGTTCCTGGCCATCCCGATCACCCCTGTCGCACTGTTCGTCATCGGTGTCGCTGTCGAGGTGCTGTTTTTGCGGCCGCTTCGCCAGGGCGACAAGGCTGAGTTGAGCCTGCTGGTCACGTTCGCGGTCGCGCTGCTGCTCGAAGGCGTCATAAGCCTGGGTTGGAAGACAACCTATCGCAGCATCAACACGAGCTACGCCAACTCCAGTTGGACTGTGTTCGGTTACCAGATCACGCTGGTGCGGTTGTGGGCCTTCCTGCTCTCAATTGGCGTGCTGGTGGCTTTGTACCTGCTGCTGAACCGCACCCGGTTCGGCCGGGCGGTGCGCGCCACCGTGCAGAACCCCGAGTCCGCGCAACTTCTCGGCGTCGAGTCCCGGCTGGTCTCGGCCCTCGGCTTCGGTCTCGGCTCCGCGACCGCGGCCGCGGCCGGATCGGTGTATGGGCTGCTGTATGCCTTCCATCCCGGCAGCCATTACGACCTGATCTCGCTGCTGCTGTCGATCGTGGTGCTGGGCGGCCTGGGCAGTATCGGCGGCGCGGTCCTCGGCGCACTGATCGTGTCCGTGTCCTCGTCGGTCGTCGCCGCGACGATTTCCCCGGCGTGGTCGGCGATGACGTTCTTCGTCATCCTGCTGGGCGTGCTGCTCGTTCGGCCGCAGGGGCTGTTCGGTAGTCCTGTCCGGGGTGCGATATGAGTCGCGTCGGAGTGCTCCGCGGAGCGGCGTTCTTCGCCCTCGTCGCGGCGCTACCTTCATTCAATCTCGCCCACTGGGTGCTGAACATGGCCGTGTTTGTGCTGATGTATGCGGTCATGTCCAGCGCGTGGAACCTGGTCGGCGGATTCGCCGGCTATCCCTCGCTCGGGCACGCCGCGTTCTTCGGTCTCGGCGCGTACTCGGTGGGCATCTGGTTCGAGCACCACCATCTGACCAGCGGACTGGAGCCGTTCTATCTGCTCCCGCTGATCGGCATCGTCGCGGCGATCGTCGGCTTGCCGATCGCGATGATCGCAATGCGGACGCGGACCGACGTATTCGCCATTGTGACGATCACCTTGCTGTTCGTGGCGCAGACGCTGGCGTTCAACCTGCATACCTTCACCGGCGGCGCTCAGGGTCTGGCGATTCCAGTCGCGCCGTTCCCCGTCGGTACATTTGAACGTCCCTTCTACTACGTGCTGACGATCCTGCTTGCCGTCGCGATGGGCATTACCTGGGCCAGCATGCGCAGCAAGTTCGGCCTGTCGCTGGAGTCGGTGCACGCCGACGAGGACAAGGCACGAGGCATCGGCGTGCAGGTCACCATGGTGAAGCTGCTCGCCTTCTGCGTCAGCGTCGGGCTGGTCGCCATGGTTGGTGCAGTCTGGGCTTACTACGAGAGTTTCGTCTATCCACAGTTCGCGATCGATCCGCTCATCACGATCGCGATGGTCCTCATGACGTTCCTGGGCGGGCGCGCGACGCTGTGGGGCCCGGTGCTCGGTGCCGTGGTTCTAGAGACGGCGCAGCAGGTTCTGGCCTACCAGCTCGGCGGCAGCCAGATCTACCTGGTCGCCTACGCGGGAGTGTTCCTGCTGGTGATGTTGGTGCTGCCGCGCGGCATCCTGCCCACCGTCACCGATCGGCTTCGACAGCGGCGACGCCGCACGAGCGCCGCGGCTGCGTCCAGATCCGCCGCCCACGGCGGCATCACGGTCCCGAAGGGAGAAGCAGCATGACGGTGCTACTGGATGTGCAGAACGTAGTGAAGTCCTTCGGCGCGTTACAAGCGGTCGA
>JAOPWD010000160.1 GCA_025965875.1 Pseudonocardiales bacterium
CGCGACGTGGAAGAACTGCTCGCCGAACGCGGCATCGTCGTCGATCACGCCACGATCTACCGGTGGGTACAGACGTTCACCGCGGAGTTCATCCACGCCGCCCGCCCCGACCCGGCACACGACCGGCGATCGGTGGTTCGTCGAGGAAACCTATGTCAAGGTCGCTGGAAGATGGACCTACCTGTACCGGGCGGTCGATCAGCACGGCCAGGTCATCGACGTATTGCTGTCCGAACGCCGCGACGGCCCGCCCGCGCGGGCGTTCTTCACCCGCGCACTGAAGTTCGGCGCGGTGCCGATCGAGGTCACCCCACGGCAGCGCCCCTTCGGCTCGCCGCCGACGTGGAGGGAAGCGCTTTGCTGCCGGCGCGGCGAACGTTGCCGTTCCTATACAACGTGTATCACTCCGACCGATACGGCGAGGTCGCGACCGCCGATGACCCTTGGAAGCAACGCAACTCGTTCGAGCGGGCGACCACCTGCCCGCCCCGGCGGCGCAACTTCCTGTCTATGCCCGGATCCGTGCCAAACGTCCCGCGTTCGCGGCGTACGACTCGCACCTGATCAGTCCCGGTGATCTACCGGTTCACGGGCAATACCTGCGCCGTCACCGACGGCTAGCGCCAAACCGAAGGAGTTCTCAGCCACCGACGCGCGTGCCGCGTCGTCCACCGACGCGACCCAACGGCTCCAAAGATCAGGGGTTTGCCCGATGCGACAGCGAGCGTCCGGTTCGTACGGTCGGCGCATCAACTCGTCGATGACTAGGACGCGAACGATGAACACAGACAGGCAAACGGCGTCGCGGTCGCACCAGCCTCCGCGGTCGCCATCCCCGAGCGAACGACAGCATCCCGCGGCCGGCAAGGCAATGGACCCACCGATCCAAAGGCGCCGGCCCGCCGTCCGCAGACTATGGCCGGCAGCCTCAATCGCAGCGCTAACTGCCGCGACCGCAGTAATCGTCACCGCCCAGACACCAAACCGACCGTCAGCACCCACGGTCATTCATCCGCACAAGCACGGGCGGATTCACCAGATCTGGCTGCACCCGATCACCAATCCCGGCACCGTGCCTGCCCCCCACCACTAAGCGGCGACGCCGACGCGGCCACCTTCCCGAAGGGGAAACATGTTCCAGCATCCCGAATTCACTCACGCACTCGCAGCCCAGCGCGCCCGCGAGCTCCAGCGCGGGGTGACTGAGAACCCTCTAGTGCGCGAGGCGCAGCACACCCGCGCCGCCCACCGCCGGCGCGCCGCGTCATCGCAATCCACCCACCTTCCGCGGGCCACGACCTTCTTGCGCATCTGGCGGCGAACCTCAACGATCACGCAGCTTGAACGCTTTCGGGACGCATCGTGCGACACGCTGTCTGGGGCTGTAATCGGATGCGTCGAACGCTTCGGCAAGTTTGGCCAAGCTGTTGTCAAGGCGCAGCAGGAGGTTGACCCGATCGCCGCACAGCTGTGGATCTCGGTCCACGTTTCGCGCGTGCCGCTCACGGCAAACCACCTGGAGCCATTGGTCCGCGTGACCTCTGCGCCGACCGGGGCAGTGTGTAACCCGTTGCGGCGACGCCGCGCCGCCGTCAGAATACGGCTCGGTTCCCTTTTGAGACGGACCTCCCGATAATCGCGAGGCGGCAGACGCTCGCGACATCCGTCTGATGGAGCCGCGGTCCATATGAGCCGGCGCTCGCCGCAAACGTACGAGATCAGTCGTTATCTAAAGCGCTGAGAAGGCTCTGTTGCGTTGATTGGAAGCGGCGGGTCGCGAACGGTCGGGCGGTCTCGGTGGGTGTCAACTATCAAGACAACATCGTCATCTTTGCGACGCCCGCTGCCTGAGATGCCAGCGACGACTGAACACCTGCCCCGGGCCGGTCGCGATCAGCTCCGGACGCACCCGCGGCACGGCACAGGCGTGCTATGCCTTGCGCCCACCGGTCGCACCTTGCGGCGAGGGCGGCTGCGTGGCAACTCGCCGTCGGAATATCTTATGCGGCCTTCGCTGTTGCCGCTGCCGCGTTGGGGTGCATTTCGCGGCCTGTGCCGACACGTCGCACCGCGCCGTCGCTCGTCGCAGGTCGCCTGAACACCACTAGATCTTCACACTTACCGCGCCGATCACCCCGGAATCCGTGCCAAACCTGTCGCAAGCTACGGCCCTGGCCGAGTTCGCCGCGCGATTTGCACGGCGGGTCCACGGGGTCGATCCGGGTGGGTCGGCGCGCCGTCATGCGCTCCTGTGGAACGACTCCCGCCCTGAGAGAGATTTGTGCGATTGCGACCGGTGCATGCACGCTGCGCACCTAGCTTGATTTCGGCCAACGCCGAAGGATCCATCGCGAACACACGGAGGTGCGCAGCCCCTGATGTCCGGTGTCGAGACGGGTGACACGAAGGCGGCAACTCCGGCAGGCCCCGCTCCCCTGGTTTCACCGGCGTGCGCCCCGATACGGCCGCACGCATGGCCGGTGATCGTGTTGGCCGTCGGTCTGCTCACCGCGCTGCTCATCTACCGGCAGGTATGGGCGCACCCGACGCGGCTGACTCTCGGTGGTCCGGGACATATCAACGACCCGATACAGACGATGTGGAACCTCAAGTGGGTGCCCTGGCAGTTGTTACACGGCCGCGACCCCTTCAGTACCAAGGCCATCTACTACCCCCACGGCGTGTCGCTGAGCTGGAACACCTGCACACCCACCCTCGGGGTACTAGCAGCCCCATTCACACTGACAATCGGCCCGGTGTTTACCTATGTCCTGCTGATGACGCTCGCGCCCGCGCTAGCAGCACTCACCGGGTTTTGGTGGTTGCGCCGCCACACCACGAAGGCGGCCACAGCGGCACTGGGTGGACTGATCATCGGGTTCAACCCGTACATGAGCGGACATCTACAGGGCCATCTCGACCTCGTCTTCGTTGCACTGGTGCCTATCATCCTGATGCTGTTCGAGGATCTCCTGTGGCGCCGCCCACGGCCGAACCGCCGCACCGCGGTCTACCTCGGCCTGGTGAGCGCAGCCCAAGCTGGGATCAGCGAAGAAACGCTTCTGATCACCGCTCTCGCCGTGGCAGTGGCGCTTGCCTGCTCCACCCTCGCCGACCCACGCCGGGTGTGGTCGATGCTGCGATCGTCATCGGCAGCGATGCTTGGTGCCACCGCGGTGTTCCTGCTCGCCAGCTCTCCGCTCCTCATAACTCAACTGTTGCTGACAACACCGGTGCAGCTACACGGCGCCTACTGGCGGGCCACCATCGGGGACTACCTGCTACCGCTGCACCGCCAACTTCTCGACCCACACTGGGCGCACGCCACCTACCTCGGAGGGGCCGAGGACGGTGTCTACCTCGGAATTACGCTCACCGCCGTCCTCATCCTCGGGATCGCGGCCACCGCCCGACGTGACCCGACAGTCCGCGTCGCCGCGGCTACCCTCGCAATGCTGATGCTGTTCACCTTCGGTGACGCTCACCCGGGCGGGGTCCCCCTGCCGTGGACCGCGTTCTCGCACCTGCCGGTCCTCACCTCGATCCTGCCTGCCCGATTCTCCTTCGCCTCCTACCTCATCATCGCGTGGCTCATCACGCATTGGACCGACACGCTGTCCAGAGGTCCTTCACCCGGACGTCTCGGTGCCTGGCCCGCCAGATGGCTGGCCGTGACGGCCGTGGCCGCCGCCTTAGTGACGATCATCCCCAACCAAGTCGAAGCCACCGCCACACCACGAAACGTCGCCTTCTTCACTAGGCACAAGTCCCAGACGTTGCTGGGTCCAGCAGCCACGATCCTGTTGCTGCCATCGCCGACGTTCGCCGACGCGAGTGGCATGTTCTACCAGATGCAAGCGGACTTCTCCTTCAACCAACCCGGCGGATATGCGCTGCGTCCCGACCACAATCAGGCCGCCTACGGCCCGCCCGACTCCCCGCTAACACGTCTCGCTGCCGACGCCGTCGCACACACCGGCCGAGCCGACGAAATGCTCGTCACCGCTCGCACCCAACTAGCCACCGAGCACTACCGCGCCATCGTCGTCATCCGCACCGCCCCCGCCGCCACCCACCTCATTCGCCTAGCCCGACGGCTTACCGGAAGAAATGCTGACATGGCGAACAATGGCGTCGAAGTTTGGCTTCTGCGAACCAGCAGACCCCCGGTTACCCGCGGGTCAACACGAAGTGGCACGGGTCTGTTGCGTTAGTTGCCCCCGTCACCGCCAAGGAGACTGATCGGTGATCGCTTCCAGGTCTGCCTCCTCTGCTCCGGCCGGTTACCGCTTCCCGCAGGAGGTGATCGCGGTCGCGGTGCGCTGGTATCTGCGCTACGGGCTGTCCTATCGCGATGTCGAGGAGCTGCTGCCCGAGCGCGGGATCGAGGTCGATCACGTGACGGTCTATCGCTGGGTGCAGGCCTTCACCTGCGAGTTCATCCACGAACTGCTGGGATGAGCGGTCACACCAAGGATGCGGATGCGGCGGGCAGCGTGCTCGATGACGGCCAGCACATACACGGTGGCGCCGTCGAGGAGATCCACGGTGAAGAAGTCGGTGGCCAAGAGGGCTTCGGCCTGTCCGTGCAGGAACTGCGCCCACGTCGGTCCCGCTCGCCGCGGCGCCGGCGAGATCCCGGCCTTGGTCAGGATGTCCCCCAGAGGAATTCCGGGAAGAGTCCGGTGAGTGTGTGGTGAGGCGTTGCTTCGCCGCGCCTGAACACTGACGATGGGATGGGCGAAGGGGGCTGCGATGAGCGCTGAGCCGTTCGGCGGGTCCCGCGATGCGCTGATCGCCGGTGCGCAGCGGCGCCTGGGGGAGCCGGGCGTGGTGCTGACGGTGGTGGGTGAGCCGGGCATCGGCAAGACCACGGTGTGGTCGCGGTTGCTGAGTTCGGCTGCGGCCGACTGGCAGTGGGCGACCCGCTGCCTCGAGGTCGAGGCGGACCTCGGTCTGGCTGTGTTGGCCGATTTCTTCAGCGCGGTACCCGACGAGGTCGCCTTGGCGGTGCCGGCTCCGCAGCGCCATGCACGTGATGTGGTGTTGTTCCGCGCTGAGGAGCGGGGAGAGGGCCTGGTGGGCAGCCGACTGCTCGGCGCGACGCTGCTCGGCGTGCTGCGTGAGCTGGGCGGGCGGGGCACGGTGGCGCTGGGTATCGACGACCTGCAGTGGTGCGACCCGGCGTCGTTCGAGGCGTTCAGCTATGCGTTGCATCGGATCGGCGGTTCGCCGATCGCGGTGGTGGCGACCCGGCGCGCGCAGGTCGGGCGGGATTTCCCTGATGCCTCACAGATCGCCCTGGACTCGCTGCACACGGCCGAGGCCGAGCAGGTGGTGCGTTCCAGCGTCGGCGAGAGCGTCCCGGACGGCGTCGTGGGCGAGATTGCCGCACGCAGCGGCGGTAATCCGTTCTTCGCCCGCGAACTGGCGCGCCAGTGGACCGAGCACCCTGCGGACCAACGACTACCCGTCTCGCTGCGGGAACTCCTGCAGGATCGACTCAAGCGTCTTGATTCCCGCACACGCACGGTTCTGCTCGACGTCGCGGTGCGCGGCGCGCCGGACGTGGCCGGCTTCGATGAGGATGATCTGCGGCCGGCGCTGGTTGCCAACATCGCGCACATCGAGGCAGGAAAGGTCCGCTTCACCCACCCGCTGTTGGCATCCGCGGTCATCGAAACGGCTTCGGGCGGCGAGCTCCGCGCGGCTCATCGCCGCGCTGCAACAGCCGGCTCCGATCCCGTTGCCGCTCTACTGCATCGCGCGCACTTTGAGGTGCCGAGTGAGGCGTTCGCTGCCTCACTCGATGCCGGGGTCGCACTGGCGTTGGCGCGCGGCGACCCCGTTGGCGCGCGAAACTTCGCAGCCCAGGCCCTTGACTTCACGCCGGGCGGCGCCCGCCCGGCGCACCGCCTGCACCAGCTGGTCGACCTCGAAGGGGCGACGGGGCATTTCGATCGTGTGCCGGCCCTCGGTCGCGAGCTTCTCCAGGTGGCAGAGACTCCGGCGCAGCGCGCGATCGCGCTGATCTGCATATCGACGGAGTTGTGGGGGGACGAATGCATCGCACTGCGTCAGCAAGCGGCCGCAGTGCCCGGGCTGCCCGAGCGTTTCCGGCAGGAGGTGTTCGGGCTACTGGCCACCGCGATGTTCGATGTCGGTCGAATGACCGAGGCGATCGCCACGCTGGAGGCCGCTCTGGCCACGGCGGCGGATCCCCGGTTATGGCCGGACCCCGTGGAAAATCTGGCGTATCTGAAACGGCACGCGGGCATTGCCGACGACGGAGTCCTCCTTGCTGAGGTGATCGACCGGGGGCGCGCCGCTGAGCACGTAACGCGGGAGACGGCCACGCCGGTGCACAACGCGATCGGCACGGCTGGCTGCATCGCGGTCCTGGACGATCGCCACGACGAGGCAGCCGCGCTGCTCGCCGAAGCAGAACGCGTCGCGGCCCGGTGGGGTGAGGTGAACCAGTTAGCCTACTTCCGCGCCGTGCTGTCCTTCCGCACAGGGCGGCTCGAGCACGCGGCGATGCAGTTGCGTGAAACAATCAGCCAGGACGGCGGATCTCCGCACGGCGCCGCACGGCTGGCCCTCGTCTACGCCTGGCGCGGAGACACAGCGCAGGCCACCGCGTGGATCGATCAGGCCCGCGAGTTCGCCGGCCACCCTGCACACCGCAGCTGGTCAGAGATCAACTTCGCGATCGGATTCCTTGCCTTGCTCGCCGGGAACGTCGCCGACGCGTGGCATGCACTGCGCGAGGCCGCCACCCAGCTCGACTCGATCGGATACCGCGAGCCGTCGCATCCCGCGGTACTTCCGGTGGCCGTCGAGGCCGCCGCGGCCGTTGGCGAGCTCGGTGAGGCCGAAGCACTGTGCGTCCGACTTGAGCGTGAGGCCAGCAGGCTGGACAGCCGCTTCGGCCTCGCCGCCGCACGGCGCTCGCGTGGCTTCCTCGCCCAAGCGCGTGGTAAGCCGGGCGAGGCGGAGACCTGTTTCGCAGACTCCGCTGAGGCGTTCGCCGCCCTGCACGTGCCCCTCGAGGCCGGGCGGGCTTATCTGGCGCTGGGTGCGCTGCTGCGCCGGGGTGGTCAACGCCGCCGCGCCCGCGAGGCATTGGCGAGCGCCCGCGCCATCTTCGCTGACTGTGGCGCACACGGCCTTCTGCGTGACTGCGACGCCGAGCTCGGCCGGATCGGCGGTCGGGTGACCTCTACCACCTCGCAGCTGACCGAGTCCGAGCGTCAGGTCGCCGACCTGGTCGCCACCGGAATGCGCAACATCGACGTCGCCCGCACCCTGCACCTATCGGCCAAGACAGTCGAGACCCACCTCAGCCGCACCTATCGCAAGCTCGGCGTCACCAACCGTACCGAACTGAGCACCAAACTCGGACGCGATCACGACGCGGTCACTTCCTGACCTTTCCGCGTCGGCAGCACCGGAAGCTGATCGCAGTCCTCCCGATTCGCTGCAACCTCACGGATCGTTCCGGCCGCACCACTGTCCCGGATTCCTAGCGTCATCTGCAGAGGTCAGCATCCGAGATCAGGAGGTCCGCCATGACTCCGCCGACCATCACCGCCGCCATCGCCCTTGCACACCAGTGCGATATGCGCCGGCGAGCCATCGATGCCGAACGCGCTCGCCTCGCCCGCGCCACACACCGCACCCGGCACGGCAACGGCACCAGCCCACTGAGAGCAACGGTTTGCCGACGAAGCCCCAGCGCCTGGCAGAGATCTGCTCCCAGCTGTCCGAATAGATCTCAAAGGGCTCTGTTGCGTTGGGAGTGTCCGGTCCGCTCCAGCAGACTGAACCAGTGATCAACTCGACGTCTGCGTCAT
>JAOPWD010000197.1 GCA_025965875.1 Pseudonocardiales bacterium
CGCTTCGGGTACCCAGCTCGCAGCGTTCGCCCTGGCCGGCCTGCTCGCGGCCGTCCTCACCCCGCGCGAGATCTTCGTGGCCGCGGGTGTCTCCGGGTTGCTCGCACCGATGCTGTTCGCTCGCCGCATGGTCCACGCCGCCGCCGCGTCGCAGGCCGCAACCCAGGTCCGAGTGCCCGCCTAACCCGCCGACTGGCAACTTTCGCTCCCGCCGAGGGCGCGCAAGTTGCACAATCGGGCTTACTTGACGGGTTGAGCGAGCCGGCCGCCCACCGCCACGTGATCCACTCACGTCTGGTGAGCGTTTTGGCCCGAATCGAGTCACCCAACGCGAGATGATCACGGCACCGCGCCGGGACGACGGACCCGGGACTAGGACAGGGACAGGGACCGGGACTACTTGACGGCGAGGATGTCGATCGGGCGGATATTGGGGTCCCTGGCCAGCAGTTCCGGACCGACCTGCCCGAGCGCCTTGGGAATCTCGCCGTTGAGGTGGGCCTGACGCGCGTCCTCGGTCTCGAACGTGTCGAAGATGCCGTAGGTGACGTCGTCGATCTTGAACGCGTACCAGGTCACCGTGCCAGCCTCGGCGGCGGCGAGAGCCCGCCCGCTCTCGAGAAACGCCCCCAGTTCATTGCCCTTACCTGGCTTGGCCTCGAGCAGGGCGAGTAGTCCGAGCTTGACCGTCATTGCGGTGTCCTTCCGTCGGGAAGGTCCAGCGTAAGCAGCAAGCGAGACGAGGGCTGGGCCTGATAGGCCAGACTTCGGGCCGACATTCGCCCGCAGTCGACCTGGCTGGACTTCGGTCAGGCCGACTTCTCGCGGGGCTGGCGCTTGGGGGTCTCGCGCGGGACCAACGTGGGGTAGACGTGGTCGAGGACCGTCTCGCGGTTGATGACGACGCGGGCGACGTCCTCGCGGGAGGGCACCTCGTACATCACCGACAGCAGTACTTCCTCCATGATCGCGCGCAGGCCGCGGGCGCCGGTACCGCGCAGCACGGCCTGGTCGGCGATCGCCTCGAGGGCGGACTGCTCGAACTCCAACTCGACGTTGTCGAGCTCGAAAAGCTTGGCGTACTGCTTGACCAGCGCGTTACGCGGCTCGGTGAGGATCTGCACGAGCGCCTCCTGGTCCAGCTGGCGCACCGAGGTGATCACCGGCAGCCGGCCGATGAACTCGGGGATGAGCCCGAACTTGATGAGATCCTCGGGCATGACGTCACCGAAGACGTCGCGCGTCTCCTTGTCGAACTTCGTGTACAGCTCGGCGCCGAAGCCCAAGCCTTTCTTGCCGACGCGCGCTTCGATGATCGTGTCGAGGCCGGCGAACGCTCCACCCACGATGAACAGCACGTTGGTGGTGTCGATCTGGATGAATTCCTGGTGCGGGTGCTTGCGGCCGCCCTGCGGCGGTACCGACGCGGTCGTGCCTTCGAGGATCTTCAGCAGCGCCTGCTGCACGCCCTCACCCGATACGTCACGGGTGATCGACGGGTTCTCGGCCTTGCGGGCGATCTTGTCGACCTCGTCGATGTAGATGATGCCAGTCTCGGCACGCTTGACGTCGTAGTCGGCGGCCTGGATCAGCTTGAGCAGGATGTTCTCGACGTCCTCGCCGACGTAGCCCGCCTCGGTCAGCGCAGTGGCGTCGGCGATCGCGAACGGGACGTTGAGCATCCGGGCCAGCGTCTGGGCCAGCAGCGTCTTGCCGGAGCCGGTCGGGCCGAGTAGCAGGATGTTGGACTTGGCCAGTTCGACCGCGGTGTCGGCATTGCGTGGTTTGGTGTCACTGCCGGCCTGGACGCGCTTGTAGTGGTTGTAGACAGCGACCGCGAGCGTCTTCTTGGTGTGGTCCTGGCCGATGACGTAACCGTTGAGGAAGTCGCAGATCTCGCTGGGCTTGGGCAACTCGTCGAACGTGAAGTCGCTGGTCTCGGCCAACTCCTCCTCGATGATCTCGTTACAGAGGTCGATGCACTCGTCGCAGATGTACACGCCGGGTCCGGCGATGAGCTTCTTGACCTGCTTCTGGCTCTTTCCGCAGAAAGAGCACTTGAGCAGATCACCGGTCTCGCCGACACGCGCCACGAGCGACTCGTTCCTCTCGACTTACTGCTTCAGATTGCGAAGGCTACCTGGAAACAGTGCTGAAGTCTGTCTCATTGTGCCTCGGGGGTGTCAGCCGTCGACCAGCTTGCGGTTGGAGATGACCTCCTCGACGATGCCGTACTCCTTGGCCTGTATGGCGGTCAGGATGGTGTCGCGCTCGATGTCCGCGCGGACCTTCTCCTCGGTCTGGCCCGTGTGCTGGGCCAGGATCGACTCGAGCAACTGGCGCATACGCAGGATCTCGTTGGCCTGGATCTCGAGGTCCGTGACCTGGCCCTGACCCTCGCCGGAGGGCTGATGGATCAGCACCCGGGAGTTCTGCAGGGCGTAGCGCTTGCCCTTGGTGCCCGCGGCCAGGAGCACCGCAGCAGCCGAGGCAGCCTGACCCATGCAGTACGTCTGAATCTCCGGCCGGACGAACTGCAGCGTGTCGTAGATGGCCGTCAGGGCGGTGAACGAGCCACCGGGTGAGTTGATGTAGATCAGGATGTCGCGGTCGGGGTCACTCGACTCCAGCACGATCAGCTGGGCGATGACGTCATTCGCGACCACGTCGTCGATCGGCGCGCCGAGGAAGATGATGCGCTCCTCGAACAGCTTGTTGTACGGGTTCGATTCCTTGATGCCGTAGTTCGTCCGCTCGACGAAGGACGGCAGCACGTAGCGCGACTGCGGCAGGTGCAGGCCGGTGGCGCCGTGTGGGGTGTGGAGCTCGCTCATCTGTATCCCTCTCAGGCCGGTGCCGGGCCAGTGCCGTTGGCGACCTGCGCCACCCGGCTGACCACATGGTCGACGAAGCCGTATTCGAGGGCTTCCTTCGCGGTGAACCAACGGTCACGCTCGGAGTCGAGCCGGACCTGCTCCACCGTCTGACCGGTGTGCTCGGCGATCAGCTCGGCCATCTCGACCTTGGTGAGCTTGAACTGTTCGGCCTGGATCTGGATGTCGGAGGCCGTGCCGCCGATGCCCGCCGACGGCTGGTGCATCAGGATGCGCGCGTGCGGCAGGGCGTAGCGCTTGCCCCGCGCGCCGGCCGAGAGCAGGAACTGCCCCATCGAGGCGGCCAGGCCCAGCGACCATGTTGCGATGTCGCAGTCGACGAACTGCATCGTGTCGAAGATGGCCATGCCGGCCGTGACCGACCCGCCGGGCGAGTTGATGTAGAGGTTGATGTCGCGCGTGCTGTCCTCGGCTGAGAGAAGCAGCAACTGCGCGCAGATCTGATTGGCGATCGTGTCGTCGACCGGCTGCCCGAGGAAAATGATCCGCTCGCGCAACAGGCGGTCGTAGACAGAGTCGTTGAGCGTCATGCCGGCGCCCGCACTCCGCATTTCGGCGACACGCAGTGGTTGGGGATCGAAGCGACTCACGTCAGCGAACCTTCTCTCGTCGGGTGGTACATCGACCCTAACGAAGCACCCCGGGCGAACACTCCCGATTCGGCGTGCGTTCGCTTAGGGCTTGACCGGTTACTCGCGCTCGCCGGCCCCGTTGTCGACGTCCTCGTCGACATCGTCACTGATACCGCTCATGGGCGAGCCCTGATCCCCCGCGTCCTGCAGTTCGGCCCGGGCCGCCGGCGCCAGCGCCGACAGATCGACCGTATTGCCCGACTCGTCGGTGATGACGGCACTCTCGAGCACGCCCGCGAGAGCCTTGCTCCGGCGCACGCCGGCGATCAGGTCCGGCAGGTTGCCCGCCTGGACGATCTGGTTGGCGAATTCCTGCGGCGGCATCTCGTAGCGAGCCGCCTCGCGGATGAGGTACTCGGTGAGCTCAGCGTCACCGATCTGGACGTCGTTCTTGTCGGCGATCGCGTCGAGGAGCAGCTGGCCGCGCACCGACTTCTCCGCGCCCTCGCGCAGTTCGGCGTTGAACTCGTCGCGGGTCTTGCCCTGCGTGCCCAGGTAGCGATCCAGCATGGCGTCGTCGTGGCCCAGCGAGTGGACGATCTCGTGCTCGCGAAAGTCGATCTCGGCCTTGACGGCCGACTCGGGCAGCGGGAACTCGACGGTCTCCATCAGTTTCTCGAGCACGTTGTCGCGCGCCTGGCTGCCTTGCTCGAAGGCCTTGACCCGACCGAGCTTGGTGCGCAGGTCGTCCTTGAGCTCGTCGACGGTGTCGAACTCACTGGCCAGCTGCGCGAACTCGTCGTCGATCGCGGGCAATTCCTTCTCCTTGACGGAGTTGACCGTCGCGGTGATCTCGGCCTCGGCGCCTGCCTGGTCGCCCTGCTGAAGGGTGCTGGTGAAGGTGGCGCTGTCGCCTACCGATTTGCCGACGAGCGCATCGTCGAGGCCGTCGATCAGGTCCCCGGTGCCGACTTCGTAGGACAGCCCAGTGGCCGAGCCGCCTTCGACCTCGACGCCCCCGGCCATGGCCAGCAGGTCGAGCGAGACGTAGTCACCGCTCTGCACGGGGCGCTCGACGCCCTTGAGGGTGCCGAATCGGTCGCGCAGGCCGCTGAGCTGCTCGTC
>JAOPWD010000220.1 GCA_025965875.1 Pseudonocardiales bacterium
ACGCCTCAGCCCGCCGATTGGCCGTGAGGCGCCTGGGTCAGTGGCCGCTCTGTGAGACTCCCCGCTCCTGCGACAAGGCAGACAACGCGTCTGTCAACAATGCGACCAGCGCCTCGTGCTGCACGTCGGCCGATGACCACACCTCCTCATCCGAGCCGTCCAGCGCTCTGGCGGCGAGCCCCGCCTTGCGGTCGATCAACTCAGCGATCCTGCTGTCGATGGTCTGCGCGGCGATGATGCGCCACGCGGTGACGGGTTCGGTCTGACCGATGCGGTGGCTGCGGTCGATGGCCTGTGTCTGCTCCGCGTCGGTCCAGGACAGCTCGGCCAGCACGATGTTGGAGGCGACCTGCAGATTGAGACCGACGCCGGCCGCCGTCAGGGAGCAGACCGCGATGGCGACATCCGGATCGTTCATGAAGGCGTCGATGTTCTTTTGCCGCGTCGACGGCGTCTGGCCGCCCCGAATCGAGGAGAAGCGCATCCCCTGCCTGGCGAAGGCCTCCTCTGCGACGTCCATGACGTCGACGTGCTTGGCGAAGAAGACGACTTTGCCCGCGCTCCGCGCGAGCTGTGTCGCGTAGTCGGCGGCGAGGCCTGCTTTCGCCTGGCCGATGCGTCGCATCATGCTGAACACGTTCTCGCCGGTCGTCGTGCTCGCGTTCTTCTGCTCCCATGTGGCGACCCTGCGCACGAGGTCGTGGTCGATGCCCTGTCCGACACCGGATCGGCGGCTCACCAGTGCGGTCTCGTACTGCGACACCAGCCGGCGAGCGAGGTCGCGCTCGGCCGACCGGATCGACCGGCCGACCTTCTCGTCGAGCTCGACGGGCAGGTCGGCGGTGCGGCGGGCGGGGATGTCGGCAGCCACATCGACTTTGCGGCGACGGACGATGCCGAGGTCGATCACGCACTTGCGAGCGGCGGAGTAGAACCCCGGATCCGCGGGGGTCAGGCCGGTCTCCTCGAGGGAGTCCATCAGTTCGGCGAGCGGCTCGGTCTCATCGATCCAGCCGAGGAACTGCCAGATGGCCCGGAAGTCCTCGATGTCGTTGATCAGCGGGGTGCCGGTGAGGGCCATCAGCAAGGGGCGCACGGTACGGGACCGGATGCGTTCGGAGAGGGCCAGGACGTGCTGCGAGCGTTGGGAGGTTCTGTTCTTGATGAAGTGCGCCTCGTCGACGACCATGCCGCGGAAGCCGAAGTCGCCGAACCACCCCACGTGGCGGTCGAGCACCTCGTAGTTGACGACGACGATGTCGGCGAAGCCGTCGACCGTGTCACCGTTGCCGTGGACGACGGTGGTCGAGCGGTTCGGTGTCCACATGCCGGCCTCGCGTGCCCAGTTGGTCTTGACGACGCTCGGTACGACCACCAGCAGCGGGTAGGCGTTCGCGGCCTGCGCGGCGAGCAGCGCCTGAGCCGTCTTGCCCAGGCCCGGCTCGTCGGCGAGTAGGAACGTCCGGTGGCCGGCCGCGGCAGCGGCGACCAGCTGCACCTGGTGGGGCATCAGCTCCCGGTTCCCCGGCACGCGCAGAGGGGCCGCCGACGCCGGCAGGGCCATGCACGCCGGGGCTCCGCCCCCGGCACGTTCGAATGAGCTGAGGAGCGGGTTGAGCAGCTCCCAATCGGCCAGGCGGCGCGGAACGACCGTGCTCGACCGGGCGGAGGAGAAGTCGGGGGCGAGGAACGGGTTGGCCAGCTGTCGCGAGACGACCGACCGGGGCACGACCCGACGCTCGGTGCCGACTGAAGTGGCCGCGGGCTCCGTCGGCGCGGTCTCCTCGGGGGCCGCTTCGATACCCGCCGTCCTCAGCATGTCCCGCTTGAGCGACCTGGCCGCGTCGGAGACCACGGCATCCTCCGCAAGCAGCGCGAGCAGCGCAGGGTCACGTACGGCAGCTTTCGCGAGAATCGTCGCGATCCCGTCCAGGCGCTTGAGCTGCTCGGCCCGGTGGGCCTGGCTGCTGCCCTGCTCCCGCCGGACTCGAGCGTGCTCCTCGCGTGCAAGCAGTGCGACGACCTGGAACTTCGTGCGCACCGCGGGTGTCACGCGGCGACGCTGGACAGCTGCTTCCACCTCACGCACGGCGCGGGCGAGCACCGAGAAGACGTCCTCAGGGACACGTCGCTGCTTCGGTGAAGCGGTACGGCGAGCGCCCATCTGACGCCGGCCTGGTCGAGCCACAGATTCCTCCTTTGAACGCCCGGCACGCTGGCCGGGCGAGAATTCCGCACACATACCCGCGGTCGGACGATGAACGTTCCGCCAGGAGCCCCGGGCGGCTGCTCCGAGACGCCGCTGGCCCAACCGAACTCCGCGAGATCGACACCGCGGGACCGGACGGGCCGCCCACTGCGGGCGCCCTCAGCCGCCGGTTGACGGGCGGATCGACGACCGCACACGCGAGTTCGTCGAAAGACGAGCGTCCCGCCTTGTGGGGGCGGTACAGATCCATGCTAGCGCCGCTCGGTCCGCACTGTGCTGCGGCGCGATCAGGTCGCTCCCCGCGCCCGCTGCGGCATGCTGCCCAACGCAAGCCTCAGGCCTGCGCGTATGTGGCGGGCGGCGCCCCGTCGGGTGGTGCGGTGTGGGGATGTACCGGGTCGCGCCTCGGCCACCCCAAAGTGGAATTCGTCGACGACGAACGTATTCCCGCTGGGAGAGTTCACTCGATTCGGGGTTCGGGCGGGCCCACACTCGGCAGTCACGACTGAAGACCCCGTGTCCGCGGTAGTTCCCGGACGTGGGTTCGTCTGCGAAGGGCAGGCCCACACGGGGCCGCTAGACCACGCTCGGGCGGCTACTGCTCAAGCACCGGGGCGCCTCGTTCACCGGCGTGCAAGCACCTTCCGACCTGGATCTGGACGGGCACGCGCTGGGCGGAGGTGCCGCCACCGAGCACGCTTGTCGAATTCCGTTTTGGTGAACGCACTCGTTCGAGCCTCCAGGGAGGTAACGACCTCAAGGTGCGCGTCCAGTCGGTGCTTGTCCTACCGAGGTCGGCGATCGCCGACGGACAGCTGGGAGCGTTGGATCCATTCTTCGCCGCCCGCAACAAGATTGCTCACGATATGGACTACAACGATGTGAGCGGCAGGTCGATGGCCCGTGCCACCGACGTCGCGATTAGGTAGTAAACATTTGCGACGGCATCTTCAACTTGGCAAGGTCGATCTTGAGCCCGACCGCAGCCGCGCTCCGCAAGTCGAAGAAGTAGCGACGACCCGTGATCCGTCTGATTCTGAGCGCTCCCATCAAGGTGCGATTGCGCTGACGCGCACGCTGATCAGTCCTTCTCTCGAGCCCGATGTCAGTGTGCGTTGTTTGCGGGCCACTGCTGGTTGTGGTCTGAACCGGAGGTCTCGGGGCCGCCGGTGTCAACCCCCTGTTCGGGGGTTGACAACGGTCGCCAACGGGTCAAACGTCCTTCGAGTCGAGTTGTCTACCCGTGATGCTCATTTTGGGAGATATTGATGCTCGGGATCAGGAAATCGCCGACACTCCCCCTTCCCAGCCCCCTCGAACCTCGAACGTCGCGTGGCATGCGCCGTCGCGGGACGCCGGCGCTCACCGTTGCGGTGATCGCCGCCATGACGCTGACCGCAACGGGCGGGGTGGCAGTGGCCGACGACGGCCATCACCACGACGAGGGCAAGGACAGGGCATTCCAGCAGGTCAATCTGGTGTCCGACGTAGATACCTACGGGGCGCCCGTACTCGACCCGCACCTGAGGAATCCCTGGGGTATCGCCTTCAGTCCGGGGACTTCGGCGGTTCCCGGGTCTCCGCTGTGGACAAGCAACCAGTTCGACAACACCAGCACTCTCTATAGCGGGACGAGCAAGGCCGACGCCCAAAAGGCACCGTCTCCCGCTGCGCCGCTCGTTGTCAGCGCATCATCGCCAACCGGGATCGTGTTCAATCCGACGACCAGCTTCGTCCTGTCGAACGGCCAGCCCGCAAAGTTCATCTTCACCGAGACCGTGTTCTCCGCGCAGGGACCGCCACTTACCAGCATCACCGGGTGGAACGGCGGTACGTCGACCGTTCCGGCCAGCGAGCCTGTTGAGGGTTTCTATGGCGGGCTTGCTCTGGTGCCGGCGCGCAAGCACGAGTCTCACAACTCCGGACCGGTGCTGCTGGCGGCCGACAATGCACCGGGCGCCAACATTGACATCTACGACTCCCAGTTCGCCAGGGTGACCCCGAAGAAGGGCCATGCCTTCGTCGACCCGCACATCGACCTGGTCGCCACACCTCCGTACAACGTGGCATACCTCGACGGCCGGGTGTACGTGTCCTACGCCCCACCCTTCGGCGAAGCCGGTGACTCCGCGATCAGCGTGTTCACGCCCGGTGGCACGTTCGAACGGCGCCTGGTCACAAACCATGGGCTGAACGGGCCCTGGGGCATGGCGATTGCTCCGAAACACTGGGGCGACTTCGGTGGCGCTTTGTTGGTGGGCAACGTCTTCGACGGCACGATCCACGCTTTCAACGCGGACAGCGGACACGCCGAGGGCACGCTCAACGACTCAGTTGGCAATCCACTGGTCAACGTGGGCCTGTGGGGAATCATGTTCGGCAACGGCACGATCGGAACGCCGAACGACCTGGTGTTCGCGGCCGGCGTCGGCGTAGCGCCAGGCGGCGTCGACGGGGCGTACGAGCACGGCCTTGTCGGCCTGATCACACCAGTCGGCGACAAAGACGACGACTGACCTCAGTCCACACAAAGGGTCTCCGACGCCACGCGTCGGAGACTCTGCGTGATTGAACACAGGCTCGCCGGCGGGTCGCGGGGTGGATCGAGGACCGTGCCAACCGGACGACCAACACATTTTTCTGCATCCACGGCGCGGCCGACAGGACGCCGCTCAACTGATCCTGTGCGGCATCGTCGAGTCCCGTGGCTCCTATAGATGAATCTGTCGGAAC
>JAOPWD010000232.1 GCA_025965875.1 Pseudonocardiales bacterium
CGCGGATCATCACCGAAGCGAGGAAGTTCCTCGGCACGCACAACCCGGGCTACGTCGACGGCGGCACCTCACCGGTCAGCGGTTTCGACTGCTCGGGCTACACGCAGTACGTCTACCGGCAGACCCACGTGACCAGCCTGCCGCGTACCGCCGAGCAGCAGCGGCACGCCGTTCGCCTCATTCCGAGGTCGCAGGCCCGTCCGGGTGACCTCGTCTTCTACCTGTCCGGCGGCAGCGCGTACCACATCGCGATCTACGCCGGGAACGGCATGCAGTACGCCGCGGCAACCACACAGGACGGCATTCGGTACCAGGGCGTCTGGTCCTCAGCGGTGCAGTACGGCACGACCTGGCACTGACCGTCGGGCTAGACGCGGGCGGCGATGGCTTGCTGGTACAGGCGACCGGCGCGGTAGGACGAGCGCACGAGCGGTCCGCTCATGACGCCGACGAAACCGATCTCCTCGGCCTCCTCCCGCAGTTCGACGAACTCCTCGGGCTTGACCCAGCGGGTGACCGGATGGTGGCGGGGTGACGGGCGCAGGTATTGGGTGATCGTGATCAGTTCGCAGCCAGCGTCGTACAGGTCCGCGAGCGCCTGGCTGATCTCGTGCCGTTCCTCACCCATGCCGAGGATGAGGTTCGACTTGGTGACCAGACCATCGGCGCGGGCCATCCGGATGACGTCGAGCGAGCGGTCGTAGCGGAACCCGGGGCGGATCGACTTGAAGATCCGCGGCACCGTCTCGATGTTGTGCGCGAACACCTCGGGGCGGCTGGAGAACACCTCGGCCAGCAACTCGGGCACGGCATTGAAGTCGGGCGCGAGCAGCTCGACCCCGGTGCCGGGGTTGAGCTGATGGATCTGACGAACCGTCTCGGCGTAGAGCCACGCCCCGCCGTCGGGCAGATCGTCGCGGGCGACGCCCGTGATCGTCGCGTAACGCAGTCCCATCGCCTGGACACTTTCGGCGACCCGGCGCGGCTCATCCCGATCGAGCGCCTCGGGCTTGCCGGTGTCGATCTGACAGAAGTCGCACCGCCGGGTGCACTGGTCACCCCCGATGAGGAAGGTGGCCTCGCGGTCCTCCCAGCATTCGTAGATGTTCGGGCAGCCCGCCGCCTGGCAGACAGTGTGCAGGCCTTCGCGCTTCACCAGCGCCTGCAGCGCCGTGTATTCCGGGCCCATCCGAGCCCGGGTCTTGATCCACTCCGGCTTGCGTTCGATCGGCGTTTCGGCATTGCGCGCCTCGATGCGCAGCATCCGGCGGCCTTCGGGCGCGGGGGTCTCAGGTCGAACAGCAGTCACCTGTCGAGCCTACGCGAGCGGCGCTGCGTGCCTCGTGCCGGCGACGTGGTCAGGCCGTGCCCAGCAGGGCGTGCGCCGCGAGATAGCAGGCGGCCAACGTGGCGGCGCTGAGCACGCCCCAGGTTGCGCTGCGGCGCGGTCCCCGGTCGTGGGTAAGCACAGTGGCTGCCGTGACGGTCGCGATGACGCCGATCACCAGCGAGCCGCCGATGGCCGTCCCCACCGGTCGGCAGGCCAGACCGTGTGCGCTCGTGCTGCAGGTCGTATAACGCGCAGCAACGCTGAGCAGTGCGAAGAACCCTGCGGCCAGGCCGCCGAGCCAGACGACCGCGAGCGCGCTCGCCCGCGCCACCCGCGATCGGACGCTGAGCGTCTTGGCGTGTCTTCCCACCGACGGATCAGGCCGCCGCGGCCACGAGCTGCAGGGCGGGCAGGCGCCGCTCGACGAGCGGGAGCACCTCGTCGACGGTGACGTCTCGGCCGAGCTCGCTGGTCAGTGACGTCACGCCGGCATCGGCGATGCCGCAGGGGACGATGCGGTCGTACCAGGTCAGGTCAGGGTCGCAGTTCAGCGCGAACCCGTGCATCGTGATGCCCTTGACGACGCGAATGCCGATCGCGGCAATCTTGCGTTCCGGTCGGGGTCCGTCGGCGGGCAGCCATACGCCGCTGCGACCCTCGACCCGCCCGGCCGTAACGCCCAATTCGGCGCAGACGTCGATGAGCACACCCTCAATCCGGCGGACGTGGCCGACGACATCCATCGGCTTCGGCAGCCGCAGGATCGGGTATCCGACGAGCTGCCCCGGACCGTGCCAGGTGATCTTGCCGCCGCGGTCGACGTCGATGACCGGTGTGCCGTCCGACGGCCGCTCGAAGGCTTCGGTCCGGCGACCGGCGGTGTACACGGGCGGGTGTTCGAGGAGCAACACGGTGTCGGGTTCGGTGCCCGCGAGGACTGCAGCGTGCACATCGCGCTGGCGCTGCCAAGCCTGAGCGTAGGGCACCAGCCCGGCCCGGATCGTGCGCAGTTGCTCCACGGGGCCAGATTACGCGGGTGAACTTAAGCGCCTCGCGAAACCCGTGTGCCTGATGTCGGCGGCCGACGCTACGGTGGCGGCCACGCACAACGGGGAGTAGCCATGAGCCGCGCAGAATTGACCGAAAACGAGCCGCAAGTCGCGAAGCCGAGCAGGCCGCGACGCTCTCGCGGCGTGTACATCATTGCCGCGCTCGCCGCGTTCTGGTTCCTGTTCGGCGGCGCCGGCGGGTCGTACCAAGGCAAGTTGGCCGAGGTGCAGAAGAACGACCAGGCGGCCTACCTGCCCAACTCGGCCGAGTCCACCAAGGTCAATACCGAGCAGGAGAAGTTCCAGCCGGTACAGACCATCCCCGGCTTCATCGTCTACGAGCGCACGAGCGGGCTCACTGCCACTGACCAGGCGAAGATCGCGGCGGATGCGCAGGCCATTCGCGGGATCAAGGGCGTCGCGCAGGACCAGGTCACGCCACCGCAGTTCTCCGCCGACGGCAAGGTCGCCAACATAGGTGTGCCGTTGGTCGGCAAGAACGGCAACGTCAGTGTCGACGGCGCGGACCTGTCCAAGGTCGAGAACAACGTCATCGACGTCGCGCACAAGGACGCGCCCGACGGGCTGACGATCCACAGTGCCGGACCGGGCGGACTGCTCGTCGCGTTCGTGGATTCCTTCAACGGCATCGACGGCGCGTTGCTGCTGGCCGCTGGTCTTGTCGTCATCCTGATCCTGCTGGTGGTCTACCGCAGCCCGGTGCTGTGGTTCTTCCCGCTCTTCAGCGCCACGCTTGCTCTCGGTGCGGCAGCGCTGATCATTTACCAGCTGGCCAAACACGATGTGCTGACGCTCAACGGACAGAGCCAGGGCATCTTGTCGGTGCTCGTCATCGGCGCCGGCACCGACTACGCGCTGCTGCTGGTCAGCCGGTACCGCGAGGAGTTGCACACCTACGACAGCCGCATCACGGCGATGACCAGAGCGTGGCGGGGAGCGGCGCCGGCAATTGCCGCGTCGGCCACCACGGTGATCATCGGGCTGTTGTGCCTGACGCTGGGTGAGTTGAACTCCGACCGCAGCCTCGGCCCAGTATGTGCGATCGGCATCGCCTGCACCGTCGGAGTGATGCTGACGTTCCTGCCGGTGTTCCTGGTCCTGGTGGGGCGCTGGGTGTTCTGGCCGCGGATTCCGCACGTCGACCACCAGGCCGACATCGCCACCCACGGCATGTGGGGGCGCTTCGCGGCCGCGCTCGGTAAGAGTCCGCGCCGCTACTGGATCACCGGTTCAGTGCTGTTGCTGATCTGCATCGGCGGCATCGGCGGGCTGAAGACCGGGGGTTTGACGGTCGTCGACAGCTTCACCACCACGCCGGACGCCGTGCAGGGTCAGAAGATCTTCGACCGCACCTTCGACCAGGGAGCCGGAGCACCGGCCCACATCACGGCTTCGGCCGACAAGGCCGACGCCGTCATCGCGGCGGTGTCGCACGTTCCCGGCGTCGAGACCAAGCCGGGCTCGGTGTGCGTCGCTCCCGACTTCACCAAGATCGCCCAATTGGTCAAGTCCGGGCAGGTCCCGAACCTGAGTTCCGGGTGCGCACCTCCCGCCCTGCAGGTGCAGCCGGTCGACGGGCGCATCCTGATCGACGCGAACCTCACCGACCGCTACGACACGCCGAAGGCCACCACCACCGTGAGGGCCATCCGTACCGGGGTGCACTCGGTCCCCGGTGCGCATGCGTTGGTGGGCGGCTCGACGGCGATCAACTACGACACCCAGCAGGCGTCGCGGCACGACCGCAACCTGATCATTCCGATCGTCCTGCTGGTGATCCTGCTGGTGCTCGGGCTGGTGCTGCGGGCCATCCTGGCGCCGGTGCTGTTGATCGTGACAGTGGTGGTCTCCTTCGCCGCGTCACTCGGCGTGAGCGCGATCGTGTTCAACCACGTATTCCATTTCGCGAACTCCGATCCGTCGTTCCCGCTGTTCGTGTTCGTGTTCCTGGTTGCGCTGGGCATCGACTACAACATCTTCCTGATGACTCGGGTACGCGAGGAGACCCTGCAGCACGGCACGCGCGACGGCATCCTGCGCGGGCTGGCGGTCACCGGCGGTGTGATCACGTCGGCTGGGGTGGTGCTCGCGGCGACGTTCATCGTGCTGGGGGTGCTGCCGTTGGTGTTCCTGGCCGAGCTCGGATTCGCAGTCGCGTTCGGGGTGCTGCTCGACACGATCCTGGTCCGCTCCATCGTGGTGCCGGCGCTGAGCTACGACATCGGCCGCCGCATCTGGTGGCCCTCCAAACTCGCCCGCGGCGCCGAGTAGCCCCCTCGCGGTAGTAGGGGTAACCCCGGACGCGATGAGTGCTCGCGCGGACAAGTCAGAGGCGACGGGGGTCGAGGCGGGTTTCGACGGCCTGGCCGTCGGGGCCGCGTTCGACGAAGTAGGCGCCCTTGCCGTCCTTCTCGGTCAGCGCCTCGACCATGTCGGTGCCGCGGTAGAGCAGGCCGACGCCGTCGTCGGTGGCATAGCCGGCCGGGAGCGTGCCGTCGGCGATCAGCGATTGGAACAGCGGGCGGCGCTGCTCCTCGGAGTCGTAGTGCACCCCGTTGGAGTAGGGCACGAACCCGAGCCCGTTCGTGATCGGCAGCAGATCAGGGCCGAAGGAGTCCGTCGTGCCCCCGGTGTGCCAGCAGATCGACCCGGCCGAAACCCCGGTGAGCACCACCCCGGCCTGCCACGCCGCACGCATCGCCTCGCCGACGCCGTGCAACTCCCACATCGCGAGCAGCCCAGCCACGCTGCCGCCGCTGACCCACACGACATCTTGGGCCAGCAGGAGGTCGCGGATGTCGTCGACATTGGGCATGGGGAACAGCGCAAGGTGCGACCCTGCCAGGCCGCGGTACTGGGCCGCCTGGGCGAAGCAATTCAGCGTGAACGAGCTGTCGCCCACAGCAGTCGCCAGGAAGCACACGCGGGGCGCGCGTCCGGTCACACCCGACAGCTCGATCGCGTACTCCGTCAACGGGCCGAGGTCCCACCGAAGGCGGCGCCCAGGCACCATCCCGCCCGAGGTGGCAAGGATCGTGGGCGCTTCTGCAGTCACGATCGCCAAACCTATCGCGGGCCCCCGAGCGGGGAGACCGAGGGACACTCGCGGCGGATGAGCTGCGCGAACTGTGGATAACTGCGAGCCGTCAATTCGCCTCGCCTAGTGTGGACAGCCATGAGCGGCTGGAAACTGCCGGGCTACGTGGTCGAGGAACTCCTCGGTTTCGGCAGTTCGGGCGACGTGTGGCGGGGCCGCGTCGCCTCGAGCGGCGATCCGGTGGCTCTCAAGCGCATCAAGGTCGGTAACGCCGATCTCCTGCGCATCGTCCACACCGAGGCAGCCCTGCTCACCGCACTCGATCACCCGCATCTCATCCGGTTGCACGAGTTGGTGCCCACCGGCGACGCCGTGGTGCTGGTGCTCGACCTGGCTGAGGGCGGCACGCTCGCGGGGTTGATCGACACCCGCGGCACGATCACGCCGGGCGAGGCAATCACGGCCCTCGCCCCGGTCGGCGCGGCGCTCGCCTACGCCCACAACGCCGGCGTCGTGCACGGCGACGTGACGCCGTCGAATGTCCTGTTCACCGAGGCGGGCATGCCGCTGCTCGCCGATCTGGGCGTCGCGCGACTGCTCGACGACGACGGGCCGGTGAACAGCACGCCGGCCTTCATCGACCCGGCCGTCGCCGCGGGCTGCGTGCCTGGTCCGCAGAGCGACGTGTTCATGCTTGGGGCGGTGACATTCCGCGCGCTCACCGGCAGTTCGATCTGGCCCGGCGACACCGTAACCGAGGTCCTGGCCGCGGCGGCAGCCGGAGAGATCGGTGACGTCGGCGGGCAGCTTGCCGCCGCCGAGGTTCCCGAGGCCATGCGCACGGTGGTGGAGCGGGCCCTGTCGGTCGATCCTGCGCATCGTGGGACGGCAGCCGAGTTCGCCCTCGACCTTCGACATGCCGCAACCCCGGTGGGCGTCGACCTGTCCGCCGGGCGGCCACGCACCGCCTCGACACCGGCCGCGCCGACTGACGTTCCGCCGGCCACCGGCGCGGACTCGCCCGACTCCGCCCGCCCGCCGTTCGACCGGCCGCGGGTCGGCCCAGCCGGGACGCCGGCCGAGGTGCTCACCCACAACGTCCGGCCGCGACCACGCCCGATGCCGCCCCGCCGTGGACACCGAGCGCCGGGAACCAGGGGGCGTGCCCGTTGGGCCGCGGCGGTCGTAGGCGTGCTGGCGCTCGCGGCCGCGGTGGCGTGGACGGCATTCGGTGACAGCTCGCCGAGTAAGGCTGCCCCAGAGCGGTCGTCGAGCGCCACGCCGGCCGGCCCCGCAGCCAACCCGGCCCCGAGGCCGCTTCCGGCGAGCAGCGCCACAGCGTCCCCCACGGCGTCGGCCGTCGTCCCGCTCGACGCCCGAGGGGTCCAGACGGTGCTGGTCCGGCTCGACAAGCTGCGGGAACGGGCCTTCGCGGTCCGCGACCCCACGCTGCTGAGCAAGGTCTACGCCGCCGGGCCGCTGCTCACGCAGGACACCGCCCTGCTCAACCGGCTCGTCCCGAAGGACTGCCGTCTGGTCGGCGTGCACACCACCTACGACCACGTCCAGGTGACCGCGAGCGGTAGCGGCGGGGTTCAGGTCGCGGTGCGGGCCAAGCTGGCCGAGTCGCTGCTGGTGTGCGGCGGCACCGCGACCGGACGGGCGGCAGGGTCCGGCCCGACGACGCTGCACATCGAGCTGACCCCAAAAGGTTCGGGCTACCTCATCGCGGGCATCAAGCGCTGATCAGCGCCCTAGCGCCCACCGCAAGGCCGAGTCCAGGTCGCCGTGCTGGTGCGCGAAGCCGGCCGCCAGCAGCGTGGCCGGCACAGCGCGCTGTCCGGTGAGCGTGTCCTGGGCGAATTCGCCGAGCACGATTCGTAGCGCGAACCCGGGGGTGGGCACGATGGCCGGCCGGTGCAACAGCTGGGCCAGCGTCGCTATCAGCTCGGCATTGCGGACCGGCTCGGGTCCGGTCAGGTTCACCGGACCGCTCACCTCGTGCTCGAGCAGGAACCGGATCGCGGCGACCTCGTCGGCCAGCGATATCCACGGCACGTATTGCTGCCCGCTGCCCAGCCGCCCGGCCACGCCGAGCGACACGATCGGCTTGAGCCGTTTCAGCAACCCGCCGTCGCTGGAGAGCACCAGTCCGGTGCGCAGGTGCGCGACGCGGATTCCGGCGTTCTCGGCCGGGCGGGTCGCCGCCTCCCAGTCCGCGCACAACTCGGCCAGGAAGCCGGCGCCGCGCGGCGCGGTCTCGTCGACCACGCGCTCGCCGGTGTCGCCGTAGTAACCGACCGCCGACGCTGACAGAAGAACGGCCGGGCCGCCGTCCAGCCCGGCCATGGCGCCGGCCAGCGTTGTGACGCTGTCGAGCCGGCTGCGGCGCAGGACCGCCTTGTAATCGTCGGTCCAGCGGTGCTCGCCCACCCCCGCACCGGAGAGGCACACCACGGCATCGGCGCCGGCCAGAACGTCGGGATCGACCTCGTGCCGCTCCGGTGCCCAGCGCGCCTCATCCCGGCCGCCGGGAGCACGCCGCACCAGCGTCGTGACGCCGTGGCCGTCCGCGCGCAGGGACGACTGCAGGGCCGTACCGATCAGCCCAGACGCCCCGGAGAGGACGACGCGCATCAGGCCAGGCCGAGGGCCCGCTCGAACGCGCCCGCCTCGAGGCGCGTCTTCATCGTGGTGAGGAAGCGGGCGGCATCGGCGCCATCGACGATGCGGTGGTCGTAGGACAGCGCCAGGTAGACCATCGAGCGCACGGCGATCGTCTCGCCCAGGTTCGGGTCGGAGACGACGACGGCCCGCTTGACGACCGCGCCGGTGCCGAGGATCGCCACCTGCGGCTGGTTGATGATCGGCGTGTCGAACAGCGCGCCCCGGCTGCCGGTGTTGGTGAGCGTGAACGTTCCTCCGCCGAGTTCGTCCGGGCTGATCTTGTTAGAGCGCATCCGGTCGGCCAGGTCCGCGATCTTGCGCGCCAGGCCGCCCAGGTTGAGGTCGCCGGCGTTGTGGATGACGGGCACGGCCAGGCCGCGCTCGGTGTCGACGGCGATCCCCAAGTGCTCGGCGTCGTGGTAGGTGATCGTCTTGGCTTCGACGTCGATGGAGGCGTTCACGATCGGATGGGCCTTGAGTGCCTCGATCGCGGCGACGGCGAAGAACGGTAGGAAGCTCAGCTTCACACCCTCGCGGGCCTCGAAGTCGCGCTTGGCCTGGTCGCGCAGCCGGGCGATCTTGGTGACGTCGACCTCGACCACCGTCGTGAGCTGAGCCGAGGTCTGCAGCGACTCGACCATCCGCGAGGCAATCACCTGGCGCATCCGCGACATCGGCTCGACCCGTCCACGCTGCGCCGCGGCAGCGGCCGGTGCCGCCGTCGGTGCCGCCGGTGCTGGGGCAGGTGCTGGCGGCTGCGCAGCGGCCGGTGCCTCTGCAGCAGGTTGGGGTGCTGACGCGGCGGCGGGCGCCTGCGCGGCATGAGCAGGCGCTCTGGCCGGCGCCGGAGCGGCCGCGGGTGCGGGTGCGGCCGCCTTGTTCTGCTCGGCCGCCGACAGCACGTCGGACTTGCGAATCCGGCCGCCGACACCGGTGCCCTGAATGGTGCTCAGGTCGACCCCGTGCTCGCTGGCCAGGCGACGCACGAGCGGCGTCACATAGGTCCCGGCGACATCGTCGTCTTCGTCGTCGACGGTCGGGGCGCTCGCGGCGGGCGCCGCGCTCGCAGGCG
>JAOPWD010000246.1 GCA_025965875.1 Pseudonocardiales bacterium
GTCGGCCAGATCGATGCCTCGGCGCCGATCGTGACCGCGCCGATCACGACGGCGTCGGGGTGGACGAAGGCTTCGGGATGGATGTCGGGAACGAGGTCACCGAGGGCGTTGACGGGCATCAGCTCACCTTGAGGTTGTTTCTGGCGATCCCGCGGATGCCCGGCGAGTCGGTACCGAAGTCATCCGACGGGCGAGTCGGCTCCTGTTGGGACGTGCGTAGTAGGCCTGCAGGCGTGACGGTGGCAGACCGGTCAGCTCGATCCAGACGTGCTCGTTGCTCAGCGTGAGGAACCCCGCGGCGTCGTACCACCAGCCGCGTCCGCCGTGCGCGAGCACGAAGTCCAGGGTGCGGAGGTCGCACAGCACGTCGTCGAGCATCAAGTGACCTCGTAGTTCGAGACCAGCTCGGTGTCGACGCCAACGCGGCCCAGCTCGGTGGCTCCGAGTGCAGTACCGATCGGCTCGCCCCGCCCGGGCAGCAGGGCTGTGAAGAACCGCGCGTTGTCGGCGACGAAGTCGTGCTGGTCATCGGATACACGGCGGTCCTGGCTGATCGCCTCAACGGGGCAGACCGGCTCGCACGCCCCGCAGTCGATGCACAGCGTCGGGTTGATATACATCTTCCGGTCGCCCTCGTAAATGCAGTCCACAGGGCACTCCTCCATGCACGACTTGTCGGTGATGTCGATGCAGGCAGCGGCGATGACGTAGGGCACGGCTCCCCCGTTTTCAGACTGCGATTGATAGCGAATCGGACGAGTGGCCGGGGAACAGTTGCTCCTCGGGGTTGATGAGTACGGCCGCGTTGTTCACGGCGGTTGCCGCCTCGCCGAATCCGACGGAGATCAGGCGGACCTTGCCTCGGTACTCCGTGATGTCGCCCGCGGCGTAGACGCCGGGAATGTTTGTGGCCATCGTCGTGTCCACCGGGATGTGGCGATTGCCGACGATCTCGACTCCCCAGTCTCGGATAGGGCCGAGGTTGGCCGTGAAGCCGAGCGCGGCGATCACCGCCTGCGCGGGGAGGGTCATTGTGGAGCCGTCCTTGCCCGTGATCTCGACTTGTTCGACGCCATCGGTACCGAGGAGCTTGCTGACCTCGGAATCGATGATCACCGAGACAGTCGAGGCGTGGAGTTGCTCGACGATGTGGGCATGAGCACGGAACGCCGGCCGCCGATGCACCAGCGTCACCGAGCGCGCGATCGGCTCCAGGCTCAGCGCCCAGTCACATGCACTGTCGCCGCCACCGACCACGACGACGTCCTGGCCTGCGTGCGCGTCCAGCGCGGGAACGAAGAACGCGAGACCGCGACCGAGGAATTCGGATCCAGCGGGTAGCGGGCGGGGCGTGAAGGTACCGATGCCGCCGGAGATCACGACTGCCCTGACGCGTATCAGAACGCCCTTGTCTGTCGTGATCTCGATCGTTGCGTTGCCGGTTCGCTGGAGCACCTGCGCACGTTGGTCGAGCACGTACGTTGGCGCGAAGCGCGTAACTTGCTCGACGAGACCGGAGACGAGGTCGCGTCCCTTGATCGACGGAAAGCCCGCGATGTCGTAGATCGGCTTGTCGGGATACATCGCCGACACCTGGCCACCGGGCTCGGGAAGCGAGTCGATGATGACGGTCGACAGGCTGCGCAAGCCGGCGTAGTAAGCCGCGTACAGCCCGACCGGGCCCCCGCCGATCACGGCGAGGTCACGGTCAATGGCTTCCTGGCTCATGAACTGTTCGCTTTCACCGATGGCCGTAACTCTGGCGAGTCCGCCGTGAACGTCAGCACTCCTTGCTCGGGCTGCAGCCCTAGGCAGTGCAGGGCGGAAGCCGTGCGCATGACTTGGTTGTCCAACTCGGCGCAGGTGACGTCTCTGGCTGCTCCCGTCAACGCAAGCCGCGCCCCGTTGCCGGGTGACATGTCGGTCGAGCACGTACTCCGAGGCGTTGAATAGTTCGGTCATGTTCTCTCCTTCACCGGTCCGTGATCCGGGTGCTGCATTGCGACGTGACCGCGCAATCTCGGTCACGACCGGTTGCCGTCAGGCGAGATGGACGTAGTCGTAGTCGAACGGCTGGCCGTTGATGCCCTGTCGGGGCGGCGCGATCCAGGAGGCGATCTTGCCGCGCTCGTGCACAGGCTGCATCAGCGAACGAACATAGGTCTTGTCGACCGCGGTCGGTAGCCAGTCCCCCTTGCGCAGTTCCCATTCGGCCGACGAGAGCTTCGTGCCTTCGGGGGTCGCCTCGACCCCGGCGAAGGCCCCGACCTTACGGTTGAACGCGACATTGGGCAGATACAGCCGCTGCGGCATGTTGGCGTCGTCCAGAATCTTGTTCCAGCGGTCGACACCGTTCTGACAGTCTGAGATGTATTCGCGGCGCAGGTCGGTGTTCAGACCGACGAGCGCCGACACCTCGCTCTGGCCGATCTCACCGTCGTTGATCGAGTCGACGAAGATCGATTCGCTGGTCAGTTGGTGGTCGTCCTTGCGCCGCTCTTCCGACCAGCGGCCCTTCAAACCTGCGGTGAAGTAGTTCGCCACGTTGGTCGATGTCTCCGAGCCGAACAGATCCAGGGAGACGCTGTAGTGGAAGCTCGCGTACTTCTGGAGCACGTTGAGGGAGATCCCGCCATGCGCGGTGACATCGTCGGTGTCGTGCTGCTTCATCAGTTCCACGGTGCGTTCGACGACCCGGTCGATACCCGTGGTGCCGACGAACATGTGGTGCGACTCTTCCTTCAGCATGAACTCGCAGGTGCGGCTCAGCGGGTCGAACGCCGATTCCTTCAGGGAGCCGAGCTGGTATTTTCCGTCGCGGTCGGTGAAGAAGTAGAACATGAAGAACGAGAGCCAGTCGGGTGTCTCCTCGTTGAACGCGCCGAGGATGCGCGGGGCGTCCTCGCTGCCGGAGTTGCGGTGTAGCAGTTCCTCGGCTTCTTCCCGGCCTTCGCGGCCGAAGTAGGCGTGCAGCAGGTAGACCATCGCCCACAGGTGGCGCCCCTCCTCCACGTTGACCTGGAAGAGATTCCGCATGTCGTACAGCGACGGCGCGGTGGCACCGAGGTTGCGCTGCTGCTCCACGCTCGCAGGCTCGGTGTCGCCCTGGATGACGATGAGACGTTGCAGATCCGCCCGGTATTCGCCGGGGACCTTCTGCCACGCCTCCTCACCCTTGTGTTCCCCGAAGGCGATGCGGCGATCACGGTTGCGTTCGGCCAGGAAGATGCCCCAGCGGTAGTCCTTCATAGCGACGTGGCCGAAGTGCGCCCAGCCCTCACGTCCGACGTTCACGGCAGTGCGCAGGTAGACGTCCTCCGTCGGCAACGTCGGCCCCATTGACTCCCACCAGTTGAGGAAGTTCGGCTGCCACGATTCAAGCGCGCGCTGCAACCGTCGATCCTCGTGCAGCTCGACATTGTTGGGGATCTTCTCGGTGTAGTCCGCGGTGGTCGTCATGCTCAGACTCGCTTCCTGTCGAAGTCGGCGCGCTGGCCGGTGCCGAACTTGCGCAGCGCGCCGTCGGCGCCGGATGCGTTGGGGCGGTAGAAGATCCAGTTCTGCCACGCGGTCAGCCGACCGAAGATCTTGGTTTCGATGGTCTCGGGGCCGGCGAATCGGTAGTTGGCCTCAAGTCCGGTCAGTGCGTCCGGACTGAAGCTGGACCGCTCCTCGACCGAGATGCGCACTTCGTCTTCCCAGTCGATGTCGTCGGGGGTGAACGTCACGAGGCCGAGCCTGGCAGCGGCATCGGATTCGAGCGGCGTGCCGATGCGAGCCCGTACCGCCTCCAGGTCGGCGTCCTGGCCGAGGTAGCGGGTCTGCAGACGGGTCAGCCCATTGCTCATCGGCAGGGCGCCGAAGTTGATCGAACCAACGGCGATCGCGGCTGGCTCGGCGCCCGGGTCGACATCCTCGAACGTGCCCAAGAGCTGGAATGATCGATCCGCGGCCAGTGCCAGCTCTAGGAGGGAGCCGGCGAAGCAGCTGCCCGGCTCAATCAGCGCGATCAGACTCCGACTCGTCACGTCAATTCGCTTGAGCGTGCGCTTGAGGTAGAGCAGGATCTCGTTCGCCAGCCAGTCCTCGGCGTTGTCCAGCAGTAGCTGGTCGTAGGCCCGGACTCGTGCACCGTCGCCCAGGGTGCGGAACACCCACGTGCCTAGTTCGGTCTCGTTGGTGCGCAGGTCGAGGATCAGATCGTCGAGCTCGCGTGTCACGGCCAGCGTCCAGAAATCCACGCCGTGCGCATGGATGGCCGCCGCATCCGCGGGTGCGTCCTGCTCCGGCCCGAGCACGGTAATTGCCACCTGCCGCGTCTCGCGGTCCAGCTTCGCCGACACGTACCGGTACCCGATGGCATCCGGTGTGCGGGTCTTGGCCAACGGCGTCAACGTGACGCCCTCGGCATCGTTCGGCCGGGTGGACGAGGTGGCGAACTCCGCGGCCCGCGCCGCCACGACCTCGTCCCACTTAGGACGTGGCACAGCCTCGTCGATCAACCGCCATTCGACAGCCTTCCTGCCACCGATCCCTTCGGACTTGGTGGAGAAGTAGTCGGCCAGGTCCCGGCGCACGTGGCGCTTGTCGACCACCCGGGTGAGGCCGCCGGTGCCCGGCAAGACTCCCAGCAGTGGGAGTTCAGGCAAAGACACGGCCGACGATCGGTCGTCCACGAGCATGATGTGCTCGCAGGCCAGGGCCAGCTCGTAGCCACCGCCCGAGGCTGTTCCGTTTAGCGCCGCCACGTAGGTTTGGCCGGAGTTCGCGGTGGCGTCCTCGATACCATTGCGGGTCTCGTTGGTGAATTTGCAGAAGTTCACCTTCCACGAGTGCGCCGAGCCCGCGAGCATCCGGATGTTCGCCCCGGCGCAGAAGATCTTCTCCTTGCCGCTCGTGAGCACGACAGTCCGTATCTCGGGGTGTTCGAACCGAAGCCGCTGCACGACGTCGTACAGCTCGATGTCCACGCCGAGGTCGTAGGAGTTCAACTTCAGCTCGTAGCCGGGGACGAGACCGCCCTGCTCATCAACGTCCATCGTCACGGTCGCGACGTCGCCGTTAAGCGCGATACGCCAATGCTTGTACGTGTCCGGGGACACTCGGAAGTCGATCGCGGGAACTGATCCCGGATCCGCGACGGGTGTTCCGTTTGTGGGGGCGAGGGCATCGTGCATAGCGACGATCGTCATGGGTTGTCCTCCTGCATGGACGGCCTGGCTCGACATCTATGTTCCACATCTTTATTGCTATGTGTCAAGTATTTGTAGCAAATCACTCAGTTGGCGGCGTGAGCCGTCGCACGATTCGAAGATCCCGAGCTTCTCGCCGAGTCCGTACGCAAAGCTGACGACGCCGCCTGGACATTCATCGACGTGGTCGGGCGTCTCAGCATGCAAGAGAAGGCGAGCCGGCAGGCCGTGATGCGCGCAGCCGATGGATGGGTGGTCTACGACCTCGCCCAGCGCGAGTGAGCGGCCCGAGGATCGGTCGGTGTCCGGGCGAATCACAACTCAAGCCACGAAGGTCTGGCTCCATCGACAGCTACGGGACGACTGCGTCAGGTCGGACAGTCTAGATTTTTCCGTCGGCCGCTAGATTCAGCTCGCTCCAACGTTCGGACGCGGGCCCATGCCACCGCCCCCGCAGCTTGCGATAGAGCTTGCTCGCTGGGACGCCGGCCCAGTTTTTTGGGAGCATCTCACGAGGTAGTCCCGGATCGATGAATGGAAACCGCCGCCACTGATGGCCTATTTGGGCACGAGCAACAAAGTAATCGTCCGGGTTGCGCGGCTGCATGCTGCTGAACTCATCGATGAATGTGCGGTATTCGACGGCGACTCCAGGTAGATCCCACGCGTCGCGGATTACCCGATGGATGTCGCCGATCGCTCCATGCTCGGCAACCAGCGAAAAAGAGGGAAGCTCTAGTTCAGCCATCAGCCTCTGCGCAACCTGCTCGGCGGCCGGGTTCGTGCTGACCCAAAGCGTAGGCGCGATCGACGCATATCCCGCCCAGCCCAACCGCGTCGTAATCGTGTGGCGGATAGCTCTGTCGCGCTGTGGCACGTCGACGCTCACAAGGTACATCCGACCGTCCCAGGCGCGATCCTCGCGGTTCAGCGACTCGAGTCGGTGCATCCCCTCGTCCATCAACTGGTAGCCCGTACTCGACAGTTCCCACAGCGAGCGGCGTCCGACTTTGACCGTGTTCAGCAGCCCTGACGTACGGATACGGATCAACGCTTGGCGGATCGCCTTCTCGTTGAATCCGAGTAGGCCCAGCGCGTGCACGAATGCTGCGGTAGAGACCGGCTTGGGATCCGGATACACGTAGGTGGCAAGCAGAGTCACCAGTGCCGAGCGGGCGCTATCCATGTGGTTCAGCCACTGCTGCCTCGGAACCTGCAGCTCAGCCTCTACCGACATCGACCACCTCTCGCCCAACGCAGGATACCCGATCCGGTCGGGGCCACTAGTTACTCGACAGGCTTGCGCGAAAGAAGGGACGCCGGCGGGCTGGCCGCCACCTAGACCGCGATGTCCTGCCAGGCCAACTTCGCCGCCGCTACGCAACTCGCATAGCGATTCTTGAATAGTTCCGCCGCCTTGGCCCCACTCCAGCCATCGGGCAGCAGGTCGGCGGGAAGCCCCGGGTCGATCCAAGGAAAGCGGCGCCAGGCATGCACCAGTTCGAGGACGTGCACGAGCGGATCGGCAACGAGCGGATCGCTGAAGTCGGCGATGAACTGCGAATATCGCTCCTCGATCGCGTCAAGGTCCCACGCCGCACGGGCCATCGCCTGCAGGTCGCCGCCGTCGTGCGCAGCGACAAAGATCTGCGCCTCGTTCAGAAGTCCGTCGGCTGCGAAGATGCTTCTGACCTCGGCGGCGTTCGATAGTCGGGGGCTTATCCACACACCGGGTCCGGGCGTACCGCACCCGGCCCAGGCCAGCCTGGTGCGCAGATGGTGGCGGGTTGCGCGGTCGGCATCAGTACCGCGGCTCACAACTACCAGCCACTGGCCGTCCCAAGACGAGGCGGCGTCGGCGAAGCCGAAGATCCGCTCCGCGCCCTCTGTCAGCAGCCGCTGTGCCGCACTCGTCAAGTGCCATCTCGTCCGACGACCGACGCGGTCCGAACGCAACCATCCGTCCGCGGCGGTCCGCATCAGTGCCTGCCGACTAGCCTTCTCGTCGACGTCCAGGCGGGTCAGGACTTCCAGGAAGGCTGAGGTCCAGGCCGCGCCGCCAGCCGGCAGGACGAACTCACCGAGAATCGTGAACAGCAACCCCCGGGCCCCACCACCGCCGGCCGCATGCCTCCTGGACAGGACCGGCACCGGCTCCATGCCGTCGGCGCTCATGTAGTCGCATGGACGATCTCTGCTTCGGTGCAGTGCTCGCCGGTCAACTCCGCCACCACCGCACCGTTCCTTAAGCAGATGACACGGTCACATAGCGCGGCCAGCTCCTCAGGATAGGAACTTGCGACGACAACGGCCCGACGTTCGGCGATCCTTCGTATGCTCGCCCACAGCTCCGCGCGGGCTTCGATGTCAACACCAACCGTCGGCTCGTCGAACACCAGCACACTGACATCGGCGGCCAGAAGCCGCGCGACCAACGCACGTTGTTGATTCCCGCCTGACAACGCCCCGAGCGGAAGGCTGGCATCGGTCTTGACCGAGACCATCGCCAGGGCCTCCGCGGCGCCGCGCCTCTCCACACCCCGGCGCAGCAGACCACTGCGGCCGCACCACGCGCCGAGCGCGGTGATGCTGACGTTCTCCCGCACACTCAACGACCGGAACGCGGTCCGCGAGCGATCGCCGGCCAGGGACCCAATGCCATACGTGAGCGCGTCGGCCGGACTCCGTATGGAGGCCGACGTGCCGTCAACCACGATCTCGCCGTGGATCGGTCTGACGTTCCCGGTAAGGATGTCGATGAGCTCGCTCACCCCCGAGCCGAGCAGTCCGGCCAGACCGGTCACCTCGCCGCGAGCGGCCGACATCGACACCGCGCGGAGCCGCCTGCCGCTGACCCCGCGCAGCTCGATCTTCGAGGCCGTGGTGCGTCGGGCCTTAGGGACGCGCGCCACCGCGCGTGCGTCGCGTTCGCCCAGCACCGCGTTGACGAGAGCGTCCTTGGTCAGCTGCCTCTCCTCGAGTTCGGCCACGACGCGTCCCTCACGAACGCAGGTGGCCCGATCGCACAAGCGCGCTACCTCAGAAAGGTGGTGGCTGACGTAG
>JAOPWD010000253.1 GCA_025965875.1 Pseudonocardiales bacterium
TTGCTTGAAGCCACCGGGGTGACGGTGAAATTCGGTGGCGTCACAGCGGTCGACGACGCCTCGATCGCCGCGGACGAGGGCACGATCACCGGGCTCATCGGCCCCAACGGCGCCGGCAAGACGACGCTGTTCAACGTCATCACCGGCCTGCAGCCGCCGACGAGCGGACGCGTGCGCTTTCGCGGCCACGACGTCACCCGCGCGTCGCCGAACCGCCGGGCCAAGGCGGGCATGGGGCGCACCTTCCAGCGGCTCGAGGCCTTCGGATCATTGACAGTTCGCGAGAACGTCCTGGTCGCCAGCGAGATCCATGCCGGTCCACGTGGCTGGTTGCGGCGCGGCGACAACGGCAAGGTCGACGGGCTCATCGAGCGCGTCGGCCTGACCGACTACGCGCAGCAGCGGGCTGACTCGGTGCCGACGGGTGTCGCGCGGCTGCTGGAGATGGCGCGGGCGCTGGCGATCGAGCCCCGCCTGCTGCTGCTCGACGAGCCGTCGTCGGGTTTGGACGAATCCGAGACGGAGGCGTTCGGCGGGTTGCTCAAGGAACTGGCCGCCGACGGGCGGGCGATCCTGCTCGTCGAGCACGACATGGATCTGGTCATGGGTGTCTGCGACCTCATCCACGTGCTGGAGTTCGGCCAGGTGATCGCCACCGGGACGCCGCAGCAGATCCGGGCCAACCGCACGGTGCAGGCCGCCTATCTCGGCTTCAGCGACGATCACGCCGGCCCGGCCGAGACCACCATGGAGTTGCCGCCGGTGGGGGCCGGGACATGAGCGGCACGCCGATCCTCGAACTCATCGGTGTGCGCGCCGCCTACGGGCGCATCGAGGTGCTGCGCAGTGTCGACCTCGTCGTACCGCGTGGTGCGGTCGTCGCCCTGCTCGGGGCCAACGGCGCAGGAAAGACCACGCTGCTGCGCGTGATCAGTGGGCTGATGACCCCGACAGCGGGCGACGTGCACCTCGGCGGCGTGCACGTCTCGGGAGCCACGCCCGACGAGCTCACCCGCGCCGGCCTGTGCATGGTGCCCGAAGGCCGCGGCGTTTTCCCGAACCTCACGGTCGAGGAGAACCTGTGGCTGGCCTCGTACTCGGGTCCGCGGGTGGAGAAGATCCTCACCGAGGCATACTCGCGGTTCCCGCGGCTGAAGGAACGGCGGCGGCAACTGGCCGGCAGCCTGTCCGGCGGCGAGCAGCAGATGCTCTCGCTGGCCCGGTCGCTCGCTTCGGATCCAGCGCTGTTGCTGCTCGACGAACTCTCGATGGGCCTGGCGCCGCTCATCGTGGAACAGCTCTACGACACGGTCGCCGAGATAGCTGAACAGGGCGTTTCCATCCTGGTCGTGGAACAGTTCGCGAACAGTGCCCTGCGGGTCGCCGACTATGCCGCCGTCATGCTCGGTGGCCGCGTGGTGGCGACAGGCGAACCCGCAGAGATCCGGCACAAATTGAGTGACCTCTACTTTGGGGGAGCGGCGTGACAGCTCAACGCAAGTGGTGGGCGACCGGCGCGGTGATCGCGCTCGTCACGCTCCTCTGGCCGGGACCGGCGGCATCGGCCGACACGTCACTGGGCGGCTACGAAGCGATCGCCACCGCCACTGTCGTGCACGCCGAGGTCTTCGATCCGACGATCCCCATTCCCGCTACCCCCCAAGGGGACGTGAGCGTGGCCTACACCAAGTCGAACGTCGAGAGCGGACCGACCACCCGCGCCCTGGCCAGCTACGTGTGGCCCGGCTTCGTCGTCGGCGACGGCTTCGACCAACTCACCGGCTCGCCCGGTCAGAAGTACCCGGTGCAGGCGAACTCACGCTTCCCCGCCACGGCCGACGCCCCTGCGAAGAACGCCGTCCAGCTCACCGACGGCAACGGCATGGCCACCTCGAGCGACGGGTTCACGACCGACAGTTCGGTGACCCTGCTCGGCCTGGCCGGACCAAAGACTGACCTGCTCGGCGGCACCGGTGCCGGGCTGCCCCAGCTCGGCGGCCAGCCCCCGGCGGCCGCAGCGCCAGGTGCCCCCGCCCCGCTTCCGATCTCGGCTGCACTGGCCACGCTGCTCACCGTCCAGCACGTGACGAGCACCAGCACGACGACCGTCGCCGACAAGACGGTCACCTCCGTCGCTCACGCGGCCGCGGCCAGCATCGGACTGCTCGGCGGCCTGATCTCGATCGACGGCGTCGACGTCACGTCTCAGGTGGTGAGCGACGGGACCAAAGCCACGCTCACCGGGGGCGCGACGATCAGCGGGGTCACGATCGCCGGAAACAAGATCGCACTGGACGACAAGGGCTTGAACATCGCGGGGACCGGCGCGGCCCTGCCGGCTGTGTCCGCGACGCTCACCACAGTGCTCAAGAGCCTCGGGATCGAGCTGTCGACCCTGCCGGTGAAGAGAACGGTGAGCGGCGCGCAGGGTGAGCTCACCGCCAAGGTCCTGGTCATCACTGTCGACACCGCGCCGCTGAAGACCGCGCTCAACGGCCCGCTGAGCGCCATCCTGGCACTGCTCGGTCCGTCCGCCGCGGAGCAGCTGGCACCGATCATCTCGCTCGGCCCGAAGATCGTGCTGACCGTCGGCGACGTCGCCGCCTCAGCAAACGCATCGCCCGCGTTCGAAAGCGGTGGCGGGAGCTCGACCGGCGGTGGCGGGGCGGGCGGGGGTGGCAGCCCGGGCGGCGGCGACACCGGTTCGAGCGGCGGCGGTGGCAGCTCGGGCAGCGGCGACACCGGGACCGGCAGTGACGCAGGTACAGGCGACACCGGCACCGGCGGCGGTGCGGCGGGGACCGGCCAGGTGCCGGTGAGCGCTGCGCCGGTCGCGTTGCACCTGCCAGGACTCGCCGCTGTGCCCCGAATGCTCGTGCTGGCCGCGCTCGCCTTCGCCGCGATCATGGGCTGGGGACTGCGCCGGGCCGGCGGCTTCCTGCTCGGCGGTCCGGGCAACTGCGAGTTCGGACTACACACCGGTGTGCCCGACCTACGAAAGGGGTGACGGATGTCGTCGATCGCCGTACCGCGTAGACCGCAAACCGCCCAGGCCCGGTTGGTGAACCCTGCCGCGGTTCGCGACCAGCGCTACCGCACCCTTCAGCTCGTGCTGTTCGCGGCGGGAGCCGTGCTGATGCCGATGGGCATCCTGGTCATCTGCCTCGGTTGGTACGGGACCGCGCACTCGCACTACGACTACGACCAGCGCACCTATCTGATCTCCGGCGGCATCCTCGGGCTCGGCCTGACGTTCCTCGGCGGGTTCCTGTACTTCGGAGCCTGGCTGGCGAAGGTCGCCGCCGATCAGCGCGACAGCTCACGGCAGCTGGCCGACACGATCCTGATCCTGGCCGACATGGTGTCGCGCCAGGGCGGTGGCTCGCCGCTCGACACCGCGGCGGCCGACGCCGGTGCCGTGCCCGTGTTCGCCGGTGGGGGCACTACGGTTCACCGTCGCGACTGCGCCCTGATCGCGCACCGCGACGACCTGAAGGTCATGACGGGGACGGAAGTCAACCCGACCACGTGCCGGGTCTGCAAGCCGAACGTCGGCTGACGTGAGTCCGCCCGAGGGGTGCCTGGCCGGCAAGGTTGCGATCATCACTGGGGCCGCGCGCGGCCAAGGCGCGGCCGCCGCGCGACGCTTCGTCGATGAGGGCGCGCGCGTCGTCATTGCCGACGTCAGCGACGAGGCCGGCAAAGAGCTCGCCGAGGAGCTGGGGGCTGCCGCCTACTACCGCCATCTCGACGTCTCGGCCGAGGAGGACTGGGCGGCGGTCGTCGGTGAGGCCGTCGAGACGCTGGGCGGACTGGACGTGCTCGTCAACAACGCGGGCGTGCTGCATTTCTCCGCCCTGGCCGAGACGACGCTGGCCGACTACGAACGGGTGATCCGGGTCAACCAGTTCGGCTGCTTCCTCGGCATGCGAGCCGCAGCGCGGGCGATGCGCGACGGTGGATCGATCGTCAACGTCTCGTCGGTGGAGGGAATCGCCGGAATGCCGATGGTGGTCGCGTACACAGCGAGCAAGTTCGCGATCCGCGGCATGACGAAGGTGGCTGCGCTGGAGCTCGGCCCCAGAGGCATCCGGGTCAACTCGGTGCACCCGGGCATGATCGACACGAAGATGGTCCAGGACGCGATCGGCGGCTACGAGGTCGACCTCACGCCGGTCACCAAGAAACTCGCCCTGCGCCGGATGGGCAACTCGGAGGAGATCGCCGAGCTCGTGCTGTTCCTGGCCAGCGACCGGAGCTCCTACTCGACCGGGTCGGAGTTCGTGGCCGACGGCGGTTCACTCGCGACGCATGCGCTGAACATGGGCAGCTGAACGCTCGTCACGGGAGCTGGGGCAGGCCGTCGCGGCCGAGGGGCCAGAACGGGTTGTGCGCGACCTCCCACAGGTGACCGTCGGGGTCAGCGAAGTAACCGCTGTAGCCACCCCACTCGGCGGTGTGCGCCGGCTTGGCAATCGTCGCGCCGGCCGCCGCAGCGGCGCTGAGCGCGGCGTCGACGGCGCTGGGGGACTCGACGTTGATCGACACCGAGACGCCGCGGAACCCGTCCGAGGTGCGGGCCTCGGCCTGCGCGTCGGCCGCCAGATCGTCCTGGCCGAACAGCCCCAGCCGGGCGCCCGACGTGCGAAAGAAGCTCACCGCACCGTCGACAGAACCGGGCGAGAGCTCGAAACCGAGCGCCTGGTAGAAGCGAGTGGCGGCGGTCACGTCGCGTACCCCGAGCGTGACCAGGCTGATGACTGCGGGGACTGTCATGGCGCGCAGCCTAGGTCGAGACACCGACACCGGCTCCGCAAAGAGAATCTGTGGACACGCGCGGCTAGGGTGATGACAGAAGGACCAGAGAGGGAGTGGACGATGCCGACCCACGACAGCGGCCAGAACCGGCCACAGCGCCAGACTGAAAAGACAGACGAGGTCGAGACCAGCGCCGAGTCGACCAGCGACGTCGCCGAACGCCACGAGAAGCTGACCGAGGACGTCGACGCGATCCTGGACGAAATCGACGACGTGCTCGAGACGAACGCCGAGGACTTCGTGCGGGCATTCGTGCAAAAGGGCGGCCAGTAGTCCTCGCGCAGCCTGACGTCGATCGTCGTCCCACCGTCTGGGTAGGGTCACAGAACACGGATTCACCAGCGCAGAGGGAGCGACGTTGAGCATCGAGCGGGCGGGCGGGCGCGGCCCCGACCACGGCATCCTGCGCTACGCCACCTCACCCGGCTCGTCCTCGTTCACCGAATTCCTTTCCGCGGCCGCGCCGAATTTGCTGCCCGCAGCCGGGGGAGTGCCGGCGCTCGCGCCGCACGGCACGACCATCGTGGCCGCGAACTTCTCCGGCGGCGTGGTCATGGCCGGCGACCGGCGGGCCACGGCGGGCAATCTGATCGCCCAGCGCGACATCGAGAAGGTCTTCGCGTCCGACGACTACTCACTGGTCGGGATCGCGGGCACCGCAGGGCTGGCCATCGAGATCGTGCGGCTGTACCAGGTCGAGCTCGAGCACTACGAGAAGATCGAGGGCACTCAGCTCACGCTCGAGGGCAAGGCGAACCGGCTCTCCACCATGATCCGCGGCAACCTCGGCCAAGCGCTGCAGGGGCTGGCCGTCGTCCCCCTGTTCGCCGGCTTCGACCTCGACGCGCCCGATATCGCCCACGCCGGCAAGATCTACAGCTTCGACGTCACCGGCGGTCGCTACCCCGAGCAGCACTATCACTCGGTGGGCTCGGGCTCGTTGTTCGCACGCGGCGCCCTGAAGAAGCTGTGGAGCCCCGACCTCGACAGCGACGGCGTGATCCGGGTCGTCGTCGAGTCCCTGTACGACGCCGCCGACGACGACTCGGCCACAGGCGGCCCGGACCTGACGCGCGGCATCTACCCGGTCGTCATGCTGGCCACTGCCGAGGGCACCAGCCGCGTCCCTGACTCCGACCTCGACCCGGTCGTGCGCGCCATAATTGCCGACCGCGCAAACCGCCCAGGCGCCTGAGCCAGGAGACAGCACCATGTCGATGCCGTTCTACGCCTCCGCTGAGCAGATCATGCGGGACCGCTCCGAGTACGCCCGCAAGGGCATCGCTCGCGGCCGCAGTGTCATCGTCACCACCTACACCGACGGCGTGCTTCTCGTCACCGAGAACGCCAGCTCCGCCCTGCACAAGATCAGCGAGATCTACGACCGAATCGCGTTCGCCGGGGTGGGCAAGTACAACGAGTTCGAGAACCTGCGGGTGGCCGGGATCCGGCTCGCCGACCTGCGGGGGTACTCCTACGACCGACGCGACGTCACCGCGCGAGCGCTGGCCAACGCCTACGCCCAGACGCTGGGGTCGATCTTCACCGAGCAACAGAAGCCCTACGAGGTCGAGCTCTGCCTGGCCGAGGTGGGCCAGAACCCGGCCGACGACCAGCTCTACCGGCTGTCCTACGACGGCACGATCGTCGACGAGACGGCAGCGGCGTTCCTCGTCATGGGCGGCCAGGCCGATGCGCTGACCACGCATATGCGCCGCGAGTTCCGGGCCGGGCTGGCACTGGGCGACGCACTGACCGTGGCCGTCGAGGCACTGGCCTCGGTCGGGGGTTCCGACGGGGCCACCCGGTCGCTGCCCGCCAGCCAGCTCGAGGTGGCCGTTCTCGACCGCACCCGGGGCTCGCGCAAGTTCAAGCGCCTCAGCGGCCTGGCCCTGACCGCACTGCTGCCCGCCGAACACGGCGAGCCGTCCGAGCCAGCACCGGCCGACACGCCGCCACACGACGAGGACGACGGCAAGAGCCCCAGCTGAACTCATCGGCGCCGCCGGACGTATCCCTAGTTGTGGGGGAATGCCGAGCAAGTGGGGCCGATGAGTAGCACACTGACACTCGACCCGATCAGGGCGGGCCAGCGGGAAACTACGGCGGGAGGTCACGTGGCCACCAGCGAGGCCGACCTGCTGCGCGCGCTGCACGACGAGCACGCCCGCGCGCTGTGGGCCTACGTGGTGAACCTGACCAACGGCGACCGCGGCAGGGCGCAGGACGTGGTGCAAGAGACCCTGTTGCGGGCGTGGCGCAACCCGCAGGTGCTCGACCAGTCACGAGGCTCAGCGCGCGGTTGGCTGTTCACCGTCGCCAAGCGGATCGTCATCGACGAGTGGCGGGCCACACGTAGCCGGCCCGAGTACGTCACAGACGACGTGCCGGAGCAGTCGGTGTCCGACGGCACCGACCAGGCACTTGACCATCAATTGGTGACTGCGGCCATGCGCACGCTGTCCATCGAGCACCGCGAGGTCCTGCTCGAGTGTTATCTGCGCGGGGCCTCGGTCGCGCAGGCATCGATGGCGATCGGAGTTCCGCCCGGAACGATCAAGTCCCGAACCCACTACGCATTGCGCGCCCTGCGCCTTGCGCTCGACGAGATGGGAGGTGTGCTGTGACCACAGTTGACCCGTTCGCCCACGATGACGCGGCATACGTCCTTGGCGCGCTCTCCGCCGAAGAGCGCGCGGCCTTCGAGCATCATCTCGAGACCTGCGCCGAGTGCACCAATCGGGTGCGCGAGGTCGCCTCGATGCCGGCCCTGCTCGCCAGGGTCCCGGCCAGTGCCTACGGCGACGAGCCGCAGGATCCACCGGCCAACCTGCTGCCTCAACTGCTGAGCCGCGCCCGGTTCGAACGGCGTCGGCGCCGCTGGTTGACCAGCGGTCTGGCCGGGCTGGCCGCCGCGTGCCTCGTCGCGCTGGTCGTCGTCGTCTGGCCGTCGTCGTCGCCGGGCACGTCGGCGCCCCAACCACAGGCGATGAGCGCGCTGGTGAGCAGCCCGGTGCACGCGACGGCGGCAGTGAGCAACGTCCGCTGGGGTACAAAGATCGACCTGGTATGCCAGTACTACACGAACGGCACGCAGCCGTGGGATTACCAGCTCGTTGTGGTCGACAAGCACAACGTTCCGCATCCTGCAGGCAGCTGGAAACTGATCCCGGGCAAGGTGATCCACTTCACCGGCGGCACGGCGCTGACCCGCGACCAGATCTCGAAGGTCGAAATCACGTTCGGCGACCGCGCGATCCTGCAGCTGACCCTCTGAACGGGCATCCGGCGTGACCGCGCTCCTCGGGCGGCCGGGATCAGGTGATCAACTCACGTCGGCTGCGCGGTTCGCCGCGGATTCCGCCCTCACCTAACGAACGTTTATCACGGCAGGTCCGTTGTCAGACGCCATGTCTATCGTGCGAAGCCAAGAACATCGGAGCTGCGGAGGCTGGCATGACGAACGACGTGAATTACTTCGAGATCGGATCGCCGGAGCCGGAGGTCGCCAAGGCGTTCTACAGCGCGATGTTCGACTGGGAGGTCGGCGAGCCGTCGATGCCCGCTCGGTACAGCATGGTCAACGAGGGCGCCGGTGGCCTCTGGGACACCTCACAACTGGGCGGGGCGAGCTACGCGATCTTCTACGTCCAAGTCGACGACGTGCACGCTGCGATCGCCCGCGCACAGGAACTCGGCGCCGCAGTCGTCGTCCCGTTCATCGACAACGGACAGATCGAATTCGCCCATCTCACCGATCCGCAGGGCAACCGATTCGGCATCTGGCACCCCAAAGCCACTGACTGAGCGGCCCGCCGCCCAAGGACGCTCAGGGCGCCAGGATCTCGTCGATGAAAGGGCCGACCAGGCGGGTGACGGCGGTTGCCGTGTCCTGCGGGTCGGACGTGGGCAGCAGCGCGTGGCTGATCGCGAGCCGCGCCATGGACTCTGCGACCAGTTCCGCGTCGGCCACCGAGACCTGCGGCCAGACTTCGACGATCAGCCGCCCGATCCGGTCGGTGGCGACCTGTCGGCCCAACCCGGTGAGCAGCCGGACCAGCTCGCCCCCTTCGGCGTCAGCGACGATCACCTGGACGAGCGGCTCGTCCGACGCCAGCTTGAGGAACAGGCCGAAGGCAGCATGCAACGCATTGCGCGCATCCTCGTGTGATGCCCGCACGGCATCCTCGACTCCCTCGATCAGGGCCTCGATCTCGCGCCGGACGTAGGCCTCGACCAGGCTACGTCGCGACCCGAACTCGTTGTAGACGGTCTGCCGACTCACCCCGGCCGCCGCGGCCACATCGGACATCGTCGTGGCTGACCAGCCCCGTGAGCGCACCAACTCGTCGACCGCGGCGACGATCGTGTCGCGCAGCAGCGTGCGCGCCGCCTCGGGGTAGGGGACGGGCCGGCCAGTCGACGTCACGCCGACGCCGCGTTGTCGTCGAGCGCCACGAAGTCGATCTTGTCGCGTACGCCGCAGTCCGGGCAGCACCAGTCATCCGGGACATCGGGCCACGGCGTACCGGCCGGGAATCCTTCGCGCGGGTCCCCGTGCGCCTCGTCGTAGACGTAGTCGCAGACCTCGCATCGGTACCTGCTCACATGGCCAGCTTGTCAGCCGCAGAAGGCGGCGCGCCGACCGAAGGTCGAGGCGCTTGGCCAAGCACAGCGGCCGAGTTTTGCACGCCGCCACGACTTGGGTCGCCGTAGTGGGCCAGGATCTTGCCCGACTTCGACGGCTGGATGTTGGCCAGGCTCGCGTCGCCGCCGTAATGCGCAAGCACGCGCTTGTCCATCACGTGGCGCCACAGCGGCGGGAAGTACGCCAGCACGATCATCGTCGCGTACCCGCCGGGTAGCTGCGGCGATTCCTCGAAGTGCCGCAACGCCTGATAGCGCCGGGTCGGGTTGGCGTGGTGGTCGCTGTGCCGCTGCAGGTGGTAGAGGAACAGGTTCGTCGTGATGTTGTTGTTGTTCCAGCTGTGCCGCGGGTTGACCCGCTCCCACCGCCCGTTAGCCAACTGCTGGCGCTTGAGGCCGTAATGCTCGATGTAGTTGACCGCTTCGAGCAGCGCGAACCCGAACACCGCCTGGATCAGCAGGTACGGCACGATGCCGATGCCGAACAGCGCAAGCAGCACGCCCCACAGCACCACGGTCATCGCCCACGCGTTGAGGACGTCGTTGCGTAGCGAGAACGTGCGCGTGCCCATCCGGCGCAGCCGGGTCCGCTCCAACCGCCATGAGTTGCGCACGCTGCCGATCACGGTGCGGGGGAGGAAGGCCCAGAACGACTCGCCGAGCCGGCTCGAGGCGGGGTCCTCGGGGGTCGCGACGCGCACGTGGTGGCCCCGGTTGTGCTCGATGAAGAAATGGCCGTACCCGGTCGGCGCGAGCGCGACCCGGGCGAACCAACGCTCGAGGTGCTCCTTCTTGTGCCCGAGTTCATGGGCGGTGTTGATCGCGACGCCGTTCATGGAGCCGAGCGTGACCGCGATACCGAGCTTGTCGACCACGCTGAGCCCGCCGTGATGCGTGATGAGCCAGAAACCGACGAAGACCGCGACGAACTGCAGCGGCAGGAACAGGTAGGTCACCCAGCGGTAGTAGCGGTCCTGGTCCAGCCAGGCCACCACGCTGTCAGGTGGGTTGGTCGGGTCGGCCCCGAACGCGAGATCGAGCACCGGGATGAGCAGGTAGAGCCACAGCGGCCCCATCCACCAGAACAGACCCAGACCGGTCAGGTTCACCATTCCCCAACCGGCAAAGAGAAACATCGGTACGACGGTGCCGAGCAGCCAGAGGTAGCGCTTGCCGTCACGCCAGTCGGGACGCTCGGCCGAAACGGATTTCGGCTGGCCGGACAGAGAACCTTCGCGCATCGCACACCATCCCGCTTTCACACCCATTTTGACAGAGCGGCTCGTTCAGTCGGCCTGCTTTACACGACAATGGCATATGTAAAGCACGACCGCAAGACGGCACGCGTGCGCCCGGGCATCTAGGGTGGAGCACGTGCAGAAGCGCATCTTCGGTATCGAGAACGAGTACGGCGTCACGTGCACGTTCCACGGGCAGCGGCGGCTCTCGCCCGACGAGGTCGCGCGCTATCTGTTCCGCCGCGTCGTGTCATGGGGGCGATCGTCGAACGTCTTCCTGCGCAACGGCGCCCGGCTCTACCTCGATGTCGGCAGCCATCCGGAATACGCGACGCCGGAGTGCGATTCGCTGGCCAGCCTGGTCGCCCACGACAAGGCGGGGGAGCGGATCCTCGAAGGACTGGTCGTCGACGCCGAGAAGCGCCTGCACGACGAGGGCATCGCCGGCGACATCTACCTGTTCAAGAACAACACCGACTCGGCCGGCAACTCCTACGGCTGCCATGAAAACTTCCTGGTCGGGCGGCATGGCGAGTTCAGCCGGCTGGCCGACGTCCTGATCCCGTTCCTCGTGACGCGCCAGCTCATCTGCGGCGCCGGCAAGGTGCTGCAGACCCCGCGCGGCGCCGTGTACTGCATCAGCCAGCGCGCCGAGCACATCTGGGAAGGCGTCTCGTCGGCCACCACCCGCAGCCGGCCGATCATCAACACCCGCGACGAACCGCACGCCGACGCCGAGCGCTACCGCCGGCTGCACGTCATTGTCGGCGACTCGAACATGAACGAGTCCACGACGATGCTCAAGGTCGGCGCAGCAGATCTCGTACTGCGGATGATCGAGGGCGGGGTCACGTTCCGCGACCTCACCCTCGAGAACCCGATCCGGGCGATCCGCGAGATCAGCCACGACCTCACCGGGACCCGCTCGGTGCGCCTGGCCGCCGGACGCACCGCGTCGGCGCTGGAGATCCAGCGCGAGTACTACAGCCGGGCCGTCGACTTCATGAGCCGCGAGGGCGACGACGAGTCGGCCAAGCGGGTGCTCGAACTGTGGGGCCGCACGCTGGACGCCATCGAGCAGCAGGACCTGTCCAAGATCGACCGCGAGATCGACTGGGCGACCAAGTACCAGCTCATCGAGCGCTACCGAGGCAAGCACGACCTGCCGCTGTCCTCACCGCGGGTCGCGCAGCTCGACCTGGCCTACCACGACATCTCCCGTACCCGCGGGCTGTACTACCTGCTGCAGCGCAAGCACGCCGTTGAGCGAATCGTGTCCGACCTGGCCGTGTTCGAAGCCAAGTCGGTCCCGCCGCAGACCACCCGCGCCAAACTTCGCGGCGACTTCATCCGCCGGGCACAGGAGAAGCGACGCGACTTCACCGTCGACTGGGTACACCTCAAGCTCAACGACCAGGCGCAGCGCACCGTGCTCTGCAAGGACCCGTTCCGCAGCGTCGACGAGCGGGTCGAGAAGCTGATCGCCTCGATGTGAGCACGATGAACTCCACGCAACCAGTGCGTGCCGCCACGCGGCGAGCCCGTACTGGCATTACTTTCGAGGACATGGCAGCCCGGCGCGCAGAGCGACTCGTCAATCTGGTCATCTGCCTGCTCTCGACCCGCCAGTTCCTCAGCGCCGAGCGGATCCGCGACGCCGTCCCCGGTTACGAGGCAGCCGACGGCAGCTCCGGCACGGACGAGGCGTTCAAGCGCATGTTCGAGCGCGACAAGGCCGAACTGCGCGACCTGGGCATCCCGCTCGAGACCGGCCACAACAGCTACCTCGACAACGAGGACGGCTATCGCATCACCCGCCGCAACTACGAATTGCCGCCGATCGAGTTCGACCCGGCCGAAGCGGCCGCCGTCGGCCTGGCCGCGCGGCTGTGGCAGTCCGCGACTCTCGGTGAACCCGCGCGAGCCGCCTTGATCAAGCTGCGCGCCGCGGGCACCGACGTCCATGCCAGCGACACGCCCGGTGCGGTGCCCTATCTCGACGCGAGCGATCCCAGCCTGCCGGCCCTGCTCGAAGCCGCCCGGCTCTCGCGCGCGGTGCGGTTCGAGTACACGAAGGCGGGCATGGGAACCGCGCAGACCCGCACTCTCGAACCATGGGGTGTGTTGTCTTGGCGCCGGCGCTGGTACGTCGCGGGCTTCGACCGCGACCGCGGCGAGGCACGCAGCTTCCGATTGTCCCGGATCAGCGGCAAGGTGGAGTTCGTGGGCAAGCCGGGCGGCTTCGAGCGCCCGGAGAAGGTGGACCTGCGCGAACTCATCGCCGGTCGGGGCCCTGAGGACACCCGCGTGGCGCGGGTGTGGGTCGACGGGTCCGGGGCCGGCCAACTGCGCCGGATCGCCGACTCCGAGATCGACCGTGAACTGACGATCTCCTTCACCGACATCCACATGCTGGCCCGGCTCGTCGCAGCGGCGGGCGCGAGCGCCCGGGTGCTCGAGCCCAAGGACCTCGTCGACGCCGTCGTCGAACGGCTCACCCTCGCGGCGGGCACCCCGTCATGAGCGGCAACGAGGAGCGGTTGCCACGCCTGCTCGCGCTGGTGCCCTATCTGCAGGCCCACCAAGGCATCGCGGCCGCCACCGCCGCGGCGGACTTCGGTATCAGCGAAGACCAGCTGCGCCGAGATCTGCGGCTGCTGTGGATGTGCGGGCTGCCCGGCCACGGCCCCGGTGACCTGATCGACCTGTCGTTCGAGGGTGACACCGTATCCGTGATCTTCGACGCCGGAATGTCACGCCCGTTGCGTCTCACCGGCGAGGAGGCACTCGCCCTCGTCGTTGCCCTGCGCACGCTCGCTGAGACGCCCGGACTGGCCGACGGGGACGCAGTGCAGCGGGCGCTGGCCAAGGTCGAGGCAGCGGCCGGCGGAGAGGTCGACGACACGACGATCGCCGTGGAGCTCGATGCCGCGGCCCGCCTGCTGCCGGCGCTGCACCGCGCACTCAACGAGGGCCGCGCCCTGAACCTGCGCTACTACACCGCCACCCGCGACGAGACGACCGAGCGCATCGTCGACCCACTGCGCGTGTTCGAGATGGACGGCCGGAGCTATCTCGAGGCGTGGTGCCGCAGCGCCGAAGGGCTGCGGGTGTTCCGGGTCGACCGGATCGAGTACCTCGAGCAGCTCGAAGAGCCCTCCCGCCCGCCGGCGGACGTGCAGCTGCGCGATCTGGCCGAAGGCGTCTACCAGCCGGCCTCGGAGCATTTGCTGGCCGTACTTCGGCTGGCGCCGCCGTACTTCTGGGTGGCCGACTACTACCCGACCGAAGAGGCGCACGAGTCCGACGGGCTGCTGCAGGTCAGCCTGCGGGTCGCCGATCCGGCCTGGGTACGAGCGCTCGTGCTCGGCTCCTCGGGCGACGTCGAAGTGCTCTCGCCCGGCTGGTTGGCGGAGTCGATCCGGTCCGACGCCGCCACCGCCCTCAGCGCGTACGCGGCGAAGTAGAGTTTGCCCGTGTCCTGGATCCCGCTTATCGCCTTGCTCGGGGCGGTCGTCATCGCTGCGGTGGTGCTGGGTTACTGCGCCTACGAGATCGCGTGGCGGACCCGCCGTCTCAAGCGCGACGTGCAGCAACTGCAGGAGCTCGTCGATGGATTCGCCCAGCTGCGCAGCCACCTCTCGGCTGCGCAGCAGCGGCTCGAGCGCGCCAGCGTCGGCTGAGCTGCGATGACCAGCATGTTGCGGCGGCTGCGGCGGCGGGCCGCCAATCCCGAGGGCCGCATGTCGGTGCTCGATCACCTGCGCGAACTGCGCCGGCGACTCATCATCGTGGTGCTGTTCGTCGTCGCGGGCGCCATCGCCGGGTGGTTCCTGTACGGCCCGGTGCTGAAGTTCCTCGAACACCCGTACTGCTCCGTGCCCATCAGGTACCGCTATCACAGCGGCGACGGCAAGAGCTGCGACCTGATCTACACCGGCGTCCTCGACGGGTTCACCACCCGGCTGAAGGTGTCCTTCATCGCCGGCACGGTCTTCTCCGCGCCATTCTGGCTTTATCAGATCTGGGGCTTCATCACGCCCGGGTTGCGCAAGTCCGAACGCAAGTACACCGTCATCTTCATCGCGGCCTCGACGGTGCTCTTCGCGGCCGGGATGACGCTGGCCTACGTCGTGCTGTCGAAGGGGATCCTGGTTCTGCTCAAGGCGTCAGGCGACGGGACCCAGGCGCTGCTCACCGTGAACGCGTACCTGTCGTTCGTCACGTTGATGCTGGTCATCTTCGGTGCTGCGTTCGAGCTGCCGCTGCTCGTGATCATGGCCAATCTGGCGGGCATCCTCTCGGCCAAGGTGCTCAAGAAGTCGCAGCGGATCGCCATCTTCCTGATCTTCGCATTCGCCGCCGTCGCCACGCCGAGCACCGACCCGTTCACGATGTGCGCGATGGCCATTCCGATGGTGCTGCTGTTCGAGGGTGCCGTGCTGTTCGCGATCGTGCGCGAACGGCGCCGGGATCGCCGCACGCCCGAGCCCGAGCAGTATCCCGACGACGAGTTGCCGTCGCGCGTCGACCCGATTCCAGAGCCGATCGGGGCCGCTGACGATTCGTGGACGGACACAACCTGAGCGCGCACCACATCGCCCTGATCGTCAATCCGGCCTCCGGGTCCGGGCGCGCCGGACGCCTGGCCACCGCGGTCGCCGAGCGGCTCGGCGCCCGCGCTTCGGTGCAGATGCGCTCCGGATCGTCACCGTCGGAGTCCGCCGACCTGCTCGCGGCAGTCGCCGGCAAATGTGATGCGGTCGTCGTCCTGGGCGGCGACGGCATGGTGCATCTCGCGTTGCAGGCCCTGGCGCTCGGCGACACCCCGCTCGGCATCGTCGCGGCTGGAACCAGCAACGACATGATCGACGTACTGGGCCTACCGAGCGATCCGATGGCTGCCGCCGACGCGGTGCTGAGCGCCCTGGACAGCGGGTCGGCGCGCCACATCGACCTTGGCCGCACCGAGTCCGGCCGATGGTGGTCGACCGTGCTTTGCGCCGGCTTTGACTCCGCGGTCAACGAGCGGGCCGACCGGTTGCGCTGGCCGCGCGGTCCGCGCCGTTACGACGTCGCGATCCTGGCCGAACTCGCGCGCCTCGCGCCCAGGCCGTTCCAAGTCGAACTCGATGATGTGCTGCTTGACCTGTCGGCAACGCTCGTCGCCGTCGGCAACGCGCCGCAGTACGGCGGCGGCAAACGAATCACCCCTGACGGCCGGATGGACGACGGCGAGTTCGCAGTGACCGTCGTCGGCCCCGTGTCCCGATTCACGCTGGCCAGGCTGGCGCCGACCATGCCGCGCGCCGGCCACATCGGTCATCCCGCCGTCACGACCTACACCGCGCGATCGGTGCGCCTACAGGCGCCGGCCACGCTCGCCTATGCCGACGGGGAGCGCATCGGCCCGCTGCCCTTGAGCACCACCTGTGTCGCCGGCGCGCTGCCCGTCCTCGTGCCGCCCGGCACGATCGGTCGCGCGTTCAGCACGCCTACGCTGGAGGCATGACCTCGCCGAGCGAGAAGTACGCCCTCGCCCGGCAACGGGGGAACCGCCCCGCCCTTCACAATTTCTCCGCCGGGTACCCGTTCGCCCTCGACCCGTTCCAGGTCGAGGCCGCCGCGGCACTCGAGGACGGTTATTCGGTGCTGTTGTGCGCGCCCACCGGCTCCGGCAAGACCGTCGTCGGTGAGTTCGCGGTGCACCTCGCCCTGGCGTCGGGGCAGAAATGCTTCTACACGACGCCGATCAAGGCGCTGTCGAACCAGAAGTACAACGACCTCGTCGCGCGCTACGGCGCCGAGAAGGTCGGGCTGCTGACCGGCGACAACTCGATCAACCCCGACGCGCCGATCATCGTCATGACCACCGAGGTGCTGCGCAACATGCTCTACGTCGGCAGCACCTCGCTGACCGACCTCGGCTACGTCGTCATGGACGAGGTGCACTACCTCGGCGATCGATTCCGCGGTGCCGTGTGGGAAGAGGTGATCATCCACCTGCCCGCCGCCGTGCGGTTGGTATCGCTGTCGGCGACCGTCTCCAACGCCGAGGAGTTCGGCGACTGGCTGATCTCGGTGCGTGGCGAGACCAAGGTGATCGTCCACGAGGAGCGCCCCGTCCCACTGTCGCAGCACGTGCTCGTGGGTACCCGGCTGTTCGACCTCTTCGGCTCCGCCGAGATCGGGCCCGGTGGAGCCGACGGCACCACGGTCAGCCCCGAACTCAAGCGGCACATCGACGGGCGGATGCGCTTCCTCGACCCCGGGACGGGCGGCCGGGGGCGCGGTGGCCGGCCGATGCGGGGCTGGCGCCCGCCGCACCGGCCCGATGTGATCGCCCGCCTCGACAGCGAGGGACTACTGCCGGCTATCACGTTCATCTTCAGCCGGGTCGGCTGCGATGCCGCAGTGCGCCAGTGTGTGTACGCCGGGATGTGGCTGACGACTGAGGACGAGCGCGCCGAGATCGATGCCGTCATCGACGAGCGGACCGCGGCCATCCCGACCGAGGACCTCGAGGTGCTCGGCTACTGGGAATGGCGCGACGGACTACGACGAGGTGTGGCGGCGCACCACGCCGGCATGATCCCAGCGTTCAAGGAGACCGTCGAGGAGTTGTTCGTCCGCGGCCTGGTCCGTGCGGTGTTCGCCACCGAGACGCTGGCTCTGGGTATCAACATGCCGGCGCGGACGGTGCTCCTCGAACGGCTGACGAAGTTCAACGGCGAGACCCACGCCGACATCACTCCTGGCGAGTACACCCAGCTCACCGGGCGGGCAGGTCGGCGCGGGATCGACGTCGAGGGGCATGCGGTCGTGTTGTGGGGTCCGGAGGTCGACCCGACCAGGGTGGCCGGACTCGCCTCGACCCGCACCTACCCGCTGCGCTCGTCGTTTCGGCCGTCGTACAACATGGCCGTCAATCTGGTGGCGCAGATGGGCCGGGCCGCCGCCCGCGACCTGCTCGAGTCGTCGTTCGCCCAGTTCCAGGCCGACCGTGGGGTGGCCGGGCTGGTCAAGCAAATCAAGCGGCACGAGGCCACGCTGGCTGAGTACGAGCAGCAGATGCGCTGCGACGCCGGCGACTTCGCCGAGTACGCCGCCCTGCGCCGGGCGCTCACCGACCGCGAGGCCGCGCTCTCGCGCGAGGGGGCCAAGGCCCGCCGGGGGAGCGTCGCCGCGTCGCTCGAGGCCCTGCGGCCCGGAGACGTCATCCGGGTGCCGAGCGGGCGACGGGCCGGGCTGGCCATCGTCCTCGACCCAGGCGTGCACCCGCGCGATGATCCGCACCCGATGGTGGTGACCGAGTCGCGCTGGGCCGGGCGGCTCTCGATGCTCGACTTCCCATCGGCCGTGGACGTCCTCGGCCGGGTTCGGGTGCCCAAGAACGTGAACCACCGCTCACCCCAGGAGCGACGCGACCTGGCCTCGAGCCTGCGGGCGCTCAACCTGCCCGACGCACCCCGCGGGCGGCGCAGTGGACCGAAGGGGACCGGCGACGACGACGAGGTGCTGCGGCTGCGTCGCGCGCTGCGCGCTCATCCCTGCCACCAGTGCCCCGATCGCGAGCAGCACGCCCGCTGGGCTGAGCGGCACGCCCGGGTGCAGCGCGAGATCGAGGGCCTGCGCCGTCGCATCGAGGGGCGTACGACCTCCTTAGGGCGCACGTTCGACCTGATCTGTCGGCTGCTCGACGACCGGGGCTACCTCGCCGCCGCCAGCGCCGCCACCAGCGGCGCGGCCGACGAGACGACGGGACCTGGCCGGCAGCTGGCCCGTATCTGGTCCGAAGCCGACCTGGTCGTCGCCGAGTGCCTCCGGGCCGGCGCGTGGGACGGCCTGGAGCCCGCGGAACTTGCCGCGGTGGTCTCCACCCTGGTCTACGAAGCCCGCCGGGACGAACGGCCGGCCGATCGCATGCCCTCACCGGCGGTGCGCGAGGCGCTGGCCACGACCGTGCGCATCTGGGCCCAGCTCGCCGAGGACGAGGCCGAGCTGGGCCTGCCGCAGAGCCGCGAGCCCGAACTGGGGTTCGTCTGGGCCATCTATCGGTGGGCCCGCGGCGAGCGGCTGGACACAGTGCTGACCGCGGCCGCAGAGACGGGTGCCGAGCTGTCCGCAGGCGATTTCATCCGGTGGTGCAAGCAGGTACTCGACCTGCTCGAGCAGCTGGCCGCCGCGCCGGCGGCGGGCGGCGGCAGGCCCGCGATCGCAGGACCGGCCCGTGCGGCTGCCCAGGCAATTCGCCGCGGCGTGGTCGCCCAGAGCATGCAGCCCTAGTTCGGCCAGAATCCGGACACAAACGCCGGCGGCGGTCCCCGTGCTGCGTCCTCATCGCGTTTCGCAGTAGCGTGTGCCGCGAGCGACGACCAGCGACGACGTGATGAGGTGCTCGATGAGCGACCAGGGCAACCAAGGCCAGCAGTGGCCTCCTTATAACCCGCAGCAGCCACCCAGTTGGCCGCCGCCCGCTGAGCAACCGCCGCAGTACGGCCCGCCACCCGGTTATCAGCAGGCACCGCAAGGCGAGCAGCCACCGTCGCAGTACCCACCGCCGCAGGCGCCCTACAGCCCGCCACCGGAGCAGTCCTACACCCCGCCGCCGGAGCGACCGGCCGACCCGCCGGCCGACCAGGCGCCCACCGACCAGGCGCCCGCCGACGACGGGGGTGCCGATGACGGGGCTGCCGATGAAGCCGACGACGCCGCCGACGACGAGCACTCCGACAACAGCGCGACCCAGTACATCCCGGCGTCCGCGGCCGAGCAGGCACGTGGCGGCGACACGCGCAGCGACTCACAGCACACCGCCGTCTTCCCGACCGTTGCGGCGGACTCCCCGAGTGGGCAGCCCGCTGGCTACGGCGCCCCTGCGTCCCCGTACGGCACACAGGGCTACGGTCAGCCGCCGCAGCCGTCCTACGGCGCCCCTGCCTATGGTCAACCGCCGTCCTACGGCCAACCGGCGGGCTACGGTCAGCAGCCGTCCTACGGCCAGCCCGCGGCCTACGGCCAGCCCGAGACGTCCGGCCAACAGCCCACATACGGCCAGCCCGGGTCCTACGGCCAGCCCGCGGCCTACGGGCAGTCCGAGACGACTGGTCAGCAGCAGTCCTACGGTCAGCAGTCCTACGGCCAGTCACCGCCCGGTTATGGTGCCCCCGCCTACGGGCAACAGCAGCAGGCGTACGGCCAGACACCGTCGGGTTACGGAACGCCTGCCTACGGTCAGCAGCACTACGGAGCCCCCCCGAAGAAGAAGGGCAAGGGACTGCTGTACACCGTCGTCGGCCTGATCGTGGTGATCGTGGTCCTCGCGGTGGTGAGCGTCGTGGCGAAGGTGCCCGCGTCCCTGTACCCGAAAAAGCTCAGCCACTCGGCGGTCGAGCAATACATTGCCAGCAACTTCAGCGCGTCGGGCGTCAAGTGCAACGGCGGCAAGGACTTCAAGATCAAGGCAGGCGACACCTTCACCTGCACCGCCGACCAGAACTCGACGTTCACCGTGAAGGTCACGAACAAGGACGGCGGCTACCAGGTCTCCAAGAACGGTTAGGAGGCGAGCGCTCTCGCGATCGCCGTCTGCAGCCGAGTTACCGAGTTCTCGATACCGAGCAGCCCGGCCAGTTCGGCCAGCCCATCGACGTCTGCGGCCTGCGCAGGTAGCGCGTCGTCCAGTTCGGGGATCGGCACGTCGGTGCGACCACGCACGGCCGCCGGAGCCACCACGAGGTACTCACGGGCCGCGAGCACCTTGGCCTTCGACCCGGCGGGGAACCCCGCGTCGCCGGTCTCGGCTGCCGTAACGATTGATTCGATCGCCCCGAACCGGCTGACCAACGCGGCCGCGGTCTTGTCTCCGATGCCCGGGACCCCGGGCAGGCCGTCGCTGGGGTCGCCACGCAGCACGGCGAAGTCCGGGTAGAACTCGGCCGGCACGCCGTATTTCGCCTGGACCTCGGCCGGACCCATCGCCTCGAGCTTCGCGATGCCCTTGCCGGTGTAGAGGACGGTGATGCGCGCGGTGGCCAGCGCCAGCATGTCCCGGTCGCCGCTGACCACCGCGACCGGCTCCGAGTCGCGCACCGCCAATGTCGCCATCACGTCGTCGGCTTCGAAGCCGGCCGCACCGGCGGTGGCCAGACCGAGTGCACGCAGTACCTCGAGGAGCAACGGCACCTGTGGGGCCAGGGTGGCGGGCACGTCTTCGGTGCCGTCCTTGGCCACCCGATGTGCCTTGTACGACGGGACAAGCGCGACCCGAAACGCCGGTCGCCAGTCCAGGTCGAGGCAGGCGACGTGACGAGTCGGGCGGCGCCGCTCGATCAGTGCCGCGGTCATGTCCAGGTAGCCACGGATGGCATTGACCGGGCCGCCGCCCGGCGCCGTGATCGACTCGGGCAGCGCATAGAACGCCCGGAAGTACAGGTTGGCCGCGTCGACCAGCATCAGTTCGCCCACAACGGGTGACGCTAGCGTGCCGTCGGCTCAGTACACCGAGCACTCAGTCCGGGTGGTGCCCCGGACCACGAGCTCGGTGGGCAACACCACGTTCGTCCGTTCGACGTCGCCGTCGATCGCGGCGAGCAGCCGGGCCGTGATGTCGGTGGCTTGTTCCGCGACGGGCTGGCGTACCGTCGAGAGATCCATCAACTCGGCGTTGGACTGGTCGTCGAAGCCGATGACAGCGACGTCCTCGGGCACTCGCAGGTGCGCGCGCCGGATGGTCCGCAGCGCCCCGTAGGCCATCTCGTCGCTCTCGGCGAAGATCGCCGTCGGCCGATCAGCGAGCCCGAGCAACGCCTCCATGGCCGCACTGCCCCCGCCGATGGTGAAGTAGCCGAGTACCTCGGCGGTCGGGTCGGCCTCGATGCCGGCATCGCGAAGCGCGTCCCGGTAGCCGTCACGCCGGTGCAGCGGCGGGGTGAACCGCATCGGGTCGTCAGTGTCGCCTCCGATCAGGCCGATCCGGCGATGCCCAATCGAGAGCAGGTGCTCGACCGCCTGATAGGCGGCGCGGATGTCGTCGATGCGCACCGAGAGGAAGCCGGGCCGCTCGAGCCCCAGCAGCGCGACCGGCGAGCCGAGGGAGGCCAGCGAATCGAACTCCTCGTCGCTGAGCACGAGGCTGGCCACCAGGACGGCATCGACCCGCTTGCGCATCGGCATGACGTCGAAGAAGGCGGCGCGCCCGGCCTCGTCGCCGAGGTTGTAGAGCAGTAGGTCGAACCCGGCCTTGCGCAGTGCCGTCTCGACGGTGTCGATCACCTCGGCGAAGAACCAGCGGTTCACGAAGGGCACCACGACGCCCACGGTCGCCGCGCGCCCGCTGGCCAGCCGGGCCGCGAACGGCGAGGCGATGTAGTCGAGTTCCCCAGCGGCTGCGAGCACTCGGTCGCGGGTTGCCGTGGCGACGTCGGGCAGGCCACGCAACGCGCGCGACACCGTCGCGATCGAGACGCCCGCGAGCCGGGCTACATCCTCGATACTGGCGACCATGCGGGTCCCAACTGTTGGTGGCCTGTAAACGCTACCGCTGCGCCCGTTGGCCGACTAACTCGCACCGCTCCGGCCGGGCGCGGACGCCCTGGCAGACTGCTGCGGGTGCGCACCTTGTACCGCAACGGCCGCATCTACCGTGCGGGCTCTCAACCGGGCAGCGCGATGCTCGTCGAGGATGCCACCCTCGCCTGGATCGGGGACGACACCGCCGCTGGCAGCGGCCCCGGACAGCACACCGGCGCCAACGTCGTCGACCTCGAGGGCGGGCTCGTCACGCCCGCCTTCGTCGACGCGCACGTGCACGCCACGTCGACCGGGCTTGCCCTGACCGGGCTGGACCTCAGCGGGTGCGCCACGCTGCCGGCGGCTTTGGACGCCGTGGAGCGGGTCGCGCGCTCGAGCGGTGGCCGACCGATCCTGGGCGGTGGTTGGGACGAGACGCAGTGGCCAGAGCAGCGCCCGCCCACGTGCGCCGAACTGGACCGCGCGGCATACGGCGGCTCGGTCTACCTGGCTCGGGTGGACGTGCATTCCGCCGTCGTGTCGTCCGTGCTCGCCGCGGCGGTCCCCGGACTGGCTGGGCTGAGCGGCTACCGCAGCGACGGCTGGCTGACCCGCGACGCCCACGATGCCGCACGGACGGCCGCGCACACCGCGCTGCGTCCCGGCCAGATCCGCGATGCGCAGCGGGCTGCGCTGCGCCGGGCTGCGTCGCTCGGTATCGGCTGTGTGCACGAGATGGGCGGGCCGTCGATCTCGAGCGCCGAGGACTTCGCCGGTCTGCTGGCGCTGGCCGGCGAGGAGCCGCTGCCCGAGGTCATCGGCTACTGGGGCGAGTTGTTCGGCATCGAGACAGCCCTCGAGCTGGGTGCGGCCGGCGCGGGCGGGGACCTGTTCTGTGACGGATCGCTCGGCTCGCACACCGCTGCCCTGGGTCAGCCCTACGCCGACCGGCCGGACACTCAGGGCGCGCTGCGGTTCGACACCGCAGACCTCGCCGAGCACATCGCCCGATGCACCGCGGCGGGCCTGCAAGCGGGGTTCCACGCGATCGGTGACGCGGCCGTCGACCAGGTTCTCGACGCCGTCGATCTGGTCGGGGCGCGGATCGGGGGGCCCGCTGGCGCCGGCCACCGCATCGAGCACGCCGAGATGGTCCGCGACCCCCAACGGTTGGCCGCGTCCGGGCTGATTGCCTCGATGCAGCCGGCCTTCGACGCGACCTGGGGCGGTCGGGCGGGCATGTACACCGACCGGCTCGGCGATGACCGGGCGCGTGCCCTGAACCGATTCGCCGAGCTGGCCGACGCAGGCGTGCCGCTGGCCTTCGGCTCCGACTCACCGGTGACGCCGTTGGCCCCGTGGGCGGGCGTCCGGGCCGCCGCCTTTCCAGCCGACCCAAGGGCAGCCATCAGCGTCGAGGCGTCGTTCGCGGCGCACACGCGGGGTGGCTGGCGCGCGGCCGGCCGCGACGACCAGGGTGCCCTGACGCCGGGCGGCCCGGCGACGTTCGCCGTGTGGCACGCAGCCGAGGCGGAACCGGGCCTGCCGGTCGTCTCGCCCGGCCGCGACCTGCCGACCTGTGTGCGGACGGTCCTGCGCGGGGTGACAATCTTCGACGCCGACCCCGCCAGAGGCTGAGACCCGGGCCCGGCAGCTGCGTCGATTCCGCGATACTGGCTGGATGCTGCCGAGACGTGCCACGGGTGGTCCCCGCGGCGATGCGGGGACGCCCCCGCCGTTGCGCACCCGGTGGGCGGCCCTGCTCGCCGTGGCGTCGGGACTGGTCGGCGTGCTCGCCTTCCCGCGCTTCGGGTTCTGGCCGCTGGCCTTCGTCAGCGTGGCCGGGTTCTCGATCGCTGCGCACGGCCGCCGCAGCCGCACCGGAGCCTGGCTCGGACTGCTGTACGGAATGGCGTTCTTCGGGCCACTGCTGCATTGGACCGGGATCTACGTCGGCGCGGCCCCGTGGTTGATCCTGGCGCTCTCGCAGGCCGCGTTCCTGGCCGGGCTCGGGGCGGTCCTCCCGCTTGTGCAGCGGCTGCCCGCGGCACCCGTGTGGGTCGCGACAGCGTGGGTGCTGCAGGAGGCGCTCCGGGACCGCCTGCCCTTCGGCGGCTTCCCGTGGGGTCGACTCGCCTTCAGCCAGGCCGAGTCACCGTTGCGCTGGTTCGCCGCCCTGGGCGGGGCACCGCTGGTCACCTTTGTCGTCGCTCTCGCCGGCGGCGCGCTCGCACTTGCCGTTGCGCACCTTGCCGCGGCCCGGTGGCGGCCCGTCGCGCTGGCCACGGCGCTCGTGGTTGCGGTGCCGGTACTGGGCGCTGTGCTGTCCTGGCCGTTGGGCCCGGCCCCGGACAGCCAGGGCGCCACCACCACGGTGGCCCTCATCCAGGGCAATGTCCCGGAGCTCGGCCTGGCCTTCGAGGAACGTGCCCGTCAAGTGCTCGACAACCACATCGCGCAGACGGCGAAGCTGGCGGCGCAGATCAAGGCCGGCACGGTGCCGCGACCGAGCCTGGTGGTCTGGCCCGAGGACGCCTCCGACGTCGACCCGTTCGAGGACGCTACCGCCTATCGAGCCATCGACGCGGCGGTGAAGGCGATCGGTGTGCCCGTCCTGGTCGGCGCGATCCTGCAGGGCCCCGGACCCACACATCGACGCAATGCCGGCATTCTCTGGTCCCCGACGACCGGGCCGGGCGCCACTTACATCAAGCGGCACCCCGTGCCGTTCGCCGAGTACATCCCGCTGCGCTCCGCCGCCGAGTTCGTGAGCTCCGACGCCAAGCTGGTCAGCCAGGACATGGTCGCCGGACACGGCAACGGTCTGGTCAAGGGCGGCCCGTATCCGATCGGTGACGTCATCTGCTTCGAAATCGCCTACGACGGGCTGGTGCGCTCGTCGGTCGCCGCAGGAGCGCGGCTGCTCGTCGTCCAGACCAACAACGCCACGTTCGGACACACCGCCGAGACCTACCAGCAGCTCGCGATGAGCCAACTGCGAGCCGTCGAGAACGGCCGGACCGTGCTGCAGGTGGCCACCACCGGGGTGTCGGCAGTCATCGGCCCGGACGGCCGGATCCGCGAGCGTTCGGGCAAGTTGTACACCCCAGCCATCCTCGTCGCGAGCGTGCCGCTGCGCACGGTTCGCACGCCGGCGACGCGCGTCGGCGCGATCCCGGAATACGTCCTCGCCGCGCTGGCGCTCGCCGCGCTGGCATGGTCGCTCCGTCCCGCCCGCCGCAGCGCCGACCCGTCTGCGGCGCCCGAACCCGAAGAGATGGTGCGCACGTGACCCCACCCGAGCCCGCCGCACCGCGCGTACTCGTGATCATCCCGACGTACAACGAGCACGAAAACCTCGAGCTGATCATCGGCCGCCTGCATGCCGCGGTCCCCACCGCCGACGTGCTCGTCGTCGACGACGGTAGCCCCGACGGCACCGGCAAGATCGCCGACGCCATGGCTGAGGAGGACGGTCGGGTGCACGTGCTGCACCGCACCGCGAAGGCCGGTCTCGGCGCGGCCTACATCGCGGGCTTCGAGTGGGGGTTGGGTGCCCAGTACGGCGTTCTGGTCGAGATGGATGCCGACGGGTCACACGCGCCGGAGCAGCTGCCAAGCCTGCTCGGTGCCCTGGAGCATGCCGACCTGGTGCTCGGTTCGCGCTGGGTTCCCGGCGGCACCGTCGTGAATTGGCCGCGGCACCGCGAGGCGCTGTCTCGAGGCGCGAACCTCTACACCCGCCTGGCGTTGGGCCTGGGCCTGCGCGATGCCACCGGCGGCTACCGGGCCTACAAGCGCGAGGTGCTCGAGACGATCGATTACGAAGCCGTCGCCTCCGAGGGCTATTGCTTTCAGATCGATCTGGCCTGGCGCGCGTTACGCAGCGGGTATCGCGT
>JAOPWD010000379.1 GCA_025965875.1 Pseudonocardiales bacterium
TACGACGGAAAGTCCTGCGCCGCAAAGTCGTTCGACGACCTTGGGGACCAGCGCAACGCGGCGTTCGCCGGGAGTGGTTTCCCGGGGCACTCCGATAAGCGTCATTTTCCTCTTCCTGGCTGGGCCGGGCAGAACGCTCCAGGCAGTTCGCGATACGGGCACGTGGCGATGCCCAGCGGGGAGCAAGGATCAGAATAGGCATATCGCATACAGTATGCAACAGGTACGCTGAGAGCCTGTCCGAGCCTAGACACTCGGACGATGAGTGCATACAGTATGCGAGCGAAGGGAGTCGCCGTGAGGATTGCAGTGGTCGGTGCGGGAGCGATCGGCGCCTACTGGGGCGCCGCAATGCAGCGCGGTGGGGCCGACGTGCACCTCATCGCCCGGAATCAGCATCTGCATGCGATGCGGAAAAACGGTGTGCGCGTGCTCAGTGAGCGCGGCGACTTCGTGGCCTATCCGCATGCGACGGACGACCCATCCGAGATCGGGCCCGTCGACTACATTTTCCTCGGGCTGAAGGCGCACAGCTATCCGTCGTCCGGCCCTCTGGTGGAACCACTGCTCGGCCCGAACACCGCAGTTCTGGCTGCGCAGAACGGAATCCCGTGGTGGTATTTCCACGAGTTGCCCGGCCCGTACACGGGCCGTCGGGTCGAGGCCGTCGATCCCGGTGGTGCCACCAGCGCTGTGCTGTCGCGGGAGCGGGCCATCGGTTGTGTGGTGTATCCGGCCACCACGATCGAGGCACCCGGAGTGATCCGGCACATCGAGGGCACCCGGTTCTCGATCGGTGAGCCGTCGGGTGAGATCTCGCAGCGCTGTAAGGCGTTGAGCGACGCGATGATCGCCGGCGGACTGAAGGCGCCCGTTGAGGCAGACCTGCGCAATGACATCTGGATCAAGCTGATGGGCAACGTTGCGTTCAACCCCCTCAGCGCGCTCACCCGGGCGACGATGGTCGAGCTCTGCCAGCACCCCGGCACTCGGCGAGTGGTCACCCAGCTGATGGAGGAGACGCTCGACATTGCCTCCAGGGTGGGCAGCACCCCCGACATCTCCATCGAGAAGCGGCTGCGCGGAGCCGAGAACGTGGGGCACCACAAGACGTCCATGCTGCAAGACCTCGAAGCGGGCAAGCAGCTGGAGCTTGACGCCATCGTGACCGCGGTGGTGGAAATGGCAGACCTCACCGGAGCCCCCGCACCCACACTGCGGACCATCCACGCCGCCACCGATCTGCTGGCGCGCACGTGCGAGCCTGCACCGCCGCGGGCCGTCGGCACGCCGGAAAAAGAATCTCAGCCCGTTATGTCCTGAGGGGACCAACCGTGAACCGTCGCGCCAAGATTGTCTGCACCATAGGGCCCGCCACCAGTACCGCGCCGGCACTGGCCGAACTCATCGACGCCGGAATGAATGTGGCGCGACTGAATTTCAGCCACGGCACGCACGCGGAGCACTCGGCCGTCTACGACATGGTCCGTCAGATCTCCGCCGAACGCGAGCGTCCCGTTGGGGTGCTTGCGGATCTGCAGGGACCAAAGATCCGGCTGGGCTGGTTCGCCGCCGGTCCGGTGTTCTGGGCCAACGGTGAACACATCGTGATCACGACGGCGGAATGTCCTGGTGACCACGACCGCGTCTCCACCACATACGAGGGGTTGGCCGCCGATGTGCGGCCGGGTGATCGGCTGCTCGTCGACGACGGCAAGGTCGACCTGCGGGTGGTAGATGTCAACGGGGAAGACATCACGTGTGAGGTCCTGCAGGGTGGCCCGGTCAGCGATCACAAGGGCATTTCACTGCCGGGTGTCGACGTCAGCGTGCCTCCCCTGTCCGAGAAGGACATCGAAGATTTGAAGTTCGCCCTCGAACTCGGCGTCGATATGGTGGCCATGTCGTTCGTCCGGGCGCCCGAGGAGGTCAAGCTCGCCCACGCCGTCATGGACGAGGTCGGCAAGTGGGTGCCAGTGATGGCGAAACTCGAGAAACCCGAAGCGGTTTCGGACCTGCAGGCGATCGTGGATGCATTCGACGGCCTGATGGTGGCCCGAGGGGATCTCGGGGTGGAGATGCCGCTGGAGCAGGTTCCGCTGGTGCAGAAGCGGGCCATCGCCCTGTGTCGTCAGGCGGCCAAGCCCGTGATCGTGGCGACCCAAATGCTGGATTCGATGATTACCGATCGGCGTCCCACCCGCGCCGAGGTCTCCGACGTCGCCAACGCGGTCTTCGACGGGACGGACGCGGTCATGCTGTCCGCTGAGTCGAGTGTCGGGGCGTTCCCGGCCCACACGGTCGCGACGATGGCGCGCATTGTCGAGGCGGCCGAGGATATGCCGCGCCAAGTGGCAGTACCGGAGTGGGTTGCCGAGGACGACGGCGACGACGTGGGCGTCGGCGATGCGGTGGCGGCGGCCGCTTGCGAACTGGGCCGACGGCTCGGGGCGGCGGCGCTGTGCTGCTTCACCAGGACCGGTGACACGGCCCTGCGACTGGCGCGTCAGCGATCGCCGTTGCCGCTGTTGGCTTTTGCGCACGATGAGTCCGTGCGGGCCCGCTTGGCGTTCTCATGGGGCATCGAGTCCGCGGTGCTGGCACCCGCGACCACCGCCGAAACGCTGCCCACCGAGGTTGGCCGGGGGTTGGCCGCCATGGGCATGCGACAGCCTGGAAGTCTGGTCGTGGTGGTGTCGGGGAGCCGCAGCGGTGTGTCGGGATGCACCGATTCGGTGCGGGTACTGCGGATCGAGTGATCGATCAGTCCGATCCGACCCGAACCTGGAGTTCGGACAGCTTGGCGCGCAACGCCTTCTCGCCTTCGCGGCGTTCGGAGACCTCGCGCATGATCGCCGAAATCCCCACTATCTGGTCGGCCTCGTCCCGCAACAGCGCCACACTGAATTCGATCGACAGCCGATGTCCGTCGCGGTGCAGGGCAGGCACGCTCAACAGCTTGTCCCCGTAGCGGGTGTATCCGGTGAGCATCGTCTGTTGGTAGCCCTGCCAATGCCGTGCCCGCAGCTTCTCCGGGATGATCACGTCGAGACTCTGGCCCATGACGTCGGCCGCCGAAAACCCGAAGATCCTGGCGGCTCCGTTGTTCCACAGCAGAATGATTCCGTCCGGATCGGTCACCACGATGGCCTCGGCGGACTCGGTCACGACCGCCTCGGCGAGCCAAGCCTCGGTCACGCCGTCCGTGGTTGATTGCCCATTCGTAGTCGCCGTATCGCTCA
>JAOPWD010000388.1 GCA_025965875.1 Pseudonocardiales bacterium
TGCTCGACCAGCTTTGCGGCTGCGAACGGAGCCAGGCCGCCGCCGATGAAGCGGACGAAGCCGTAGGTGGCTGCGGCGACCGGACGCTCGACCGGGGCGACGCTCATGACCGCGGTGGTCACCAGCGTGTTGTTCACACCGAGGAACGCGCCGGCGATGATGACCGCGATGATCACCACAGTTGGCTTGTCGGGCCAGATGCCGATGGTGGCCAGATCGGCGGCCAGGAGAACGAAATTGCCGTAGAGGCTGCGCGGGGTGCCCAAGCGTGCCTTGAGCCAGGGCGCGGCGAAGACGGCAAACACCGCGACGAGCACGCCCCAGGCGCAGAACACCGCGCCCAGCCGTAGCGGGGATAGGTGCATCAGGAACGGGGAGTAGCCGAGCAGGGTGAAGAAGCCCCAGTTGTAGAGCAGGCCGACCACGCTGGTGACCGCGAGGCTGCGATGCCTGAGCGCCCTGATCGGCTCGGTGATGCTCTCCCGCCGGGCGGGCGCCGGGGTTTTCGGTAGCAGGACCACAGTCGCGATCAGGGAGATGCCCATCAGCACGGCGACGCCGAAGAACGGGCCGCGCCAGCTGATGTTGCCGAGCAGGCCGCCGACCAGTGGACCGCTCGCGATGCCGACACCGAGTGCCGCCTCGTACAGCACAATCGCGCCGGCGAAACCGCCGCTGGCGGAGGCCACGATGACCGCCAGGGAGGTGGCGATGAACAGCGCGTTACCGAGCCCCCAACCCGCCCGAAAGTCGATGATGCCGTTGATGCTTCCGGCGGTGCCGGCCAGCGCGGCGAATATGACGATGAGGACCAGCCCCGTGATCAGGGTCCGTTTGGCTCCGATCCGGCTCGACACCCAGCCGGTGACCAGCATCATGACGGCGGTGACGACCAGGTAGCTGGTGAACAGCAGTTCGACCTGGCTGGGACTGGCGTGCAACTTGCCGGCCAGCGACGGCAGGATCGGGTCGACCAGGCCGATGCCCATGAACGAGACGACGCAGGCGAACGCGACGGCCCACACCGCCTTGGGCTGCTTGAACGGATTACTGGTCGGGGCTGGGTGGGTCATGAGTCGCTCTTTCTGGATGCTTTCCGGATCGCGCTGTCAGGGCACCACCACGACGACAGGTGCGTCGTGACGGCAAGTGAGTCGGTGGCTGAGTGAGCCGACGAGGTGGTGCAGCAGCTTCGCGGACCGGCCGACCACGACGAGATTGGCGTGTAGCGATCGCGCGATGCTGGTCAGGGCGCGGGTGACGTCGCCGTGTTCGCTGACGAAATAGAGCGGTAGACCGAGGTCTTGGGCGCGTTGCGTCGCCTCGGCTTTCAGTTCCGCGGCAATCTCTTGTCTGGCTTTCTCGACGCCGGAGTAGTCGTACGGCACGCCGAATGCGGCCGCGGGCTCCGACCACGGCGTGACGTGTACGGCGACAAGGTTTCCGTTGGCGCGCAGTGCTTCTCCGGCTGCCCAGCAGAACGCATCCCAACTGGTCGGCGAACCATCCAGTCCGACCACGATCACTGGCGCCGCAGCACCGTCGGTCCTGCCCGGGAAGTTCTGCGACTGCGTTACCGCGCTGTCGTGCGTCATGCGATCACCTCACGTCGACAGACGGTCCGGTCAACGCCCGCTGGCTGTCCTGGCTCTCGGCCGCGAGGTCCAACAGGCGGCGCAGCGTCGGCAGTGCGGTAGCGAGTGCGGCTACGTCCGGCTCATCGAGCTTGTCGATCAGCCCGCTGAGGACCTCTGCACCCGAGCGGCGCATCGCGCGAAGGTGCTGCCGCCCGGCTCGAGTGATGGCCACCCGTACCACGCGGGCATCGGCCGGGTCGGGTAGGCGTTCGGCCAGGCCGCGCCCCTCCAGTTGAGTCACCAAGACCGTCATCGACGGCTGCGTCACCTGCTCGTTGAGGGCCAGATCCGTCAACCGTCGGGGGCCGGTCCGCTCCAGGGTGGCCAGCGTCGCCGCGGCGGTCAGGCTCAGCGAGCGGTCCCTGCGCCGAAGCGGGATGGCCGCGAGTGCGTACAGCGCCTCGCCAAGGACGTCACTCCGTTCAGCCATGCCCTAAGCATAGATACATCTATATAGTTTTGGCAATGGACAATGGTCGTCTCTGTGTCACTTGATCCCTCGTGGTGTGGATCGACGCTGCCCGATGTCAGGGGTACAACTGACGCGAGGGGGTGCCGACGTTGACTGGCTTGGATGAATCCGTGAGCCCGCCCGCGCGTGTCGCCGATCCCGATGAAGGGATCTCGCTGGACGAGTTGCGGCTCGCAGCGCGCAACCACGGCATGCCGCTGGAGGCACTCCGGTACGACGTCACACCGGTCGGTCTGCACTACCTGCTGATCCACTACGACATCCCCGACGTCAACCCGCCTAGCTGGCGGCTGCAGGTCGACGGACACGTCGAACGGCCGCTGACGCTCGACCTCGCCGACATCCAAGCGCGCGCCCCGGTCACCCGCCGCGTCACGCTGGAGTGCGCCGGTAACGGCCGGGCTCGGCTCACTCCGCGTCCGGTCAGCCAGCCCTGGCTCGACGAGGCTGTCGGCACGGCCGAGTGGACCGGTACGCCGCTGGCGCCGCTGCTACGCGAGGCAGGCATCCGGGACGGCGCCGTCGAGGTGGCCTTCACCGGCGCCGACCACGGATTCGAACGGGGGGTCGAGCAGGACTACCAGCGGGGACTGCCGCTCGACGACGCATTGAGTGAGGACGTGCTGATCGTTCACAGCATGAACGGCCAGCCGCTGCTACCGCAGTACGGGGCACCGCTGCGGCTCATCGTGCCTGGCTGGTACGGCATGGCACAGGTCAAGTGGCTCGTTCGGATCTCGGTCCTCGATGCTCCCTTCGACGGCTACCAGAACGCAATCGCGTACCGAATCAAACAGGCCGATGAGGACGGCGAGCCAGTCACGCGGATTCGCCCGCGAGCGCTGCTGCAGCCGCCCGGCTCTCCTGACTTCCAGACCCGCGCCCGCGTCCTTGATCGCGGCGCTCACGAGCTGACGGGCCGAGCCTGGTCGGGGTGGGGACCGGTCACCCGGGTCGAAGTCAGCGTCGACGGCTGCAACAGCTGGGACGACGCCGAGCTCGGCCCGCAAGCCGACAGGTACGCCTGGCGCTCCTG
>JAOPWD010000397.1 GCA_025965875.1 Pseudonocardiales bacterium
GTGCGCGCGTTGACGCGAATCTGAAAACCTTGTTTGCGGGAACGGCGCCCTCGCCCAGTCGGCGGTGGCAGCGCGCGCGAAGCCCAAGTGCGCGATCATGGTGCGCGCGGAGTTCCAATAGGAGACCCCGACCGGGCGAGCGGGTCAACCCGGATCAGTTGCGGCGATGTTGTGCCGACGATCCTCCTCACGCGGATGCACTGCCGACAAAGTGTCCAATCGCGAATGTGACAGCGATAGCGACCGCCCCCAGAGCGAGCTGGCGGGCACCGGAACGTAGCAATGGTCGACCAGTGATCCGGCCCACCAGCATCCCGCCGGCCGCGAGCGCGACCGCGGCGATCACCAACGACGTGAACAAAGAATGGAGACCCAGCAAGTAGGGCAGCAATGGCAGCAGCGCCCCCAGCGAGAACGCGATGAGCGAAGCGCCAGCCGCCAGCACCGCCGACGGCAGCGCCTGATGATCAACACCAAGTTCTTCCCGGGTGTGGAATCGCAGAGCGGTCTCCGGATCGCGTGAGACCGCGTCGGCCATCCGTGCGGCTGTCTCGACGTCGGCCCCGTACCCGCGAAACGTCTCGGCAAGCTCAGCTTGCTCAGCCGCGGGGAACCGTGCATGCATCGAGCGCTCGACCGCAACCTCAGCGTGCACCAGCTCATTCTGGTTCGTGACCGACACGTACTCTCCGGTTCCCATCGAGAACGCTCCGGCCACCAGACCGGCCAGACCGGTCAGCACCACCGCATGATGCGAGACCCCACCCGCACCAACCCCGGCGATCAGCGACGCATTCGTCACCAGGCCGTCCACAGCGCCGAACACCGTGGGCCGCAACCACCCGCCGGACACATCGCGATGGCGATGCGACCACCCGGCCGTCCTCGCTGCTTCGGTCACCGCAGCGTCACGCTCCGGCATCGGCTGCTCACTCGCCATAACCATCATCCTGCCCCCGCGTACCGAGAGCCACCGCAACAGCGTGCCGCCGCGGCTTCAGGTCCGGTCGTGACTCGTCGGTCAGCAACGGGTTCGGTCGACGCCAGGGAACGGGACGGTATCAAGACCGTGGCGCCAGTGTCTCGCACGCCAGCCGGACACGATCAACGCAACAGCGCCGCCGGGACGAATCGGGGCCGCGTGGGCTCGACGGCGCTACCAGTAGCTGCCGCGGGAATGTCGTGTTGGGAGAGAAGACACCTGAAGTCGTCGCTACGTCCACGCCCGGTTCAGTTTCGATTGCAAGGTTCGCAGAGTTCACAGGGTTCACAGGCCAAATCCCGAAAGGATTCCCATGTCGTTATCGCGCACGGGCCGTATTGCGATCGTCGGTGCCACCGCGGCGTCGTTGGCAGCCGCCTCACTCCTCGCTGCCACCGTGGCCTCCTCAGCGCCGCCGGCCAGTTCATGGACGAATGTGGCCAGCGCGAACCCGAAGTCGCCGGGGCTGGTGACCGCGGACGCGTTGTCGCCCGAACTTCGCCAGGCGGCGGTGGCCCAGGGTGCCAACAAGCTGGAGAATCCCACCGCCGCTGTCCCGTATTACGGATACGACGGCGACCAGCCGAACATGGTCCCGCTGCCCGCCGCCCCGACTGTCGAGGCGCACAAGACCGAGCCCGACAAGAGCACATATCTCGTCTTCAAGAATGGTCTGGCCGGTGCCGACGCCAGTTACAACTACGGCACCCACTTCCTCTTCCAGGGACATGAGTCGGGCACGCCGGGCTACATCACCCGCATCAACCTCGACGCCGACTCCGCCCACCGCGTAACCCTGCTGGCCACCCAGGATGTTGCGGGCAACAACCTGCCCGACTTCGACGGCTCCACCTGGGATCCCTTTGCCGGACGGCTACTGTTCACAGCCGAATCCGGACCAGTCACTGGGGGAGTGTGGCAGGCCGACCTCGCGGTGCCGGCCCACGTGCAGGACCTATCCGGCCTCACCGGCAGAGGCGGTTACGAGGGCATCCAGAACGACGACCGTGGCAACCTCTATCTCGTCGAGGATGTCGGTGGGAAGGGTGGCGTCACCACCCCTAATGCGAAACAACCCAACTCCTTCGTCTACCGGGTGCTCCCGACCGATCGCAACGACCTGACCAAGGGCGGCAAGCTGCAAGCCCTGCAGGTCATCAACGGTGACCATCCGATCACCTTCCACCCCGGCCAGAACGATGCCGACATTCTCGGCGCCGACGTCGCCAGCCTGCACACCTACGGCAAGACATTCGCCACCAAGTGGGTCACCATCCACGACACGGCCCTTGACGGAAGCACCGCCTTCGATGCCAACGCACTGGCCAAGGCAGCCTCCGCGACGCCGTTCAAGCGCCCCGAGAACGGCGTGTTCCAACCAGACGGCACCTTCAGTCACTTCTTCTTCACCGAGACCGGCGACACCAACGCCAGCACCGAGGCCGACGCCGCCCACGGCGGATTCGGAGGTCTGCTGGAACTCACGCAGGATCCACGCAAGAACACCGGGTCGCTGAGCCTGTTCTACCGCGGCGATGTCGTCCACACCGGGTTCGACAACATCTCCTTCCTCAGCCGCACCGCGCTTGCGGTCGTCGAGGACGCCGGGGACGCCTTGCACACCCAACGCAACGCCCTGGACTCCGGCTACGTCTTTGACACCGGCAAGTCGTACGCAGGCGGGCTGCAGCCGGTCCGGTTCCTGGCTCAGGGCCGCGATGCATCGGCCACCATCGACTCGGCGTGCGGGTCAGCCTGTGGCAATGACGGAGACAACGAGATCACCGGCTTGCACGCCGCCAACGGTGATCCGACCGCCAAGGGCGTCCTCGGTGAGAAGGCACCGAACCTGTTCACCGACGGATGGCGGCTCTTCTACACGCGCCAGCACGGTGACAACGTGACCAACGAGATTCTCCCGAACAGCCACCACGAGGACTAGAGAGCGGCGCGCCGATGAGGACGACGAGGGGGCCGCGAGGCCTGCGGGCGAAGTTGTTCTGCGTGTCGCAGCCGACCATGTGCCGGCGGATCACGGGATGTGGCTTACGAATCGAGGGATCGCAGGTCAGGCGCGGACCTCGTTGACGACGTCGAATCCGGTTTCTTCGGGAGGCGAGGTGAAGCCGCCCTCGATGCCCTGTTGCATGTGAGGCATCAGCGTCGTGTCGCGGAAGGTTTCCCAGCTCGCCTGGGAGTCGTGGATGGCGATGATGGTCCAGCCGTCTGGGGAGGGGCCGGCGGCATGGAACAGCTGCCCAGCGGGCAGGCTCCCGTCGGCCGGGTGGACGGCAGCGATCGACGCCTCGTACTGCTCTTTGGTGGCACCCTTGAAGTGGTGGACAACGCCATAGG
>JAOPWD010000399.1 GCA_025965875.1 Pseudonocardiales bacterium
GTATGGATGTAGGCGTAGGCGTCGCTGCCGAGCGCGATACGGGTGGGTGCCGGGGTCTGCTCGACGCTGTCGATGATGGCCTTGGCCATTTTGGCTGGGTCGCCGGGTGAGGGGTGGGTTGGGGTCCTGATGGCGCGGGCCAGGCTGGCCGGGGTGTTGTCGTAGGCATCCAGTGGGGTGCCGAGCTGGCCTGCCGGACCGGAAGCCCGCCAACGGCTGACCGACTCATCCGACGACTGCAGGGCTGCGGAACGGTCGAGGAATCTGCCACGCATCCGAGTATGCGGAACTGGAAGCGCCTTAAGTCAAGCGGCGAGGCCAGGCCGCAGAACCCGGGGACCTAGCCACCACCGCAACGCCCGTGCCTGCGGGTGCGCGCGCCTAGCCGTGCGGCGACACGCGACCGGTCGGCACGATCAGCCCAGTCTCGTAGGCGTAGATGACCAACTGCACGCGGTCTTGCTTTCCCAGTTTGGCGAGCAGGTGTCCGACATGGGTCTTGACGCTGCTTTCGGCCACGTGCAGCTCCCGGGCGATCGCGGCGTTGTGCAGTCCGTTCGCGACGAGCATGAGGACCGCGAGTTCACGTTTGGTGATGGTGTCCAGAGCGCTGGGTCCCTTGACGGCGGGCGGCAGCCGCCGCGCGTACTGGTCGAGAAACCGCCTGGTCACCCCGGGAGCCAGCAGGGCGTCACCAGCGGCGACGACGCGGACAGCGTGGACGAGCTCGTCCGAGGTTGCGTCCTTGAGCAAGAAGCCGCTGGCACCGGCGCGCAACGCCTCGACCACGTATTCATCGAGAGCGAACGTGGTGATGATCAGGATCTTCGGCGGGGCGACCCCTGCCGACTCGGTGAGCTGCCTGGTGGCGGCCACACCGTCGAGCTTCGGCATCCGGATGTCCATGACGATCACGTCCGGCCGCAACCGCGCCGCCAGCTCGATGGCCTGCAGTCCGTCCGCAGCCTCACCGACCACCTCGAAGTCCGGCTCGGCCGCCAACGACATCCGCAGCGCCGTGCGCATCAGCGGCTGGTCGTCGGCGATGAGCACCGTAGTACTCATAGGTCGTCGTCATCCGTGGGCAGCCACGCGTTTACCTCTACACCGCCCGACGGTCCGGCGCCCACGACGAGCCGCCCTCCGACCAGAGCCGCCCTCTCATGCATGCCGATGAGGCCGTTGCCGGCATTGGGGTTGGGCCGCATGCCCCGTCCGTCGTCGCAGATGTCCAGCTCGAGCGACGTCGACCGGTAAGTCATTCGGACGCTTGCCCGTGCCGGACCGGCATGCTTGAGCGTGTTGGTCAAGGCCTCCTGGACGATCCGGTACGCGCATACCTCGACGCCGGCCGGCAACGGCCGCGGCGCTCCACACACCGACAGCCGCACGGGCAGGCCGGCTGCCTCGGTATGTGCGACCAGCGCAGGCAGCTGCTCGAGGCAGGGTTGCGGGACACGTCCGACCTCGTCGGTGTCCGCACGCAGGACGCGCAGAAACCGGCGCATCTCGGTCAGCGCCTCACGGCCGGCGACCTCGATCGAGTCGAGCGCCTCGCGGGCGAGCTCGGGTTCGGTGTGGAGCACCCGCTTCGCGCCGGCCGCCAGGGCCGTCACCAGGCTGACCTGGTGGGCGATCACGTCGTGCAGTTCGCGGGCGATGCGCGCCTGCTCCAACTGAAGGGCCTGCTGCTCGTGGGCGGCGTGCTCCGAGGTCAGCGCGGCTGCCTGTTCGCGCAACAGTTGAGTACGCGCCCGGCTCAACTGCACGGCGTAGCCGAGCGCACAGGCGGCACCGACTGACAGGGCGTAGGCGAACAGGGCGTCGTCGTAGTCATTGGGCGGCCAGCCCTTTCGGGTGATGTCGGCGCCCGCGGCGCCGATCACCACAACTCCCGCGGCGACGGCGGCAGCCAAGGTCCCGCTTCGCGAGGCGACCGTGTACAGCGCGATGAGCACCGCAAAGGGCAGGGCCTGGTGCGGGTAGTCGAGGGCTTGGTACAGGCAGAAGCTGGCGGCACTGACGAGGAGAACGAGCAGTGGAGCGTCGCGCCGCCAGGCCAGGCACAGCGCACCCGCCGCTGCCAATGCCCCGGCCGAAACATCGGCAGGCTCCCCAAGACGAACGACGTGGACGAGGCCCAGGCCGGTGATGAACAGCGCTAAACAGACGTCAGCGACCCGCACCTTGCGGCCGGCTCGGGCAAAGCCCCTAGTCGGCGGTCGCACGCCGGCGCCGGTCGAGGCCTCGACCGCGACGGTTCTCAGCTGTGCAGCCACGCTCGCCCCCGCTCGCAGGCTGTGCATGGTAACCCTAGACCGTAAAAACGGGCCAGCGCGAAAACGGTTCATTCGCCCGGTGACAGTACTTCGGGTGCGTTCCCGTCCACCCTGGGGTGGTCCCGCATCCTTCTCACGGGGGAGGGTAGGTCGCTGCGCACGGTGGACGCGAAAGGCCAATCCCCGAACTAGCGTTTCCGGCGAGCCCACAACCCGACGCACCACGACATGGACGTCCGTGGACTTGCGGGGAACGACCCCTGCAGACGCTCGCCAGTCCTGGTCCGGCTCGCTGCCGGACCCGAGAGGTACGGGGTCGGTGTAGCTGATGATCAACGCAATCGTCGGCCTGAGCCTGAAGTTCCGGGTGTTGGTCATC
>JAOPWD010000416.1 GCA_025965875.1 Pseudonocardiales bacterium
CTCGCACAGACCGACGACGCCGTGCTTCGTGGCGGAATACGTCGCTCCCCCCGCGGCGCCGACCTTGCCCGCGACCGAGGCGATGTTGACGATGTGCCCGGTGTGGCGCGGCTTCATCCGCACCATGGCCTCGCGGGTGCCGTGGATCACAGCGGTCAGGTTGATGGCGATCTGCAGTGCGGTGGTCTGGTCGGACTCCTCGTCCAGCAGGGCCAACGGCATGATGCCGGCGTTGTTGACCAGCACATCGATCGGGCCGAGCTCCCGCTCGACCTCGTCGAGGAACGCCGCGAAGCCGGCGTGGTCGGTGACGTCGAGGTGTAGGCCCAGGGTGTCGCCACCCAACTCCGTGGCCACGAGCTTGGTCAGATCGTCGTCCAGGTCGCCGATCGCGACGCGGGCACCTCGGGCGACCAATGCGACCGCGGTGGCTGCCCCGATCCCCCGCGCGCCGCCTGTGATCACGATGACCTTGCCGGTCAGCGAGCGAGCGGTCTTTGCCATCAGTGCACCCCTTGATCGTCCTGCCAAGCCGATGTAGCGATAGTGGTCCGTGCGCGCCGGGTTCACCACCGGTTCCCGGTCAGCCGGCGAGCTCGCGCAGTTTGACCAGCGACGTCTCGAGCTCGGCGGTGGCATTCTTCTCGACGGCCGCGCTGATCGGGCCGACGATCATCGCCCCGGTGAACTCGGCGGCCACGGTCACCGTCGATGTGTCGCCGGTGCCGGCTACCGACAGCGTGAACGAGATCTGCGCGCCGGCGATCCCGGCACCGGAGATCGTGAGGGCCGTCGGCGGGTCGTAGGCATCGACGGTCCAGGCGACGACGTTCTTCATACCCATCACGACGATCTGCTCTTTGACGTGGGCACCGACGGCCAGTGCGGGGATGTCGCTGCGCCACTCGTCGTGGATGGTCAGCCACTGATCGAACCGAGACAGATCCGAGAGCAACTGCCACGCCTCGTCGGCCGGCAGGGGCAGTTCAGTGGAGACGTGCGCTTCAGCCATTCCCCGAGGCTAGGTTCATCGCGACGCGACGGGATATGACCTGCGCGCGCGGCATCTGTGACCGTCGCGAAAACCAGGATCGCCATTCCTACCGGCTGATACGGTCGCCGCATCGTTGACCGACCGGACCCCGCGACCGCCCGCACGATTCCCGTGCGCTTCGTCCGGGCCGCGGTCGACGGGGCCGCCGAGCGCGGGATCGATCTTCGTCCGATCCTCGGCCGGGCCGCGATCCCGGAGGCACTGCTCACGGACGACCGGGCCCGCTGCACCCCCGAGCAGGTGACCACGTTCGTCCGCGAGGTGTGGAAGCTCAGTGCGGACGAGTTGTTCGGCCTGGGCAGCCTGCCGGTGCCGCGCGGGACGTTCCGCCTTGTCTGCTACGCGCTGATCAACTCGCCCGATCTGCGCACCGTGTACGAGCGCCTGGCCGAATTCGGACCGGCTCTGCCCGCCCTCCCGCCGTTCACGAGCTCCGTTGGGCCCGAGGTCACGCGGCTGCAGGTGGATCTGTCCGGGTTCGCCGACCCCGGCCACCTGCTGGCCGACTTCATGTTGTTGGTCGTGCACCGCTTCACCGGCTGGCTCATCGGCCAGCGGGTCCGGCTGCACGTTGTCGAATTGCCCTACCCGCAGCCGGACAACGCCGAGGAGTATGACCTCATCTTCGGTGCGCCGCTGCGTTTCGGCGCCGCGCATCCTGCCCTGGAGTTCGACTCCGCGCTGCTCGCGCTGCCGATCCTGCGCGATGAGCGCGAGCTCGACGATTACCTCAAGCACTCCCCCGCGGACCTCCTCGGCCGCCGCGACTACGGCACCACGCTGGCCGACCAGGTACGCGGCATCCTCGAACGTGGACTGCGCGGCGAGTGGCCGTCGTCGGACGATGTGGCCCAGCGGCTTTCGATCAGCCCGCAACACGTGCGCCGCCGGCTGCGCGACGAAGGCACTTCGGTGGGCGCGATCAAAGCGGAACTGCTGCGCGACGCCGCCATCGCCGGCCTCGCCCGCGGCGTCGCCGTCGACGAGCTGTCCAGCCGGCTCGGGTTCTCCGAGGCGAGCGCGTTCCGGCGCGCCTTCAAGCGGTGGACCGGATCCACCCCCGCCGCCTACCAACCCCGCTGACCCCGCTTTACAAGCGGGGTTGAGTAGTCGAACATTTGTGCGATACTGTGCGCATGACCGACCATCGCCCGGCAGTGCCCGATGAACTCGATGCGCGCCTCACCGCAGCGGCCAACAGTCGCCGGTGCCCGTCCCAGGACGCCGGGCTGCGCTGCCAACTCGTCCTGGACCACGAGGGCTGGCCGCACCTGCACCGATGGACCGAGTGGACCAAGGGCCGCACGCGGCTGGTCTCCCACACGTGGCAGTGGGACCCCCACCAGAGCGGCCGCGGTCGCCTGGTCAAGCGCGGCCCGTCAGACCCGGTGCCGCCGTGGGCTGCGTGCGGACGTCCCTAGCCGCGCCACTCAGTGCAGTCGGCGCGAGAACTTGAGCTTCAGCACGCGGCGCACGATGGTGAACTGCTGCTTGGTACGCGGGAACTCCTGCATCTCCTTGCCCATGCCGAACTTCTTGCGCGTGGTCGACTTCGCGCGGCTGAATTCGCGCAGGCCGTCGTCGCCGTGGAAGCGGCCGAAGCCGCTGTCGCCAACGCCGCCGAACGGCAGCGACGGGATGCCCACGAACGTCAGCACCGAGTTGATCGTGGTGCCACCGGCCCGCAGCAGCGCCGCAATCTCGGGGCCGTGGTTCTCCGAGAACACCGACGAACCCAGACCGAAGTCGGTCGCGTTGGCCCGCCGGATCGCCTCGTCGACATCGGGCACGGTGTTGATGACGATCACCGGCCCGAACGTCTCCTCGCGCACCGCCGACGAGTCCTCGGGGACATCGACGAGCACGATCGGCTCGATGAACGGCGCCTTGATCGAGTCCAGGCCGCCGACCAGAGCCGTGGCGCCACGGTCGAGAGCGTCGGTGACATGTCGCCGCACGACGTCGACCTGGCCCGGCATCGTCATCGGTCCGTAGTCGCTCAGGTCGTCCAGTCCGACGGTGATGTTCTCTACCCGGGAACGCACCTCACGCAGGAACGCGGGGGCAACTGACTCGGCGACGTACACCCGTTCGATCCCCACGCACGCCTGGCCCGCGTGCCACAGCCCGCCCCAGACGACGGCGCTCGCCGCCGCCCCGACATCTGCGTCGTCGGCGACGATCGTGGCGTCCTTGCCACCGAGTTCGAGCAGTACCGGCGTGAGGTTCTCAGCGCACGCGGCCATCACCCGCCGCCCGGTGCCGACCGAACCGGTGAACGCGATCTTGTCGACCCCGGACCGGCACAGCGCCGCACCCGTCTCACCGAAACCGGTCACCCAGCCGACGAGCCCGGCCGGCGCATCAGGATTCGCCTTGGCGAATGACTCGGCGGCATACACACCGGTGGCCGAGCTGAACTCACTCGGCTTCACCACGACGGCGTTGCCGGCCGCCAAGGCATAGGCCATTCCGCACAGCGGCGTGTACATCGGGAAGTTCCACGGCGCGATGACGCCGGCGACACCCAGCGGGTGGTAGGACAGCCGCGCATCGAAGTTCAGCATTGCGGCACCGGGCGCGATCTTGCGCTCCTTGAGCACCCGCTCCGCGTTGCGCGCGGCCCATTTGATGTCCTCGAGCGAGGCCAGCAACTCGAACTGGACGTCGCCCTTGGGCTTACCCGTCTCGCGATAGCCCAGGTCGCAGATCTCGTCGGAGTGCCGGGCCAGCCAGGCCGTCCAGCGATTCATCCGCCGCTTGCGCTCGGCGAAGCCGAGCCCGGCCCACCACCGCGCCGCCTGCCGCGCGTCGGCGACGACCGCCGCGACGTCGTCGGCGGTGTGGATCGGGTACGTCCCGACGTGCGCCCCGGTCGACGGATGCGTCAGATCGAAAGTCTGGGCAGCGCTGGTCGCGGTATCGGGAGTCAGCTGTGCGGTCATCGTTCCTCGTCCTCGTCCGTGAAAAGCCGGCCGGCGCAGAATGAGAACACGTTACAGTTCTATCAGAGGAACCGCGAGATGATCTCCTTCATGATCTCGTTCGTCCCGCCGTAGATCTTCTGGATCCGCGAGTCGGTAAACATCTTCGAGATCGGGTACTCGGCCATGTAGCCGTAGCCGCCGAACAACTGCAGGCACTCGTCGGCGACCTGGCACTGCTGCTCGGACAGCCACCACTTCGCCATCGATGCGGTGGGGATGTCGAGCTCGCCGTCGATGTGCTTGACCACGCAGTCGTCGAGGAAGACCCGGCCGATCTTGGCAGTGGTGGCGGCCTCGGCCAGCTTGAATTTCGTGTTCTGGAAGCTGAACACGGGACGCCCGAACGCCTCTCGCTCCTTGGTGTACTTGACGGTCGCAGTCACCGCGGACTCGATCGCCGCGACCGCACCGACGGCAAGGACGAGACGTTCCTGCGGCAGTTGCTGCATGAGCTGGATGAAGCCCTGGCCCTCGACCTCGCCGATCAGGTTTGCCGTCGGCACCCGCACCCCCGAGAAGAACAGCTCGGCGGTGTCCTGGCCGTGCTGGCCGATCTTCTTCAGCACCCGTCCCCGCGCGAATCCCGCGGCGCCTTCTGTCTCGACGACGACGAGTGAGATGCCTGCCGCCGCGTCGTCCGGGTCGGTCTTGACCACGACGATGACGAGTTCTGCCAGCAGCCCGTTGGAGATGAACGTCTTCGAGCCGTCGATGACGTAGTCGTCGCCGTGTTTGATCGCCTTGGCCGTGATGGACTGCAGGTCCGAGCCGGTGCCCGGCTCGGTCATCGCGATGGCGCCGACCAGTTCGCCGCTGGCCAGCTTGGGCAGCCAGCGCTGCTTCTGCTCGGCCGTGCCGTAGGAGTTGATGTAGTGGGCAACGATCGTGCTGTGCACCGTCGTGCCCAGGCTGGGCGCGCCCGCGCGGATCTGCTCCTCGGCCATGACCGCCTCGTGCGCGAACGTCCCGCCGCCACCCCCGTACTCGGTCGGGATCGACGGGCAGAGCAGGCCGAGCTCGCCGGCCTTGAGCCACACCTCACGGTCGACGTGCTGCTGCTCGCACCAGCGATCCTCGTTGGGCGCGCACTCCTTGTCGAAGAAGCTGCGGGCGAGCTCCCGGAACGCCTCGATGTCGTCGTCACTCCAGGCGGGACGGGGTGCGGGCATGACCAAACCTCTCGACGGTGACACGGCTACCCCGAACGCTAGGTGCCGCCGGCGCAGTGGGCCTATGACCGAGCCGCGCGGGTGCGGCCACCGACGCGCTCCTCAGCGGCGCCGGTGATAGCGGTGTTCAGCCGGCCGCCCGCTCGATTCGCCGCGCGCGGCCGATGCGGCGCGGTGCGAAGCCGGAGCCGTGGCAACCCAGAACGCCCGACGGAGCTTGACCGCTGCCGTCTTCATCCGTTCGGTGCGGACGAGCACCCACAACGCGAGCAGCATCGCCCCCACGAACCCGATGAGCGAGAACGCCGACCCCACGAACACGTGGCTGTACTTGTAGCCGGGATCCAGACCCCATTTCCAGGTGGACCACGCGATGCCGGCCACTCGCAGGATGTTCACGACGAACATCAGCGCGGCCCCGACCGCAAGAGCGAGCAATTCGCGGCGCAATGGGACGCGGCTGAACACCGTGAACGAGCCCATCATGACCAGCAGCGGGATCAGCAGGAGCGCGGATGTGCATTCGTTGGTGATCGCGATGCCGAACGCACGGGGGGTGCCGAGCCCGAAGAAGACCAGGTCGTGCGACGTCACCGCCCCGCGCCGACCGGTGACGAACCCGGCGATCGGAGAGGCTGTCAGCGCCTCGAAGTGGCGGAACGCGGCGTCCTCCAGCGCGAGCCACACCGCGGCCACAAACATCGCTACGCCGGCGAACAACTGGGTGATCGAACGCGGCCGCAGGGGTTTGGTCGAATCCCAGACCGGCAACGTGAAGGGCAGCGGCGGGGGCAGGGTGGACCTGCTGCGGTCGGTCTCGTGCCCAGCCGCCTGCGGATCAAACATCGCTGGCCACCGCGCCTCGAGTGATCGCCTCGGCGTTGCGCCGCGTCTTGACCCAGTTGCGGCGGCCGGTGACGAACCGCGCCAAGGCCCGCAGGGTCGAGACGTAGGTGTACGTGAGGTAGGCGGCGTTGGCGAAACCCAACAGCCAGGACCGGGTCCGACTCATCTGCGGTTCGACGTTGCGCCGATATACCGGCCCCCACAGTACGAACGGCAGCGCCCCGAAGATGAGTGCCAGCAGGGCGATCGGCCAGAACTGGGTGACGAAGGTGCCCGCCCCCGCCTCATAGGACAGCGCCTTCACACAGGTCAGCAGGAACAGCATCGGCCACAGCAGGACGCCCAGTGCCTGGAGCCACGGCGTGATGAGGAAGTAGCAGGACTCGACGACCCCGGCGTTGCTCAGGTTGGGGCAGCGGATGATCTCGCCGATGTAGGACGTGCACTGCATCGTGCCCTGGGTCCACCGGGCGCGCTGCGCGATGAACCGCCGCATCGACAGCAGGCCCTCTTGTTCGACGTAGGTGTCGTAGACGAACCGGTTGGTGTATCCGACGAGCAGGATGTGCAGCCCCAGCTCGTAGTCCTCGAGCAGGGCGCCGTGCCAGGGTTCCTCGTAGCGGCGGGCAATTTCGTCCAGCGCAGTCAGCCGGCTGAACTGCCCGTTGCCGCCCATGCCGACGGATCCCGTGCGTTCCCGCAGCAGTTGCATGGCCGACATGGACGTCATGAACTCGAGGTCCTGCATCCGCACCAGGTAGCGGGAGAAACGCACGCCGGCTCGCGACACGGTAGCGACGGCGCCCAGGTCGTCGCGATTCTCCATGCGAACCGCGATCTGGGCCGCGCCGACCTTTGCCGCGCCGAACACCGACTCCGAGCTCACGTAGCGCAGCGCGTCCGGCGCCAGCCGGCCGTCGGCGTCGATCACCGCGACGATCGTCCGGGTGCGGTCGGCCGCGACCGGCAGCCACGCGTCCAGGGCCCAGTAGGCGCTGTTCAGGGCATGGCCCTTGCCGGTGCGGGCGTCGGGCAGTTGCCGCCGGACCAGGTGAACATGCGGGTCGTTGTCGGCCGCCGCCTGGACAATTTCGGCGGTGCGGTCCTCGCTGGCGTCGTCGATTACCCAAAGGTGCGCGCTCGGAAAATCACGCTGGCAGCGTGAAATTGTCGTCGCGATGACGGCCTGCTCGTCGCGGGCCGGAATGAAAAAATGCCAGTCGAATTCCGCCGGATTTCCCGGTGCGGTGCGCGGACGACGCAGAAATGGAAGCAGGATCATCACGACGTAACTGAGGAACATCACGGTGACAAAAAGGGCGACAAACTCCAGCAGGGTGAGGCCCATACGCTTACCTTACATTCCTCTCGATTGCGGAAACGAGGATTGGTGCCACCGCGGTTCGCAGTGACACCAATCGACGCACGTTCTTGCGGCAGTTACTGGCCGCGGCGAACCTTGCCCCAACGGAGCGTGAGCAAACCCGCGATGGTGACGGCGAACGCCAGGATCAGCGTCAATGCGATCGGAACGCCGGTGGCCGCTAGGCCGGTACCGCCGAGTCCTATCCCGCCGACTCCCCTATACATGGCGTGCTCCTGCGTGCCCTTGCCGCCGGGTCACGCGAGACCGCGCAGGCGGCGGGTACCAGTCCGCACAGCCATACCGATCATGGCCAGCACGGCGATGCCACCGAGAATGATCGGCAGGTTCTGGAACGAGAACGCGTCACCAGGAACGACCACGGCGTTCGGGCCGCAGGCCGCGTGGCCGATCACGACGTCAGCCAAGCTACCTACGCCGTTGACAATCGGGCCGACCGCGACGTGCAGCGCGTTCACCGTGAGAACGCCGGCAGGACCGGTCGTCTGCTCGTTGATGGTGATGACCACTACGTTCGTGAGGTTGAGCAGGTTGGTGTTCGCCCCTGGGCTGGAGTTGATTGCCACGCCGCCGATCGTGGCGTTGGTGAACGTCGAGGATCCGGTCGGAGCGTCCGGGGCAGCGCCGTTGCACGTCGCGCTGATCAGGGTCGCCGAGATAGCAGGTAGCAGCGGGACGAGAAGGGGAGTGAGCAGCGCGACGCCCGCGGCACTGCCGGTTGCCGACGAGGTTCCGGCGGCGTCGTCGCATGCACTGTCGGCGTTGATCACCCCGGTGCCGCCGAGCGCGCCGAGGTTGGCGGAGACGACGCTGTCGGGTCCGCCGGTCGGGCAGGTACTCGTCGCCAGGGGACCGACGACGACTCCCGTGAGCAGGGTGGACTTGACCCCATATGCACTCGAATTAGTGCTGACAGCGCTGGCAGACGCGGCCGGCAGCAGCACTAGCGCCGCTACTGCGCCGAACGCGGCTGTTAAGCGCACGGCGTGACGGGTGGGCTTTCGCATGTTTGGTAGGTCCTTTCGGGGTGGATTATTGCGACCGCAGTACCGCTCTCCCCGCAGAGCGCCACTCGACTTGGTCATGCGCGTGCCACCGAACGCCCGATTATCTGAACGCTCAGCCCTTCGTCGTCTGTTGACTCCCTGACTTCGGAATCGCCGCCCCAGTCGCCCCCGATTTCCTGAGTGCTGCCGGGTCCCCACTCGTATCGGATGCGACCGTAGCGCATGCGCCGTTAAATTCTTATCTGTACGTTAAACGACACACGAACGGTCAAGGAAACGGTTGTTACGGAAATAGTTTTTTGACCTGGCGGACGATTTTCTGCGATGCGGAGCCGTCACCGAAAGGGCTCGGGCGCGATTCCAGATCCCGATGGACACAGGCCAGGTCGGCCAGATAGGTGTTCACCGCGGCGGCGACACCAGCCGGTCCGACCAGGGTGGCGTGGTGTTCGAAGGCCTCCGGCCGCTCGGTCGATCGCCGGACGACCACGAGCGGACGGCCGAGCACGGTCACTTCTTCCTGTACGCCGCCGGAGTCCGACACCAGCACGGCAGCCTCTGCCGCCAGGCCGAGGAACGTGGCGCCGTCCATCGGGGCGACGACCCGCAGCGGGTCGAGCAGATCGGCAATCCCGGCGGCCTCGGCCGCGGCCGCGGTTCGCGGATGCAGTGGTAGCACCACCGGCAGCGGCAGCGAGCCCAGCTCACTGAAGATGCGGCCGAGCGTCGCGGGGTCATCGGTGTTCTCGGGCCGGTGCAGCGTGGCCAGCACGAATCTTGCCGGGGACAGCCCGTATTCGGCGAGCAAGGCCGCGCGGCGGGCCGGGTCGGGCAGTTGCCGGGCGACCCCCTCGATCACGGTGTTGCCGCAGCAGATCACCTGGTCGCCGGCGATGCCTTCGCGAGCGAGATTGGCGACTGCCGTAGATGTCGGCGCCGCGAGCAGGTCGGATAGGTGGTCGACGAGGACCCGGTTGTGTTCCTCGGGCATCGCCCGGTCGTAGCTGCGCAGGCCCGCTTCGACGTGGACGAGCGGATAGCCGGTCGCGTTCGCCGCGAGAGCGCCGGCAAGAGCGGAGTTGGTGTCGCCCTGCACTACTACCGCGCTCGGCCGCAACTGCGCGAGCAGGCCCGCGAGCTGGGCCGTGCCGCGTCCGATCTGTTCGGCCCGGGACAGGCCACCAAGTTCGAGGCGGTGGGCCGGCGGCGCGAGCCCGAGGTCGTCGAGGAAGACCTGGGACAGCTCGTCGTCGTAGTGCTGGCCGGTGTGGATCACGATCGCGTCCGCGCCGAGTCCGTCGATGACGCCGGCCAGCTTGATGATCTCCGGTCGGGTGCCGAGCACCACCACGACGCGGAGTGCGGTCATGACCGGGCGGCGTGCAACCGGGCCAGCGAACGCTCGCGCCCGAGCAGTTCCATCGACTCGAACAGCGGCGGGGACACGGTGCGCCCGGTCAATGCGACGCGCAGCGGGCCGTAAGCATTGCGGGGCTTGAGCCCGAGACCGTCGACGAGTGTCGCCTGCAGGGCCTGCTCGAGAGCTGGAGTGCTCCACTCCCCCAGCTCCTCGAGGGCTGGATACGCGGCCGCGAGCACCGCCTGGCCCGCCTCGCCCAGTTGCTTGGCGGCTGCGGCCTCGTCCACCTCGAAGGCATCGTCGGCCACCAGCAGGAAGCGCAGCATGTCCAGACCCTCGCCGAGCGTCTGGATCCGCTCCTGCACCAAGGGCGCCGCCGTGGCCAACACCGCGGCATCGGCGGACGGTTCAACCTCGTGTGCGTACGCGACGAACCGTGCCGCAAAATCCTCCGGCGTGAGTAGCCGGATGTGGGCCGCGTTGATGGCTTCGGCCTTCTTTGGGTCGAACCGCGCGGGGTTGGCATTCACGTCGGCGATCTCGAACGCCGCCACCATCTCCGCCAACGAGAAGATGTCCCGGTCGTCAGCGATCGACCAGCCGAGCAACGCCAGGTAGTTGAGCAGACCTTCGGGTAGGTAGCCCGCCTCGCGGTAGGCGTTCAACGAGGCCTGCGGGTCGCGTTTGGACAGCTTCTTGTTGCCCTCGCCCATGACATAGGGCAGGTGCCCGAATTCCGGCACGAAGTCGGCGACCCCGATGTCGATCAGGGCCCGGTACAGCGCGATCTGGCGCGGCGTCGACGGCAGCAGATCCTCACCGCGTAGCACGTGCGTGATCTTCATGAGCGCGTCGTCGACGGGATTCACCAGCGTGTAGAGCGGTTCGCCGTTGGCCCGCACGACAGCGAAGTCGGGGACGCTGCCGGCCTTGAAGGTGACCTCGCCACGCACGACGTCGGTCCAGCTGAGGTCCTCGTCGGGCATCCGCAACCGCAGGACGGGCTCGCGGCCTTCGGCTCGGAAGGCACCTTTCTGCTCGTCGGTCAGATCGCGGTCGAACCCGTCGTAACCGAGCTTGGGGTTGTGGCCGGCAGCGACGTGGCGCGCCTCGACCTCTTCGGGCGTCGAGAAGGACTCGTAGACATGGCCGCTGGCTCGCAACTTGTCGATCACGTCGGCGTAGATGGCCCGCCGCTCGCTCTGCCGGTAGGGGCCGTACGGACCGCCGACCTCCGGGCCCTCGTCCCAGTCCATGCCCAGCCAGCGCAGCGCGTCGAGCAGCTGCCGGTAGGAGTCCTCGGAGTCGCGCGCCACGTCGGTGTCCTCGACGCGGAACACGAACGTCGCCCCGGTGTGCCGGGCGTACGCCCAGTTGAACAAGGCCGTCCGGATCAGGCCGACGTGCGGATTACCTGTGGGCGACGGGCAAAACCGCACCCTCACTTGGTACGCACCGGATTGGTGAGCGCACCGATGCCCTCAATGTCGATCGTCACCGAGTCGCCGTCGACGATCGGTCCGACACCGGCCGGCGTGCCGGTGAGGATCACGTCTCCGGGCAGCAGCGTCATCACCCCCGACATGAACTCGATCAACGTCGGGATGTCGAAGATCATCTGGCTGGTGCGGCCGTCCTGACGCAACTCGCCGTTGACCGCGGCGGTCACGCGCAGGTCCGTCGGGTCCAGGACGGTCTCGATCCACGGACCGATCGGGCAGAACGAGTCGTGGCCCTTCGCGCGGGTGAACTGCCCGTCGGCCTTCTGCTGGTCGCGCGCGGTGACGTCGTTGGCCGCGGTGTAGCCGAGAATGTGCGTCATGGCATCGGCACGGTTGACGTCGCGCGCCGGTCGTCCGATGACGATCGCCAACTCGGCTTCGTGGTCGACGCGATTGGAGTCGCGCGGCAGCCGGATCGTGTCACCCGCGCCGATCACCGACGTCGAGGGCTTGAGGAAGATGATCGGGTGGTCGGGAGCGTCGCCGCCCATCTCCTGCGCGTGGGCGGCGTAGTTCCTGCCCACTGCGACGACCTTGCTGGGCAGGATCGGCGAGAGCAGACGTACGTCGGGCAGCGCCCAGCGGTCACCGGTGAACGTGATCGGCCCAAACGGGTGTTCGTCGATGGCGGCCACGGTGAGGGCATCGAATGCGGCGTCGGGTGGGCCCTCGACGCTGCCCCACGCGACCCCGCCGGGTGTCGACGCCGAGCCGGGATGGACGAACCGAGCGATGCGCACGATAAGCAAGGCTACCGGGCACGATCGACGCGGCCCGGGGCCGTGCCGTGACGGTAGCCCTACGCGCATCGCGCATACTTGAATGCGTGAGTTCCCCCCTGGCGGGCATCGCCATCGCGCGGCGGCGGCATTTCGCCGCGACGCTGGGGTTGTTCGCGGCGCTATTCGTGGCCGTCGGCGTCGTGGCCACCACGGGCGGAGGCAGCACGCCAGGCGCGGTGCGAGCCTTTTCCGCGATCGCGTTGGCCATGGCCGTCCTGCTCGGCCTGATGGCCTGGGGCGTGACGCACAGCGTGCGGCTCGACCTGGCCGAGCAGCGGTTGAACAAGGCAATCGAGGAAGCCATCGCCGCCCGGGGCGCGACGGTGAGCGACCTCGTCTGCGGCTGCGGTCACGATCATGATGCCGACGAGATGCACGTTACCGGCGAGTCCTGCGCCCACGACGGTACGGGCATCGAGTGCGCGCACAGCTGCGAGAGCTGCGTGCTGGCGTCGCTGCGGCCCTCGCCGACGCGCTCACGTGCCCAGCGGCTCGCGCAGCAGGCCGTACCGGACGGCATCGTGCAGGGCTAGCCACGATGCCTCGATGACGTTGGCGTGCACGCCGACCGTCGTCCACTCCTCGTGCCGGTCCGAGGTCTCGATCAACACGCGCGTCACGGCATCGGTGCCGTGCTTGCCCGGCATGATGCGCACCTTGTAGTCGCTGAGCTCGAGTTCGGCCAGCCGCGGATAGACCCGCTCGAGCGCCTTGCGCAGGGCGCGGTCCAGCGCGTTCACCGGGCCGTTGCCCTCGTCGGTCGAGATCGCCCGCTGGCCGCCGGCAATCACCTTGACGGTCGCCTCGCTGACCATCGTGCCGTCCTCGCGACGGTCGACGATCACCCGGTAGGACTCCACGGTGAAGGGCTCGGCGTTCTCCCCGAGCTCGTCACGCAGCAGCAGTTCGAAGGACGCGTCGGCCGCCTCGTAGGACCAGCCCTCGGCCTCCCGGGCCTTGACCCGCTCGACGACCCTGCTCACGACGTCGGGACGGCCGTCGACGTCGACGCCCAGCTCGCGCGACTTGAGCTCGACCGAGGCGCGACCGGCCATTTCGGTGACCAGGATGCGCTGGCCGTTGCCTACGATCGCCGGGTCGAGGTGGTTGTACATCTCGGGCGCGACCTTGATCGCCGACGCGTGCAGGCCCGCCTTGTGGGCGAAGGCCGAGGCGCCGACGTACGGAGCGTGCGTATCAGGCGCGAGGTTGGCGATCTCGGCGATGGCGTGGGACACCCGTTGCATCTCGGCCAGGCAGCCGTCGGGCAGCACGTCGAGGCCCATCTTCGTCACGAGCCCGCCGATGACGGAGAAGATGTTCGCGTTGCCGGCCCGCTCGCCGTAGCCATTGGCGGTGCCTTGTGCGTGCGTCGCGCCGGCATCCACGGCGGCCAGGGTGTTGGCCACCGCGCAACCCGTGTCGTCCTGGGTATGGATCCCGAGCCGGATTCCGGCGCGACGCCGCACGTCTGACACGACGTCGTGCACGCCCATGGGCAGCATGCCGCCGTTCGTGTCGCAGAGGACCCCCACATCGGCACCAGCGGCTGCGGCGGCGTCGAGCACGCGCACGCCGTAGTCGGGGTCGTGCTGGTAACCGTCGAAGAAGTGTTCACAGTCGAGGAAGACCCGGCGCCCCTCGGCGCGCAGGAACGCGACCGTGTCGTGCACCATCGCGAGGTTCTCCTCCAGCGTGGTGCGTAGTGCGCGTTCGACGTGCAACACGTCGGACTTGGCCACGAGCGTGACGACCGAGGCGCGCGAGTCGAGCAGCGCGCGCACCTGCTGGTCGTCCTCGACCTTCACACCGGGCTTGCGGGTCGCCCCGAAAGCAACGAGCACACCGTTCTTCAGCGCCAGTTCACCGTCGGCCGCGCGCGCGAAGAACTCGGTGTCCTTGGGCATGGCGCCGGGCCAGCCGCCCTCGATGAAGCCGACGCCGATCTGGTCGAGCAGTCTGGCGACGGCGAGCTTGTCGGCCACCGAGTAGGTGATGCCCTCGCGCTGGGCACCGTCGCGCAGTGTGGTGTCGAAGACGTGGAAGTCGTCGGTCTGCATCGCTCGTCCTTGTTTGGGCTGCGTAGTTGGGCAAAACAAAAGACCCCCCGCGGGTGCGGAGGGTCTGCGCGTCGGAATGGAGCCTTGGCCGACGCGCTAACTGATAATGAGCTGGTACTGCATAGGCCCGAGTCTGCCACAGCAATCCTCAGGCGGCTACCCAGATCGTCAAGCGCCGCCGGCGGCGGCCTTGGCGAGGCGTTCGCCGATCTCGGCGGTCGAGCCGGGCCGCTGCTGGTCCCGCGTCGCAAGGTCGGCCGCGACTGCGGATTCGACCCGCTCGGCGGCCTCGGACTCGCCGACGTGAGCGAGCAGCATCGACACCGACAGCACGGCCGCGGTCGGATCGGCCTTACCTTGGCCGGCAATGTCGGGCGCGGAACCGTGCACCGGTTCGAACATCGACGGATTCGTGCCACTGACGTCGAGATTGCCGCTCGCCGCAAGGCCGATGCCACCGGATACCGCCGCGGCCAGGTCGGTGATGATGTCGCCGAACAGGTTGTCGGTGACGATCACGTCGAAGCGCCCGGGGTCGGTGACCATGAAGATCGTCGCGGCATCCACGTGCTGGTAGG
>JAOPWD010000429.1 GCA_025965875.1 Pseudonocardiales bacterium
CGGCACGGTGGCGTCGGGCCGATCACCTGGCCCCTGTCGCGTGCGGGAACGGTCCGCTTCGTCGCCGATCAGATGCTGCTACCCACGGCCGGCGTCTGGATCGTCAAACTGGTCGTTCGCACCAGCCAATTAGACGGATGTTCCGCCACGACGACTATGCGGGTCCGCTAGGGGCGCACGATGACAGCCGGGGGGCTGCTGCGTGACGTCAGGAAAGCATGTGACAATCGTGTCATCCACATTGACGGCGAAGTCCGGTTCGATGCCGTATTTGTACGTACATCACAGCGAATCGCTCGGCGCCGAACTCAGTTGCTCGTCCAGCGCCCGCAGCCCGTGTGAGTGCCCAAAGCCAAGGTGAGAACCGAGGGTTCCATGGCCCACATACTCGTCGTCGAAGACGAGCCAAATTTACGCATGTTGATCACCCGCCTGCTTCGCGATGCGGGCTACCAAGTCAGCGCCGCGGCGACGGGCTCGGCGGGCCTGCAGGCTGCACTCGGCGCGGAGCACGACCTCGTCGTCCTCGACCTCATCCTTCCGGACTTGTCTGGAGAGGAGGTTCTGCGCGTGCTGCTCGCGGCCCGCCCCGACGCCCGCATCCTCATCCTGTCGTCGGTGTCGGAGGTCGGCAGGCGGGTAGCAGTGCTCGACCGCGGCGCGGCCGACTTCGTGGCCAAGCCGTTCGTGAACGCCGAGTTCCTGGCCCGCGTCCGGCTGCGCATCCGAGATCAGGTCACGGGCGCGCGGCCCGCGCCCTACACAGCGGTCGGTGCCGGCGCGCACCTTGACGTGCATCGCAGTGAACTCGTCATCGACGGGCGGCGCGTGTCACTGTCGCACCGCGAATTCGCCCTGCTGGCGCACCTGCTGAGGCGCCGCGGCGAGGTCTGCACGCGGCAGGAACTGCTGGCCGACGTCTGGCGGATGGCCTCCGACCCCGGCACCAATGTCGTCGATGTCTACGTAGGCCGGTTACGGGCCAAGTTGGCGAACGACACCATAGAAACGGTGCGCAATGTCGGCTATCGACTCCTCGCGAGCTAGAGCTTGGATGGCGGCCGGCTGGCTGGTCTTCGCCAGCGTCAACGCGGTGCTCATGTTCCTTCTGCCGGGCGAGGAGACCATCCCGTACCACCTGATCTGGGTCAGTTTCGCGCTGCTCTACGGCCTGGCCGTGTGGTCGCGGACGATCACCTGGTCGGTGTTCTCGGCGATCACGATTGTCACGGCCATTCCCCTGCTCCGGCATGCGCGGGCGGGCATCATCGGCTGGGAGGAGTGCTCGGAGATCGTCTTGATGGGGGTCATCGCCGCACTGCTGGTATGGCACGTCAACCGCCACCAGACCGCGCAGCAGCGCCTAGCCGAGTTGCGCGAGAGCGAACGCGAGCGATCGGAGAACCGTGAGGTCGCCACTCGGTTCGGCTCGCATGAGCTGCGAACTCGCCTGACGATCGCCCGCGGCTTCGCCGAGTTCATCCGCGACAAGACAGCCGAGGACGCGACGCGCAGCGATGCGGACCTGATCCTCGTCGAGATGGACAAAGCCTCGGCGCTGGCCACGAACCTGATGACGTTCGTGCGGGCGGCTGACTTGCCGACGCTGCAACCGGTCGATCTCGACGCTCTGATCGACTCGATCGCAAGGCGCTGGGCGGTCACCGTGGCCCGGGATTGGAGCTGGTCGGGCAGCGCAGGCACCGTTCTCGGCGATGCCGAGCGCTTCGAGGCCGCCGTGGACTGCCTGATCGAGAATTCCACGAAATTCACGACGACCGCCGACTCGATCTCGATCAAGGCACTGGTCGACGGTGCCGACGCGGTGATCCTGGTCGAGGACTCCGGCGCCGGCATCCCGCCAGATGAGGTGGACCGGGTCACCGAGCTCTTTCACACCAGCAGCACTGCTGGCAGCCGGGCAGGCAGCGGGCTGGGTTTGCCGATCGCCCGGGCCATCGTCGAGTCCCGAGGCGGCACCCTCCACCTGGCCAGCGCGGTCGGAGTCGGCACCCGGGTGACAATCCGGTTGCCGCGCGGCGAACCCGGCGGCGCCCAGGCCCAGCGGTCGGCGGCTCGCAGCGGCGCCGAGCTACCCCTCTGTCTTGAGACCCGGTCAGTGGTGAAAGGAGCCAGGTCCGCTGCGCCCGGCCTTGTCGACGTCGGCGATCAGGGTGTTGGTGACCTGGGTCAGGTCGCGCATGAACAGGTCGGCGAGGTCGCTGGAGAAGCCGTGGCGGCAGACGATGCGCAGGACGGCGAGGTCGGTGCGGTCAGCCGGGAAGGTGTAGGCAGGGACTTGCCAGCCGTGTTCACGTAGTCCACGCGAGACGGCGAACACGTCCCAGTCGGTGACGCCGTCGGTCGTGGTGAACGCGAAGACCGGGAGCTCGTCGCCTCGGGTGATCAGCCGGTAGGGCCCCAGCTGCTCGATCCGCTGCGCGAGGGAGGTGGCGACGTCACGGGAGGCTTGTTGCACCGCCTTGTAGCCGTCGAAGCCCAGGCGAAAGAACGTGTAGTACTGGGCGATGACTTCCGAGCCCGGGCGGGAGAAGTTCAACGCGAACGTCGGCATGTCCCCGCCGAGGTAGTTGACGTTGAAGACGAGCTCTTGGGGTAGGGCGTCGGCGTCGCGCCAGATGGCCCACCCGACTCCCGGATAGACCAAGCCGTACTTGTGCCCGGAAGTATTGATCGAAGCCACCCGCGGCAACCGGAAATCCCAGATCAACTCTGGGTCCAGGAACGGGGCGATCATCGCCCCGGACGCGCCGTCGACATGGATCGGAATGTCCGGGCCACCGCTGGAGGCCAGCTCGTCGAGGGCGGCGGCGATGTCGGCGACGGGCTCATAGCTGCCATCGAACGTGGAGCCCAGGATCGCGACAACACCGATGGTGTTCTCGTCACAGTGTGCGACCGCTTGCGCAGCGTCGAGGTGCAGCCGGTCGCCCTCGACTGGCACGAGGCGGGCTTCGACGTCCCAATAGCGGCAGAACTTCTCCCAACAGACCTGCACGTTGGCGCCCATGACCAGGTTCGGCGTGCGGGCCGGGTCGTGACCTGTCCGCGTCGCCCAGCGGCGTTTCAGCGCCATCCCGGCCAGCATGCATGCCTCACTGGACCCAGTAGTCGAACAGCCCGTGGCGACCTCGGAATCGGGCGCGTGCCACAGGTCGGCCAGGATCGCGACACACCGGTTCTCGATCGCTGCGGTCTGCGGGTACTCGTCCTTGTCGATCATGTTCTTGTCGACCGACTCGGCCATCAACTGGTTAGCCTGGGGCTCCATCCACGTCGTCACGAACGTGGCCAGGTTCAGCCGAGCGCTGCCGTCGAGCAGCAACTCGTCATGGACCAACTGGTAAGCCACCTCCGGCGGCACGGGATGCCTGGCCAGCGCACGCAGCGGGGGGCTGATCTCCTCCACCAGCGCGGGATTGGCCAAGCCCAAGAACGGGTTGCCCCGCCGATGCTTATGGCTCGTACGGGACGGGACCCTGCCACCACGAAGCGCCATGAACCCACTATGTCAGCGGTTTGCCGACTAGGGCTGTGGATCGGAACCACCCGCCAACACCACCAAGACCGAAGATCAACCAACAGTTGCCGAAAGGACCGCTACCTTCGCAGCCATCCAGCGTCGACGACCACGGTTGTAACGGTCACATGCACCGGCCGCACATCCGGGGCTTCGCCTTGTCGGCGCCCGAAGGCGCGCTCCATGTCTGGGTGGACGTATCAGGAACGGGGCAGGACGGTGCCGCGGTGGCACAGGATCTGCTCGAGCGCGCGGGGATCGCCGCCGTCCCCGGCTCCGCATTCGGGTCGGAGTACGCCGACTTCATTCGGCTGACCTACGCGTCGAGCAGCAGCCTCGTAGGCGCTGCGAGCGACGCACTCACCAGGTGGGCGTAGTCAGGGCGGCAGCCGACCGGTGCGGAGCCGTCTGGGCGTGTCCAGCACCTCATCGTCGCCCGCTGCGGAGCGCGGGCATGGGGGTGCTGCGCCCCCACACGTGCCCCGGCAGGGTTCGAACCTGCGCCACCGCCTCCGCAGCGAGGCTCGGAGGAAGCTAGCCTGCCTCTGACCGGGTCAGAAGGAAGGCACCTTGTTCAAAAGCATCGCCATCGTCAATCGCGGTGAGGCCGCCATGCGGCTGATCCATGCCGTCCGGGACATCAACGCGCACGGGGGCTCAGCCTCCAGCGCGATTCGCACGATCGCGCTCTACACCGAGGCCGAGCGAACGGCGATGTTCGTCCGCGAGGCCGATGTCGCTTACCCGCTCGGCCCGGCTTCCGCTCGCCCGTATCTGAACCACCTCGTGCTCGAGAAGGCGTTGCTGGAGACAAACGCGGATGCGGTGTGGGTCGGCTGGGGCTTCGTCGCCGAGGATCCGGCTTTCGCTGAACTGTGCGCGAGCATCGGCGTGACGTTCATCGGACCCAGCCCGGAGGCAATGCGCAAGCTCGGGGACAAGATCGTCTCGAAGTCGATCGCCGAAGAGGTCGGCGTGCCGGTGGCGCCGTGGAGCCGCGGTCCAGTCGACACGCTGGAGGCCGCCAAGGAGGCCGCCGCGAAGGTCGGCTACCCGCTGATGCTCAAGGCAACCGCGGGCGGTGGCGGTCGGGGCATCCGGGTCGTCGCGTCCGAGGACGAATTGGCCGAGACGTATCAGCGCACGCGGGACGAGGCCGGCCGTGCATTCGGTAGCGATGTCGTGTTCCTCGAACGCCAGGTTGTCGGCGCGCGGCACGTGGAGGTCCAGGTCATCGCAGACGCATACGGGACGGCCTGGGCACTCGGTGTGCGCGACTGCTCCGTGCAGCGACGCAACCAGAAGGTGATCGAGGAGTCCGCCTCCCCGCTGCTGTCGCCTCTCCAGGTCGACGAACTCAAGGCGTCCGCCGAGCGGCTGGCCCTGGCGGTTGGCTATTGCGGCGCGGGAACCGTCGAGTTCCTGTACCACCCCGGCGAGAAGACGTTCGCGTTCCTCGAGGTGAACACCCGACTGCAGGTGGAGCACCCGATCACCGAGGTCACTACCGACACCGACCTGGTCCGCGCTCAGATACACGTCGCCGCGGGCGGCACGCTCGATGGCGCGAAACCGGCGGAGGCCGGCCATGCTGTCGAGGCACGACTCAACGCCGAGGACCCCGACCGCGACTTCGCCCCGTCGCCGGGCCGCATCGAACTCCTCGACCTGCCCTCGGGACCCGGAATCCGAGTCGACACCGGAGTAAGCGAAGGCGACACAATCCCGTCGGACTTCGACTCCATGATCGCCAAGATCATCGCCCGCGGTCGCACCCGTGCGGAAGCCCTCGCCCGGCTGCGGCGCGCGGTCGGCGAGACGGCCGTCATTATCGAAGGCGGCTCCACCAACAAGAGCTTCCTGTTGGACCTGCTCGAGCAGCCGGAGGTGATCGACGCAACCGCCGACACGGGCTGGGTCGATCGCGTTCGTGCCGAGGGGCGGCTCGTCTCCGATCGACACTCGGGTATTGCCCTGGTCGCGGCCGGCATTGAGGCCTACGAGGAGGACGAGCGGGTCGAGGTCAGCCGGCTTCTGGAAACCGCACGCGGCGGTCGCCCCCACGTTCAGCACCGGGTCAGCCGTCCCGTCGATCTGAAGCTGCGGGGGCGCGGGTACCGAGTCGCTGTCGCCCAGGTCGGTCCGCACCGATTTCGCGTGGCCGTCACTGCGGGTGGTCAGCCGCACGTCGTGGACGCCGACGTCGAGCGATTGGGCACGCACCACCTGCGGCTGACGGTATCCGGCGGTGCCTTCCGGGTGATGACGGCGACGCACGGGCCGATCCACTTCGTCGAGGTCAACGGTGTGGCGCACCGGGTCAGCCGGGACGAGGGTGGCGTTCTGCGGGCACCTGCTCCCGCGCTCGTCGTCGCGACGCCGGCTGCCATCGGCAGCGAGGTCGCGGCCGGTGCGCCCGTCATCGTCCTGGAGTCCATGAAGATGGAGACCCGGCTCAACGCGCCGTTCGCGGCGACGGTGCGCGAACTGCTCGTGAGCACGGGCAGCCAGGTCGAGACCGGCGCGCCATTGATCCGCCTCGAGCCCATCGACGATGACACCGCCGAGGTGGCGCAGAGCCACGACACGGTCGACCTCGACCTTCCGGGAGAACGCGAAGACCTCGAGGACCCACTGGTCCGAGGGCTGGCCGATCTGCGTGCGGTGGTTCTCGGCTTCGACATCGATCCAAGCGACGACGGCCGAGCCCTGACCCGTTACCTGGAGGTCCGCGACGAGGCGGCGGTCAGGGGAACCGACGTGATGTCTCGCGAGATCGAGCTGCTCAGGGTGTTCGCCGACTTCGCCGAACTGAGTCGCAATCGCCCGGCCGACGAGGAGTTGCGCACCGAGCTGCGCGTGCACAGCCCGAAGGAGCACTTCCACAGCTACCTGCAGAGCCTCGACGTCGAGCGCAGCGGAGTGCCCGAAATATTCCGCGGCAAGCTGGAACGCGTCCTTGCGCACTACGGCATCGACGACCTGGATCGCACGCCGGCACTAGAGGAGGCGGTGTTCCGGATCTTCCTCGCCCAGCAACGGTCAGCGCCGGATACCCACATCGTCTCCTCGATCCTGCAGCGGTGGCATACCGAGCCCACGCCCGACACCGTTGCCGACCTGCAGGCGCGCGACGTCCTCGACCGCGTCGTGCTGGCAACGCAGCTGCGTTTCCCGGCTGTTGGTGACCTCGCCCGGAGCGTGCGCTTCCGCTGGTTCGATCAGCCCCTCGTGGACGAGGAGCGGGCAGCTGTGCTCGCCGGGGTTCGCGACGAGGTCACGTCGCTGGCGGCAGACCCCGGCGCGGCCGATCGCGCGGACCGGATTGAGGCGTTGGCTGCAATACCGGAGCGAGTTGTCCGCTTCCTCGCCGAGCGTCTCGAGGACGGCGTTCCCGCCGACGAGCCGCTGCTGGAAGTCCTGATCAGACGGCATTACCGCGAGTACCACCTCGAAGACCTGCGCTCGCCCCATGTGCACGGGCGCCCGTTCGCGGTGGCCGACTATGTCCTCGATCAGCGGCCGACCCATCTCGTCTCGACGGTCGGGAAGTTCACCGAGCTCGACCCCACGAGCGATCTCTCGGCGGCGCTCGCGGAGCAGATAGCGAGCCGGACGCCAGAGCAACAAGCCGTCGTCGACCTGTACCTGTCCTGGCCCGACGCGCCGGACGATGCTGACCAGTGCGCCCATGAACTGGCCGCAGCACTGCAGCCGGTGCCGTTCGCGCACGCTGTGCGTCGTGTGGCGGTGGGCGTGTGCCCAGGTGGTGGCCGGCCCGTGTCGTACTTCACCCTCCGCCCGGACGGTGACGGGCTGGCCGAGGACCACCTGGTCCGTGGCCTGCACCCGATGGTCGGGCGGCGCCTGGACCTGTGGCGGCTGCGCGACTTCGACCTGACCCGCGTCGAAGCACCCGAGGACGTCCTGCTCTACCACTGCGTCGCGAAGGACAACCCCTCCGACCGGCGGCTCGTAGCACTGGCTCAGGTGCGCGAACTCGGGGTCGTGCGCGATGACGACGATCGTGTTAGTGCGCTGCCGCAGGTCGAACGGGTCATCGCCAACTGCGTCGAAGGCATCCGTCGTGCCCGGGCACGACTGGGCACGAGGGCGGCACCGCTCGACATGAACCACGTGTGGGTGCACGTCTGGCCAGTCATCGACGCCGAACTCGATCAACTCACCGCGCTGCAGCGCGGCATCGCCCCAATGACGGTGGGCGCGGGCATCGACGAGGTGGTGGCGCAGGGCCGAGTCGCGATGCCGGACGGCGCGTTCGTCCCAGTTGCGGCGAGGTTCTTCTACCAGCCGGGCTCAGGCGTGCAGTTCGCTGTGGGACCGCCGCCGACCGACCGGCTCAAGCCGCTCGACGACTACGCCCAGAAGGTTCTGCGGGCCCGCCGCCGAGGGACCGTCTACCCGTACGAACTCCAGTCCATGGTCGCCGGGGCTGACGGCACCGTCGTCGAGCATGATTGCAACGATGCCGGCCGCCTCGTGCCGGTGGACCGGCCGGCGGGCTTGAATAAGGCGGGCATCGTCGTCGGCGTGGTCACGACGCCGACCGAGTTGCACCCCGAGGGCGTCACACGCGTCATCCTCAGCGGCGACCCGACCAAAGCATTGGGAGCGGTGTCGGAGGGCGAGTGCTCGCGCATCATTGCCGCGCTCGACCTCGCCGAGCAGTTGGCCGTCCCGGTCGAGTGGTACGCGCTGTCGGCCGGCGCACGGATCTCCATGGAGTCCGGCACGGAGAACATGGACTGGGTGGCCCGCGGGCTCAAACGGATCATCGAATTCACCCAAGCCGGTGGCGAGATCAACATCGTGGTGGCGGGCATCAACGTCGGCGCGCAGCCGTACTGGAACGCCGAGGCGACGATGCTCATGCACACCAAGGGCGTTCTCGTGATGACACCGGACAGCGCGATGGTGCTCACCGGGAAACAGTCCCTGGATTTCTCCGGCGGCGTCTCGGCCGAGGACAACTTCGGCATCGGCGGCTACGACCGCGTGATGGGACCCAACGGCCAGGCACAGTACTGGGCGCCTGACCTGAAGAGCGCGCGGGACATCCTCATGGCCCACTACGAGCACACCTATGTCGCTGCGGGGGAGTCTGCGCCGCGACGGGCACCAACGAGCGACCCGTCAGACCGTGACATCACCACGGCTCCGCACGACATCGCCGACAGCGACTTCCGGACCGTGGGCGACATCTTCTCCGCGGACACGAACCGCGACCGCAAGAAGGCCTTCGACATCCGGACGCTGATGCGCGCACTCGCCGACCAGGACCATCCGACGCTGGAACGATGGGCCGGGATGGCAGACGCCGACACCGCGGTGGTCTTCGACGCGCACCTCGGGGGCTGGCCGATCTGTCTGCTGGGGATCGAGTCACGGACTGTGCCGCGGCGTGGCTTCCCGCCCACCGATGGGCCTGCCACGTACACGGCCGGGACGCTGTTCCCGCGATCGTCGAAGAAGGCGGCACGCGCGATCAACGCCGCGAGCGGCAACCGCCCGCTCGTCGTGCTCGCGAACCTATCCGGGTTCGACGGGTCGCCGGACTCGATGCGCAACCTCCAGTTGGAGTACGGCGCGGAAATCGGCCGGGCGATCGTCAACTTCGACGGCCCGATCGTCTTCTGCGTGATCTCCCGCTACCACGGCGGCGCGTTCGTCGTGTTCTCCAAGGCGCTCAACCCACGCATGACGGTCCTCGCGATCGAGGGTTCTTTCGCCTCGGTGATCGGCGGCGCACCGGCTGCCGCGGTCGTCTTCTCCGGCGACGTGGACGCGCGGACCGCAGCCGACACACGGGTACGCGATCTCGAAGCCAGGCTGCAGGACGCCACCGACGCGGCACGGGCGCCGATCGCCGCCGAGCTGGCGGAGGTCCGTGCCGCCGTGCGCGCCGAGAAGCTGGGCGAGGTCGCCGCAGAATTCGACGCTGTCCACAGCATCCACCGCGCCGTCGACGTCGGCTCCGTGGACCTGGTGATCGACCCGCACGAGCTGCGGCCCCAGATCATCGCCGTCCTCGACCGGAGTGCGCCCGGCCCGCTTTGACCTCGCCGCGGCGCTCAGCGCCGCTGCCAAGAACGCAGCGTTCCGACGTCGCCGCCGCCGTCTTCCGTCCGGCACCGTGCCGCGTTGGTTTGACGGAGAGTTTTCGGTGGTGCGCAATCCTGCCTCGTTCGCCCTTTTCAGAGCACCGGAATCCCAGCCGTCAGCGACGAGGACGCGCAAGCCGCAGCCGACCGCGTCGACGGTGTCGCTGAGGCCCGGTGCAATGGGTGAAAAACGGCCTGCGTCGGGCTGGTACGCAGTAACGCTCACGGTCCTCGACGCGAAGCACCAGGCCGCGCCCGCGCCGGTTCAGGGCGGCGCCTGGGCGTATTCCTCGTTGGTGACGAGGTCGCCCCACTCGCTTTCGGGTCCGGACTCGGTGCCGTCCCAGATGGCGAGATGGGTCATGAAGTGCTCGGGGGCGGCGCCGTGCCAGTGCGACTCGCCCGGCGGGGTCCAGATGGTGTCGCCGGGGCGTATGACGACGAGCTCGCCGCCGCGGGCGTGGACCAGCCCGATGCCCTCGGTGACGTGCAGGGTCTGTCCGACGGCGTGGCTGTGCCAGGCCGTGCGGGCACCGGGGGCGAAGTGCACGGCGTTGACCCGTATGCGGGAGGGCTCTTCTCCCTTGGCGATGACGTCGAACCAGACGTCGCCGGTGAACATCTGTGCCGGTCCCTTGACCGACGGCGCCTTGTTCAGGATCTCCATCTCGTCTCCTTAAGTGATGGTGCTGAGATCGGCGAGCAGCCCCGGGTGGTCGGTCGTCCCATGCATGTTGATCGACCTGCTCGACGTCACGGTGAAGTCGGCGCTCGCCACGATGTGCTGCCTGGCACCGTCGTCGGTGCGCACAAAGCCGGCGGGCACGCAGGACCGCGCGTCCGGGGTCCGGCCGGATGTGAGGTTGAGATCTGCGCCGAGTACCACGGGGCCCGACCCGTCGTGCGTGCGTAGCGCGGGGATGGCCGTGCCCAGCAGGTAGCGGCATTGGCGCAGCGCGACGGTCGGGCTGGTGCTGGCCAGATGCGTGGTGCAGGCATAGAAACCGTCGATCGCGTGCAGGCAGAGCCAGACGCGCTCCTCGGGGTCGGCGGTGTCCTGTGCCGAGTAAGCGGCGCCGTGGGTGGTGTATCCGCGGTACGGCTGCCGGACGCGAACAAGCAGGCCGTCGCCGAAGCGCTGCCCGTTGCGGCAGCGAACCGCGTCACCCGTGCGGCGGTCCACCGCAGCTTCGAACGCCGACACCACGGTGCCGCCCCGGTAGGCGTCGGACAGCGCCCGGTCAAGCACGGACACATCCTCCGCGCAGACTTCGTTGAGGGTGATGACGTCAGGCCGCTCGGCGCGGATCACTGCAGCGGCCTCGGCCACCGACCGACCTGTGTAACAACCAGCGATGCCGCTATTACACAGATTCATCTGCAGCACCCGCAACGACGTGCGGGTGATATCGATGGAGGGGCGCCGCCCGTCGCCGGCTGCGCTCGCCCCGGCCATCAAGGCCATGGCCAAGACGAGACAGCAGCCAACAGCTATCAACCGCTTGAGCCCACGGCGCGACCAACCAGCCATACAACCGCCCACGATGTGTCAGCCGAGCATAACGACCGCTCAGCGCGATGCAGCACTCCAGCGTGGTCGGTGGGCAGCACCGCGCAGGTCGCCGGTTCTCGCTGGGATCACCTATCGGATGCCACGGCGACCCGCTGACTGCGCGTCGCGCGAATGCCGAGAATCCCGATCGCGGTTCCGAGGGCGAGAGAGACGACGGTCAGGACTAAGTGGACCGCGAAGAAGCCGGTCATGCCGTGATGCCAGGATCGCGAATCCTTCCAGATGTTCTTGATGAAGACGGGCCAGATCACCCAGCTCCACACGCCAAAGGCAATCAGGAACCAGGCGACACGCTTCGAGATGACCACGGTTCAAAGTATCCCGATCGGCTCCGCCGGCCGTGCGAATGAGTGGCCGTTGTGCTGTTCGACGCAGTCAGCTTGGCACGATGCGTAGCTGCGGGTCCGTCGGGGCGTCAGCTTCGCTGCCACCCGCCGCGGACTGCTGCACAGACAGGGTCGAGCCCGAGGCGCCGTCGGAATTGATCGCGAACACCCCAGCCAACCCCGTAATCCCGAGTAGTTGACGGATGCGATCGGGAACGTTGCCCAGCACCATCTCTTTGCCCTGTTCATTGACCGCGTTGCGGATGGCGACAAGCGCACCTAGTCCGGTTGAGTCCATGAAGGTCACCGCGCCGAGGTCGACAGACAAGCACTGCACCCCGGCATCTGCCAGGTGGGAATGCGCAACCCGAATCAGGGTCTCGGTGACCTTGAGATCAACCTCTCCGGAGAGCACCAACTCGCATTGCGGCCCGTTCGCCACGGCGCGGATCGAGAACTCAGTCATCTGGATCCCCTTCGAATCTCGGTCCCTACCGGCTGAAGAACCGTCGGCGCCCGCAAAAGGTACCTCGCTCGGCGGGGATGTCAAGGACGTGTAACAAGATCAATTCCACCGGCGTCGATCGACGGTAGCGAGGACGGGGAAGTCACCCAAACGGCAGCGGCAGCGCGGCCCACACCTCCTTCCCGTTCTCGGTTGTCCGCACCCCCCAATCGCTGGCCAAGGCGGCAACGAGGAACAGTCCGCGACCGCGTACATCCCCCGGTTGTGCGACCTGCACCACAGGGACCCCGGGACCGTCATCGATGACCCCCACTCGGAGGGCATCGACGTCGACCTCGATATTGAGGTCGGCGCGCGAGCACCCAGCGCGTAGCGCATTGGTAACCAGTTCGCTGACGACCAGTAGGGCGTCATCCAGGATCGTGGGCATGGCCGGTTGGCGGGTCAGCGCCGCCGAGATCTGCTCAGCAACCCAGGAGCGCGCCCTGCCCGGCGACGCCGGGTCGCACGGGAAGCTCGCCTTCGACTGGAAACTCATCATCCTGCCAGTGTTGCGGGAATGTCCGACGATGACTTCGTACCCGATTCCAAGTGGATATCACCGGACCTGCAACAGCGGGTACACGAACTCGGCGACCCGCCGCGCAGCCTCCTCGCCTCGGTGGAGGCCGGGCATAGGATCGAACACATGTTTGATCAGCGTTGGGCAGACGGGCTCGATGATGCGCAGTTGGAAGCG
>JAOPWD010000457.1 GCA_025965875.1 Pseudonocardiales bacterium
ACGGCCTGCTGATGGCCCCGGTCTACGCGCTGCCACGACTGCTCGCCCGCAACAAGCTCTCGCTCGCCGACTTCGACTTCTACGAGATCCACGAAGCGTTCGCGTCGACCGTGCTCGCCACGCTCGCGGCGTGGGCGGACGACGGGTTCTGCCGGCAGTACCTCGGCCTCGAGGCCGCACTCGGTTCGATCGACCGCGCGAAGCTCAACGTCAACGGATCCTCGCTGGCGGCCGGCCACCCGTTCGCCGCCACTGGTGGGCGCATCGTCGCCAGCCTGGCCAAGCAGTTGCACCAGAACGGCGGTGGGCGCGGCCTGATCTCGATCTGTGCCGCCGGTGGCCAGGGCGTCGTCGCGATCCTGGAGGGCTGAGGCATGGGTGATCGCTACCTCGGCCTGGTGAATTCGCCGATCGGCTCGGCCGTCGCCTCGCGCTTCGGGCTGCCCCGGCCGGTGGTGCTGCGGCGCCACGAGCCGGATGCGCCGCTGCTACCCGGACCGGTGCTCCTCGGGGCGGCGACGGGTGGCGTGGCCCCGCGACTCGCCGAGTTGCTGTCCGCCGCCGGCGCCGATGTGGCCACCGCGGATGCCGAAGGCGGCGCCTGGGGTGCGCTCGTCCTCGACGCCACCGACGTCAGCACGCCCGAGCAACTCGCCGGCGTCCGGACGTTCCTCGCTGGTCGGCTGCGCGGGCTGCTGCCCTGCGGGCGCGTGCTCGTGCTGGCCAAGCCCCCGGACGGCACCGATATCACCATCGATGCGAGCCGCCAGGCGATCGACGGCATCGTCCGTTCGTTGGCCAAGGAACTGCAGCGCGGCGCCACCGCCAACCTGCTGTTGGTCGAAGATGAGGCCTCCCTCGAGTCGGCCCTGCGGTTCTTCCTGTCCGGCAAGTCCGCCTACGTCGACGGCCAGCCGCTGCGCCTCGGCACCGGCCTGGCGCCTGCGCCGGCCGACTGGGAGCTTCCGCTGGCCGGTAAGACCGCCCTCGTCACGGGTGCGGCCCGCGGCATCGGGGCGGCGATCTCGGCAGTACTGGCCCGTGATGGGGCCCGCGTCATCGTCGCCGACCTCCCACAGGCCGGCGAGACGCTGGCCGCGGTGGCCAACCGCATCGGCGGCACGACCCTGCACCTGGACGTTGCCTCGCCCGCCGCACCCGAGCGGTTGCTCGACTATCTGGCCGCGCACACCGACGGTCTCGACGTGCTGATCCACAACGCCGGCATCACGCGCGACAAGCGGCTGGCCAACATGAAGCCGGAGCCGTGGGACGCGGTGATCGGGGTCAACCTGACGTCGCAGTTGCGCATCAACGCCGCGTTGCTGGACAGCGACCAGTTGCGCGACCGGGCCCGGGTCGTGTGCCTGTCGTCGACGACCGGTGTGTCCGGTAATCGCGGCCAGACGAACTACGGTGCGACGAAGGCCGGCGTCATCGGCCTGGTGCGTTCCTCGGCGCCGAGGTTCGCTGCGCACGGCAACTCGACGATCAACGCGATCGCACCCGGCTTCATCGACACCGAGATGACGGCGAAGATGCCTATGGCCACCCGCGAGGTCGCCCGCCGGTTGTCGAGCCTGCAGCAGGCCGGGCTGCCGATCGATGTGGCCGAGGCGGTCGCATGGCTCAGCTCGCCCGGCGCCGGCGGAGTCAACGGCCAGGTGCTGCGGGTGTGCGGCCAGAACCTGGTGGGAGCGTGAAGTCGCCGCCGTCACTGGCGCGGTTGTACGCACAGGCCGCCGTGACCAGCTCGCTCCATCGCGGCGACTCGCTCCCGGACTCGGTGTACGAACTGAGCGACCAATCGATCGACCCAGGGCGGCTGGCCGCCTACCAGCGAGTGTGCGGCTTCCGGGTCAGCGACGAGCTGCCGCCGACGTACCTGCACGTGCTGGCGTTCCCGCTCTCGGTGGCGCTGATGGTCGAGCGGGCGTTCCCGTTCCCGCTGGTCGGCCTCGTGCACGTCACGAACTCAATCACCGTGGTCCGGCCGGTACGCGCCGGCGAGAGCGTCTCGTTCACGGTGCGGGCGCAGGATCTGCGCGCCCACCCGGCCGGCCGGCAACTGGACCTGGTGGCGTACGCACGCGTGGGTGGCGAGATCGTGTGGTCCGGGCGCAGTACCTACCTGCGTCGCGGCAAGCCAGTGGAGCCGCGCTCGGAGCGGGCGGCGCTCGCCGAGCAGTCCGGTGCCGTCGCATTCGTGCGGGTTCCCGAGAACATCGGCCGTAGGTACGGGGCGGTGTCGGGCGACCGCAACCCGATCCACCTGCACGCGCTGAGTGCCAGGGCGTTCGGCTTTCCCCAGGCCATCGCACACGGCATGTGGCTCAAGGCGCGCACGCTGGTCGCGCTGGAGGGACGGCTCCCGGAGGCATATACGGTCGATGTGGCGTTCAAGACGCCGGTGTTGCTGCCCTCGGCGGTGGCGATCGCGACCGAGCGGACATCGGACGGCTGGGGGCTGGACGTGCGCGCCGCACGCTCGGGTCGGCCGCACCTGGCGGGTAGCGTGCACGCTGGTACTAGCGCGTAGGTCCTATGGCGGGCGGTACCAGGAGTACGGAAGAACTAGAGGTGCTCGGATACTCCACCTGAAGGAGAGCACCAATGAACCGCCTCATAATTGTTTCCGCAGTAGCCGCAGCCGCAGCCGCCGTGAGCGTCCCGGCCTTCGCTGGCCTGTCCAATAACCCCTCGTTCAACCACCGGGTACCCGTCCACGTGCCCTCGCAGGCCAAGGTCGTACAGCTGGACGACCACGGAAAAGTGGTTGACTCAAGGCATAGTGGCGAACACCCGGCGTCCACGACCGTGACCTCTCCGACGCGTAGCCGCGAGCCCGAGCCCGGCGATGACCGCGGTCAGAGCACGGAACCGGGCGACGACCGGGGCGGCGTTAGCTCTGCGCCGGGCAATGGCGGGGGCGCCACCACCGAGCCCGGCGATGACCGAGGCGTGACCACCGAACCGGGCGACGACAGCGGCGGCCACGGTGGCGGCGCTGGCGGCGGCAGCGGCGGCGGAACGGGGGCCACCACTGCGGCCAGGCCCGTCCAAGGCAAGATCAACGTCAACACCGCCCCGCGCGACGTCCTGCTCTGCCTCCCCAACCTTGAGTCCGCCGACGTCGACAAGCTCATCTCCACCCGCCGGAGCAACCCCGTCGGCGACACGACCGTCGCCTGGATCGGCGACGCCCTGGACGCGAAGTCCGTCGGCCTTGCTCAGTACATCACCGGGAAGTCCTATCAATACTCGGCCGACATCCTCGCCGTCAGCGGCAACGGCCGGGCTTACAAGCGGTGCCGCATCGTCGTCAACGCGTCCGGCACGACCCCGCAGATCGTCTACCGTCGTGAACTGACGGACCGGGGCTGGCCGATGGACCCGCAGATCCTCGCCTCGCTCCGCGCCGGGCAGGGTTTGGGGCAGAGGGCCAACGTTTCGGGTTCGGGTTCGGTCTCGTCCGCCGGAGGCAATGTCAGATGATCTTGCGTTCTTCCAACTTTCTCGGGCTCAGCGTGACCGACCGCGGGATCGCCTGCGCCGAGGTGTCGGTGAACGGCGGCAAGCGTGTCGTCCGCCGCCTCGACACATTCGTTCCGCCGAAGGACGCCCCGCTCGACAAGCCCGAGGCCGCCGGCGCCGCCCTCGCCGCCTTCCTCCGCCAGCACAAGTTCTCCGCCTCCCGCGCCGTCGTCGGGCTCCCGGCCAAGTGGCTGTTCGCCACCGAGCGGGACCTCCCGCCCGCCGCCGAGGAGCAGGCCCGCGGCATGCTCCGCCTCCAGGCCGAGCGCCTGGCGGTCAGCGAGAGCGGCGACATGGTCTTCGACTACGCCGGCAAGACCGACGCGACCAAGCCGAACAAGGTGCTCCTCGTCGGCGTCCTGCGCCAGCGGCTCGACCAGGTCGAGGGCCTCGTCGACGCCGCCGGCCTCTCCGCGGTCGCCGTCACCTCGGCCGCGATGGCCCTCTCCCGCGGGGCGCGCGGCGGCGACCAGGACGCGCCCATGCTCGTCTTGGGCGGCCACGGCGCCGAGATGGTGTGGCGCCACGACGGCGCCCCCCGCATGCTCCGCCACGTGTCGGGCCTGACCATGAACGGTCACGGCCCCACCAACGTCGGCCCGCTCGGCTCCGAACTCGGCCGCACCGTCACCATGACCCGCGCCAACGGCCGCCCGGCCAAGAGCGAAATCCTCATGTGGGACGGCGTCGGCCTCTCGCCCGCGCAGGTCGCCGAACTCTCCGAGCGCTCCGGGCTCCAACTCCGCCCCAGCGACGCCACCGCGATGCTCGGCCTCGAGACGCTGCCCGTGGCGCTGACAACCGCGGCCGATCGCGCCGGCAGCGCCGCCGCGGACGCCGAGACGTTCGCGCCCGCCCTCGCCCTCGCCCTGGCCGGCGCGGACCGCGGACTGCTCCCCTTGGACTTCACCCGCTCGCGGCTCACCCCCCGAAAGAAGC
>JAOPWD010000470.1 GCA_025965875.1 Pseudonocardiales bacterium
TCCGCGCAGCCGCCCCGGTGCCGCGCGTCCCTTCAACTCGTTCAACTCGGGAGGAAAGCCATGCCCTATTCCGCGGATCTCGACATCCGGGTGACCGACAGCTGCATGCGTGACGGCTCGCACGCGATTGCGCATCAGTTCCGGCAGGACGCTGTGCGGCGGATGGTCGTCGGCCTGGACCGGGCGCGCGTCCCCGTCATAGAGGTCGCGCATGGCGACGGGCTGGGCGGGTCGTCCTTCAATTACGGCTTCAGCGCCGTGGACGAGCGCACCCTGATCAAGACAGCGGTAGACAACGCGGCGTTCGCCAAGATTGCCTGCCTCGTACTGCCTGGCGTGGGGACGGTCGACGACATCCGCGCAGTCCAGGACATGGGTGTGACGATAGTTCGGGTCGCCACACACTCGACTGAGGCGGACATCTCGGCCCAGCATTTCGGGATCGCGCGAGAGCTCGGCCTCGAAACCGTCGGGTTCCTGATGATGGCGCACGCCACGTCCCCGGAGCATCTTGCTCGGCAGGGCCGCATCATGGCCGACGCGGGCTGTCAGTGTGTCTACGTCGTCGACTCGGCGGGCGCGCTCATCATGGAAGAGGTCAGTGACCGGGTCAGCGCGCTCGTCGCTGAGCTGGGTGCCGACGCTCAGGTGGGATTCCACGGTCATCAGAATCTCTCGCTGGGCATGGCGAATTCGCTTCTCGCGATCCGTGCCGGTGCAACGCAGATCGACGGCTGCACCCGTGCGTTCGGCGCGGGTGCCGGCAACACCCCGACGGAGGTACTCGCCGCAGTCTGTGAACGGCTCGGCATCCGGACCGGCATCGATCTGTTCCAGCTCATCGATGTCGCCGAGGACGTCGTGCGGCCGGTGATGGACGGCGAGCCGGTGATCGACCGGATGTCGTTGCTCATGGGCTACGCCGGCGTGTACTCGAGCTTTCTCAAACACGCGAACCGAGTGGCCGAACGGTACGGCGTGCCTGGCCCCGAGATCCTCCTGCGCGCAGGGGCGCGACAGCTCGTCGGTGGCCAGGAGGACCTGTTGATCGACATTGCCCTGGAGTTGGTCGCGGAACGCGAGGCGAGCACGCAGGCCGTCGTCCGATGATCGACGCCGGCGGCCGATTCGAGACATTCGACAGGGTCTCGATCGATGTCGCATGCGCGACTTCGCGCTCAGCGCTCTGAATCTTTCGAACGCAGTACCACCCAGTGGGACTTACGCGTGTCACGCGAACGTCATGCCCCGAACATAAGCGCACCGAGCGAAAGGTGTCTCCAATGCAACGCCATATCAAGCTGACGGCCTTCGGGGCAGTTGCTCTGCTGGCTCTAGCCGCGTGTAGCAGCCACGGGCCCAGCGGCACCACGTCCTCCGGGGCAGGGAGTTCGACGCCTGTGTCCCCAGCAGCCAGCTCACCATCCACCGGAGGTGCCGGCTCATTCGGCACGCTCGGTGAGGTGTGCGGACCGGGTCAGGCCAAAGGGTCGACCGACACCGGGGTCACCGATACATCCATCCAGGTCGCCACGATCGCCGACGTGGGCTGGTCTGTCGCACCCGGCTTGTTGCAGCCCATCTTCGACGGTGCTGACGCCTTCGTCGACTGGTGCAACGCGGCGGGCGGTATCAACGGTCGCAAGCTCCAGCTCGACAAGCGGGATTCCGCCTACAGCAACTATCTCCCACAGGTGAAGACCTCCTGCACGAAGGACCTCGCTCTGGTCGGGAGCATGGGCATCCTTGACGACACCGGCGTCGATGCGTGGCAGGCCTGCGGGCTGCTGAACTTCACCGCGGCGACCGTCGGGTCGAAGGCCGCGACGGCCAAGTTGATGTACCCGATGACCCCGATTCCTGCGGACCAGCAGACGATTGGTGGCTTCCACCTGTTCTTCGACCAGCACCCGGACTGGGCCGCGGCGGTCGGTTCGCTGTACGCGAACGGTGCAGCAGGCGATCGTGAGCAGCACACCTACAACGAGGCGATAACGAATATCGGGGGCAAGGTCGTCTACACCGCCGAGTACACGCAGACCACGTCGAACTGGACGCCCTACGTCCAGGCGATGAAGAAGGCCGGCGTCAAGTTCCTGTTCCTGAATGACACCGCCAACGTGACGGCGGGAATCGAGCAGGCCATGGCGACGCTCAACTGGTACCCGGAAATTCAGATCTCCCCGTCGCAGCTGTACGACGAGACGACGCTTCAGTTGGCTGGCAAGACGATCAAGAACTACTACACCTACATCCCCACGACGCCGTTCGAGGCGGCCGCGCAGGTACCTGCGGTGCAGCAGTACCTGGACCTGCTCCAGAAGTACGCACCGAAGGCCAAGAAGACGTTCTTCGGCGCCACTGCATTCTCGGCGTGGTTGCTCTTCGCAGAGGCAGTCAAGTCCTGCGGTTCGAACGTGACCCGCACGTGCATCTCGGACTACGTCGCGACGCAGAAGGAATGGACCGGTGGTGGGCTTCAAGGCCCGATCGATCCGGCCGCCAACAAGGCGAGTCAATGCTTCATCATCATGAAGGTGGAGTCGGACAAGTTCACCCAGGCGTACCCGAGCGAGCTCGGCAAGTACGACTGCGATCCGAAGAACGCCCCGACGGTCAACCCCTGACCGCTTGACATGAGCGGACGGGTGGTGTTGCCGGTGGGCCGTAGCTGCCGCCGCGGCACCACCCGCTGCGCTTCGGCCTTGTCGCCGGAGTCACCCGGACGCAGGCTCGCCCAGCCCACGCAGAGGAGGTAGGACCTCGTGCACGATCTGATCGCCTACACGATCTTCGGCCTCGTCACGGCGTCGATCTACGCCATCGCTGCCAGTGGTCTCGTGGTCACGTACACGACCTCCGGTGTCTTCAACCTTGCCCACGGTGCAACCGGAATGTTCGGTGCCTTCGTCTATTGGCAGCTGCGCTTCGCCTGGAGCTGGCCGGCCTGGCTCGCGCTGCTCATCGTCGTCGGTGTCCTTGCCCCGCTGTTCGGGTGCGTCATCGAAAAAACGCTCATGCGCAACCTGGCCGACGCCACCGAGGCGACGAAGCTGGCTGTGACGATCGGTGTGCTGGTCGCGTTGGTAGGTGCCGCGCTGTGGATCTGGGACCCCCAGACGAGCCGTCCCTTCCCGGCGTTCTACGCCGGAAGCAAGGTCGAGATCCTCGGCGTTCCGGTGACGTCTGACCAGCTGATCACCGTCGGCATCGGGGTGCTCTGCGCGGTCGGGTTGCGCGTGCTGCTGTACCGGACGCGGATCGGTCTGGACATGCGGGCGGTCGTCGACGACCGGTCACTGGTACTGCTCAACGGCGGCCGGCCGGACCGCGCGTCGATGTTCAGCTGGGCCCTGGGTTCGATGCTCGCCTCCCTCGCCGGCATCCTCATCGCCCCGTACCTGCAGCTGTCGGTCATCCCGCTCACCCTGCTCGTGGTCAACGCATATGCCGCGGCGGTCATCGGACGGCTGCGCAGCCTGTCGATGACCGTGGTCGGCGCCGTCATCATCGGGTTGCTGCAGAGCTACGCCGTCGGGTACCTGCCGACGTCGACGGTGAGCTGGCTACAGCGCCTGCCGGACACCATCCCGATCATCGTCTTGTTCATTGCGCTGCTCGTGCTGCCGCACCAGCGGCTTCGCGGTGGCGCCAGCCGCCGATCCCGCGAAGCGTTCCCCCTCCCGACCTACCGGCTCGCCCTGATCGGCTCGGCGATCGTCGTCGTTGCCGCGATCGTCGTCGGCCCACTGCTCGGCACCCAGTCGCTCTTCTCGATGAGCAGCGGGCTCGCGCTCGGCATCATCGGGTTGTCGCTGGTGCCGCTGGTCGGCTATGGCGGGCAGATCTCGCTGTGCCAAATGACCTATGCCGGTATCGGCGCGGTCGTGTGGGCGCACGCGACCAGCAGGGGCAACCTGCTCGGGCTTGTGCTCGCCTTCGTGGTCGCGGCCCTCGTCGGCGCGATCACCGCACTTCCTGCGATCCGTCTGCGTGGCCTCTACCTTGCCCTTGCCACGGCCGCGCTCGCCCAGTTCTGTGACACGTTTGTCTTCGGCCTGTCGTCCGTGACCGTCTTCGGACACACGATTCCGCTGTTCGGTTTCGGCTCGCTGCCCGCGTCTCGGCCGAACTTCCCGCTGCTTCGCGAGGCGAGCGACCGGACGTACTTCGTCCTGCTCGCGGCAATCTTCTGCATCGTTGGGATCGGCATCGTCGCACTTCGGCGGTCCAGGTATGGACGCATGCTCCTCGCGATGCGGGAGAGCCCCGCCGCGTGCGCGATGCTGGGGCTGCGGTTGACGACCGTCAAGCTTGGAGTGTTTTCGCTCTCGGCTGGTATCGCTGGCCTGGGCGGCGCGCTGCTGGCCGGCCTGTCGACCCAATTCGCCCCAGATGCGTTCTCGTTCTTCCAGAACCTTCCCCTGCTCCTGCTGATGATGGCCGGTGGCGTGGCCATGGTCAGCGGCGCGTTCTTCGGGGCGGTCGCACTCGGCGTATTCAGTGCCGTGGGCAGCATGTCCACGTTGTTCAACCGAGCGGCATCCGTCCTGCCTGGCCTGGTCGGTGTCGGGCTCGGCGAGCAGCCCAACGGCGTGGTCGCGGACATCGCAGCCGGCTTGGCAAAGCTCGGTCGGCGCGGTGCGAGACGCGAGTCCGCCGCGCCGGCCGTTGCCGATGCCGAACCGGTGTGGGAGTGGTCGGGACTGGACGCACCGCTCAACAAGCAGGAGCTCGCCATCCTCGACACCGCACTCGGCGTGAAAGCAGGTGTGTGACCGATGAACGCACCGCTGATCGAATTCCGCGACATCACCGTCACGTTCGGAGGGGTCACGGCCGTCGACAAGGTCTCGATGTCCGTCGTCCCGGGCGGGATACACGGGCTGATCGGCCCCAACGGCGCGGGCAAGTCCACGCTGTTCATCGTCGCCTGCGGGCTGGTGCGCCCTCGGGCCGGCGCGGTCTACCTGGAAGGCAGGGACGTCACCAGGATGGGCCCGCACCGCCGCGCCCGGCTGCGAATGGCACGCACCTTCCAACAGCTCGAACTCTTCGGCGTGCTCAGCGTCTACGACAACATCCGCACCGCGGCCGAGATCCGGCGAGGTTGGGCCCACGACCACAGCGACTGCGGGCGGGACACCGACGAAGTGCTCGAGCGCACTGGGCTGAGGGAGATGGCCGACGAGCGCGCCGATCGGCTGCCGACCGGGCTGGCGCGGCTACTCGAGGTCGCACGTGCACTGGTCACGAAACCGCGCCTGTTGCTTCTCGACGAGCCTGCCGCCGGTCTGAACGAGCAGGAGACGCTCGCTCTCAGCAGTCTGCTGCAGGGTCTCACCGACGACGGGCTAGGCATCGTGTTGGTGGAGCACGACATGGACCTGGTCATGCAGATCTGCCGGGTGATCACCGTGCTGAACATGGGGCAAGTGTTGAAGACAGGCAATCCTGGTGAGGTCCGCAAGGATCATGCTGTCATCGGCGCGTACCTCGGCTCTGCCGAGGTGAGCGTATGACCAGCAGTTCGATGGCCACCGCGTCGCCGAACGGTGTCCATCCGACAGCTGAACCGGAACGCGCTGCAGGAACGGCCGGGCCGGAGCCAATTCTCCAGCTGAGCGATCTGCGTGCCGGATACGGCGCCATCGAGGTGCTGCACGGGATCGATCTGATGGTTCCCGCGGGTGGAATCTTCGCTGTGCTGGGCCCGAACGGCGCCGGGAAGTCAACCCTGCTCAAGGTGCTCGCCGGGCTGCACCCGGTCTCCGGAGGCACGATCGTCATGGCTGGACGGGAGGTCAACCGTGCGCGCCCCGACGATCTGGCCCGAAGCGGGCTGTGCCTCATCCCCGAGGGTCGGGGCGTGTTTGCCAACCTGACGGTCGAGGAGAATCTCCGGCTGATCACCCATCTCGGCGCGCGCCCGGCAGAGATCGAGGAACGGACGTACGCGCGGTTCCCACAGCTCGCGGTGCGGCGTAAGCAGGTGGCCGGCACGATGTCCGGTGGCGAGCAGCAGATGCTCGCACTTGCGAGATCCGTTGCCACCGATCCGGGATTACTCTTGATCGACGAGCTGTCGATGGGGCTCGCGCCGCGCATCGTCGAGATGCTCTACGAGCTGGTGGCCGAGATCGCACGCACCGGCGTCACAGTGATCGCAGTCGAGCAGTTCGCCCGCACAATCCTGGGCATAGCCTCGTCCGCCGTGGTGATCACGACCGGGCGGGTCGTGCTGGCAGGTCTCCCCGACGAGGTCGAGAGCAAGCTGTCCGGGCTCTACCTCGGCAACGTCGCCGACTGAGCCGGGTGAGTCAGCGCGGCCAACGCGGGACGGGTGTATCGGTCCCGTAGCGAACGGACACCCGCTTGAGGCGGGTCAGGCCCTCTACCGCCGCGTCTCCGTAGGCGTTTCCGACGCCACTGTCCTTGAATCCACCGAACGGCAGGGCAGGGTCCATGACCCGGGACGTGTTACCCCAGACCGTCCCGACCTCCAGCTGATCCGCGACGCGCAGCATCCGCCCGGCGTTCTCCGTCCAGATATTGGCCGCCAGCCCGTATCTCGAATCGTTCGCCAGGCCGACTGCTTCGGCTTCGTCCTCGAACTGCTGCACGGCAAGCACGGGGCCGAAGATCTCCTCGCGAACGATGCCCGAGCCCGGCGCCGCGTCGCAGACCACGGTCGGCGCGATGTAGTAGCCGACCTCGCCGGCGTCGGCCGGTCGGCCGCCGCCGGTTGCCATCCGCGCGCCGCCGGACACGGCGTCGTCGAGGTAGCGATTCACCCTGTCGTACTGCGTCTTGGATGCGACCGGCCCGAGTTGGGTCTGCGGGTCAAGCGGGTCACCGACTCGCAGCAGCACCGATCGTTGAGCAACGTTCGTCACGAACTCGTCGGCAATGCTGCGCTCGACGATCAGCCTGGTGCCCGCACAGCAGACTTGGCCGGTGTTGGCGAACACGCCCCACACCGCCGCATCGATGGCCGTCTCCAGGTCGGCGTCCGCGAACACGATGTTGGCCGACTTCCCGCCCAGCTCCATCGTGATCGTCTTTCCGGCCGCCGCACGCGCGATCGTTCGACCGGTCGCGACGCTGCCGGTGAACGAGACCCCGCCGACGTCCCGGTGCTCCACGAGAGCCGCGCCGACGCGGCCGTCGCCGAGAACGACATTGAGCAGGCCGGCAGGCAGGCCCGCGTCCAGGGCAAGTTCTGCGAGAAGACCCGCCGACATCGGCGACCATTCCGACGGCTTGACGACCACGCCGTTACCGCAGGCAAGCGCCGGCGCCACCCTGTTGCACAGGCTCAGCATCGGGCCGTTCCACGGAAGGATGATCGCGACGACTCCGATCGGCTCGCGCACGGTGTAGGACAGGTGTCCGGGAGCGGTGGGTAGCTGGTCGCCGCGGATCTGCTCTGCCATTCCCGCCCAATACCTGGTCGCGCGAGCGCACGCCGCCGGGTCGTTCGTCGAATCGCTGATCGGTCGCCCGATGTCGTACGTGTCGAGCTGTGCCAGCTCGTCGCCCGCGGCAAGGATCAGCTCACCCCACCGCCAGAGGGTGCTCGCCCGGCTGTCGACGGACCTACGTGCCCACTCCCGCTGCGCCGTGGCGGCAGTCTGCACCGCCGCGTCCACCTGTTCGTGACTGGTCTGGGCGACCTGCGCGATGACTTTCTCGGTCGCGGGGTCGATGGACGCAAACGTGGCGGCGCCGGTGTCCTGCACCCGCTCGCCCCCGATGAACGCGCGTTCGACCACCGTCATAGGCGGGCGCTCGTCCCCAACTCGAGCGGCAACGACGTCAGCCCTCGTACCACCCGCGCGGCACGCTGGAAGCGCGGCGGCCCGGAACGGGAGATGCTCGGATATCGATCGAGCATCTCCTCGATCAGTACCGCCGTCTCGAGACGGGCGAGCGGGGCACCCAGGCAGAAATGGATGCCGATACCGAACGCGATGTGCCGGTTCTCCATCCGCGTCGCCACGAACTGCTCCGGTTCGCTGAACTGCCGCGGATCACGGTTGCCTGCCGCGTAGGCGACCGCGACATTGTCGCCGGCTGCGATGTGATGGCCGCCCAGGACAGTGGGCTGAGTTGCCCACCGATTGAGGATCTGCACCGGGCTGTCGAAGCGCAGCGACTCCTCGATGGCCGGGTGGATCGAGGAGCGGTCGTCACCGAGGGCCTTCCAGATGTCAGGACGGTCGGCCGCCACATTGAGTAGACAGCTGATGAGGTTGCGCGTCGTCTCGTTTCCCGCGAGCAGGAGCAGCACGCAGAAGCTGGTGATCTCCCAGTCCTCGAGCGGCGCCTCGTCCTGCTCAGCCCGCAGCAGCGCGCCCAGGAAGTCGTCGCCGAGAGCGTCGGAGCCGGATTCCAGTGCGGCTCGGCGGTCGACCAGCATCGCGCCGATGTAGTCGAACATGGCCTGCGTCTTCGCCCGGTTGTCGTCGATTGTGTCCGGCTCGGGCACGGCGACCATCGCGTCCGACCACATCTTGAACGTCATGAGGTCTTCACGTGATACGCCGATCAGCGAGGCGATGACCATGATCGGCAGCGGCTCTGCCACGGTGGTTGCGACGTCGACCGGTCCGTCCCCGGCCTCGTCGAGCAGCTGCGTGACGAGCGTGCGCACCCAGGGTTCCAGCGCCGCAATGCGACGCGGCGTGAACGCCTTGTTCAGCATTGCGCGCATGCGCGTGTGCCGCGGTGGGTCGGTGTTGATGAGGACGAGACGCGCTCGCTCCTGCTCCTCGGCAGACACGCCGGCCACCGCCGAGGAGTACCGCCGGTGGTCACGGAGCACCTCGGCGCACTCCTCGTAGCCGGTGACCAGCCAGCTGTGGGATTCGTCGTGGAACTGCTCCTGGGCCTGCTCCAGTCGCAGGTTGAAGGGCAGCTGGAGCACCGGATCGTGCTCGCGGAAGGCCCGGTAAGTCGGGTACGGATCGTCGAAGAACTCGGCGGTGAAGAGGTCCTCGTCCCGCGCTGCGTCCAGGGACGCGCTCATGGCAGATCTCCTGTCGTCCGAAGACATCGATCGTGCGTGACGCGGCGGCCGCTGGACAACCCTTTGTCCCGCCGGGTGGTACGGACCTGCACACGGCGTCGTCCCGGGCGGCAAGCTGGGCGCGGTGCGTCCCCCGACCCCGGGCGGCGCCCGAGTTGACAGGTGACCAGGTGGCGGGAGACAAAATGGCAGCGCGCGTGGTGTCCAGGCCGGTGTCGGCGTCGGCAATCAGTCAGTGGGACATCGAGACCGACGTTCTCGTGGTCGGGTTCGGGATCGCCGGAACGTCCGCTGCCCTCGGTGCGGCGGAAGTGTCCGGCGATGTCGTCGTGATCGAGCGCGGCGGCGGCTCGGAAGGAACCTGCGGCGGGCTGCTGTACCTCGGTGGCGGGACGCCCATGCAGACGGCGATGGGTTACCAGGACAGCGTTGCGGACATGTACCGGGTGCTGCATGCGGCCCTCGGCCCAGGAGTCGACGAGGCGAAACTACGCAGCTATTGCGACGGCAGCCTGCAGCACTTCGACTGGTTGGTGGAGTGCGGCGTCCCTCTGATCACCGGTCCGGACGAGGAAGGAACACCGCTGGCAACGCCGGATCCCGACGGGTTCGTCCAAGTCGGCGCGCAGGAGTACGCCGGCGGCGGGCTGGTCTGGACCGGTGGTGAGCAGGCCTACCCGTTCAACGAGTTGGCTCCTGCCGTGCCTCGCGGTCACATGCCGCGCGACCCGAATGGCACCGAGGACCTGTTCGAGGGCGCTGTCCTGAAGTGCATGATCAGCGCGGTCGAGCGCACCGGCGTTCGGGTCATCTACAACACCGGCGCCGAACGGCTCGTGCTCGACGACTCGGGCCGGGTTGTCGGTATCGAGGGCCGCCGCGACGGCGAGACGGTGCGCATCAGGGCGCGCCGAGGTGTCGTCCTCACGACCGGCGGCTTCATCTACAACGACGAGATGCTCCGTGAATACTCACCGTTGCTCGTCGAGGGCGCTGCGAAACTGGGCCACGGCGGCCAGGACGGTCGTGGCATTCAGATGGCGCAACTCGCCGGCGCCGACGCGATCCACATGGACGCCGCCGATGCGACGCTGGTGACGACGCCGCACATCTCGTTCATCGCCGGGATCCTCGTCAATGGCCTCGGCCGCCGCTTCATCAACGAGGACACCTACTACGGGCGTCTCGGAACCGAGTCTGTCTTCCGGCAGAACTCGGAGGCATACCTGGTCGTCGACGACGACATCTTCCTCGAATCCTCGTGGCTTCGCCCCGCCTGGGCGTCGGACTCGCTGGCCGAGATCGAGCAGCAGATCGGGCTGCCGGACGCTGCGTTGCAGCAAACCGTCGACTATTACAACCTGTACGCAGGAAAGGGCGAGGATCCCCTGTTCCACAAAGGTCCGCGCTGGCTCAAGCCGCTCAATCCGCCCTACGCGGTTCTGGACCTGCGGAACCGGAGCATGCCGACCAGCGCGTTCACTCTTGGTGGCCTGCACACCGATCCGGGTGGCCAGGTGCTCGACGTCCAGGGGCAGCCGGTTCGGGGCCTGTACTCCGCCGGCCGCGCGTCCTCCGGACTTGCCGTCTATGGATACTGCAGCGGCATCTCTCTCGGCGACGGCTCGTTCTTCGGTCGCCTCGCCGGACAGACCGCGGCGAGCGACGGGGCCGGCGAGTGAGCGGCAACCGGAGTCTCGAGGGCAAGGTCGCCCTGATCACAGGCGCCGCCCGAGGCCAGGGCCGCGCTCACGCGCTACGTCTGGCGCAAGCGGGTGCCTCCATCGTCGCCATCGACATCGCCGCGCCGGTGACATCGGTGCCGTACGAGCTCGCCACCTCCGACGATCTGGCCCATACCGAGAAGTTGGTGGCCGAGATCGGACGCCCGATCCAGGTGGTGCAGGCCGACGTGCGCGACCAGGACGCTCTCGACGCGGCAGTCTCATCGGCGCTGACCGAGTTCGGACGCATCGACGTAGTCATCGCCAACGCCGGCGTCATCTCCTACGGCTACACGTGGGAGCTACCGGAACAACAGTGGCAGGACGTCATCGACATCAACCTCACCGGGGTCTTCCACACGGTGAAGGCGACCGTCCCGGCCATGATCGAGGCCGGAAACGGCGGCGCAATCGTGCTCACGAGTTCAGTGCTCGGATTCCGCGGAGCGCCGGGAGCGAGTTCGTACGTCGCAACGAAGCACGGCGTCGTCGGGTTGACCAAGAGCCTCGCCAACGAATTGGGGCCGCACGGAATCCGGGTCAACAGCGTGAATCCGTCGAACGTGGCTACGGACATGGTGCTGAACCCGGTGACTCTGGGCCTGTTCCGGCCGGACCTGGCCGCCCCCACGACCGACGACGTCAAGGAGGTCATGTCGGCCATGCATCCGATGCAGATCCCGTGGGTGGAATCGGTCGACGTGAGCAATGCGGTCCTGTTCCTCGCGAGTGACGACGCCCGCTACATCACCGGTGTGTCACTGCCCGTGGACGCCGGCCTGCTCGCTCGCTGAGAACGCGCGCCGCCGAAGCCCACCATCGTGAGGAGTTGTGCATGACAGGACGCGTTGCGGGCAAGGTCGCCTTCATCACCGGGGCGGCCCGTGGCCAGGGTCGCAGCCATGCTCTGCGGCTGGCCGAAGAAGGCGCCGACATCATCGCGGTCGACGCGCTGAGCGATTTTGCGAGCGTTCCGTACCCCATGGCGCGGCAGGAGGACCTCGACGAGACCCGCGCGCTCGTCGAGGCCCAGAACCGGCGGATCGTCGCAGCCAAGGCCGACGTGCGCGATCAGCGACAGCTTCGCGCCGTCCTCGACGCGGGGGTGGCCGAACTGGGCCGCCTGGACATCGTCGTCGCCAACGCGGGCATCTGTACCGCGCAGGCCTGGGACGACGTCTCAGCCGACGTATGGAACGACACGATCGACACGAACCTGACCGGTGTGTGGAACACAATCATCGTTGCGGCACCGCACCTCGTCGCAGCCGGTGGCGGCTCGGTGATCGCGACGAGCTCCGCCGGGGGGATCAAAGGGTTGCCGTTCTTCGGTCCGTACGTCGCTGCCAAGCACGGCATCGTCGGCATCGCCAAGTCGTTGGCCAACGAGCTCGGGTGCCACCACATCCGGGTCAACACCCTGCACCCGGGTGGTGTCGAGACGGCCATGTCGGCCGGCTTGGTCGGCCTCGACGAGTTGCTCGCGCGCAACCCGACCCTGGGCCCGATCTTCATGAATTCGCTTCCGGTCGAAATGGTCGAGGTACGAGACGTGAGCAACGTTGTTGTGTTCCTCGCCTCGGACGAGGCTCGCTACGTCACAGGCTTGGAGTTCACGATCGACGGTGGGAACACGATTCGCTAGGAAGGAGTCCCGGACTGGTGGTGCGCCGCGGTGCCTCGAAGCGACGAGGCGTGTTGCACGGTAGGACGACCCGCCAGGCGCTCGGCCCGTACGGGCGTCAGCGGGATCGCGAGCAGCGGGAACAGCATCACCAGCGCGAAGCCCAGTGCGTACCGCCCGTCACCGATCACGGCCGCCAGTAGCGGCGCTGTCAGGACGGCCGCGACATTCTGGCCGGTGTTCTGCACCCCCAGGGCCCGCCCGGACCACTCCGTCCCGGCCCGCTCAGCTACCGCGACGAAGCCCAGCCCGTTGTCGGCGACCGTGATCACCGCCCCGAGGGCGAAGCCGGCGATGATCCATACCGCGTCGAGCCATGCCCCGAGTGCGAGCATCCCCATCAGCACGGCGCTCGCCACCGCCAACTGCCGCATCGGCAGCAGCCGACTGCCGACCCGGTCCGACCAGACGCCGGCCACCACCCGCCCCGCGGCACCGGCCAGCTGGAACCCGAAGATCAGCCGACCGGCCGCGGCCGGGTCCCAGTGCCGCTGGCCGACGAGGTAGACGAGCATGAACGTGGCGACGGCGAACTGCGGCACGACCAGCAGCGCGCTGGCCAGGTGGATCCGGCCGAGGTGCCAGGAGCCGCGGTACGGCGAGGCGGTGCCCGGTGCGTCCGGCGCCCGTGGCGCGCGTGGCGGGTCGGTGACCCACAGCAGCACGGCGAGTGCAGCCAGCGCGCACAGCGCGGCCGGGAACAGCAGCGCGACGTGGGCCCCGTGGCTGCGCGCGAGCGACGGAAGCCCAAGCGCCGCAATGGCAACGCCGAGCGGTTGCGCGGTCTGGCGAGTACCCATCGCGAACCCGCGCTCGTGCACCGGGAACCAACCCATCACCACGCGGCCGCTCGCCGCGAAAACCGAAGCTCCCGCTGCCCCGGCCAGCGCGAGCAGCAGGGCCAGCGCGACCGGTCCGTGCACCAGCGCCGCGGCGCCGAGAAACAGAGCGGCCGCACCGATACCGGACATGATCACGATCCGCTCGCCGAAACGGTCCGCGGCCGCGCCCCAGGCGATCAACGTGAGCAGCAGCCCGGCTACCGGAGCCGAGACGATCAGGCTCGCGCCGAGCAGGCTGAGGTGCTCGTCCGAACGCAGCGCCGGGACGAGCATCGGGATGCCGTAGATGAACGAGCAGGCCGCCGCCTGCGACAGCGTGCCGACCGCGAGGATCGTCCACCGCCGCCGGTCCGTCACCCGGCCAGCCTAGCGAGATTCCCATTAAACGGGATAACCGTCCCACATATTGGGAACAACTGAAGACCACGCCTCAGCCGGATTGGACGTCGTTTAGGCCTCGACAAACTCGGCGACCGCGGCCGCGAACTGCACCGCATTGCGGCGGTGGGGTTCGTGGCCGCCGCCGGGGAACACCACCAACCGGCTGCCCGGCAGGTGGGCCCGCGCTGCATGCGCGTGCGCGACCGGGATCACGCCGTCGCGCTCGGACCAGACCAGCAGCGTCGGCACATGCTCGGCCAGGTAGCGCATCTCGATGAACGAGCCACGCTGCCCGGACGGCGCGATCACGCCGCGCAGCGCAGCGAAGAAAGCCGCTCGGCCGTCCCGGCTGCCCAGCGCTCCCCGCGTCCGGCGCAGGTTGGCCACGTTGTCCGGCGTCAGCCGCAGCGCGCGGTGCAGGACGGGACGCCGGTAGAGCCGGATGAGCCGCGGTCGCAGCGCGGCGCCGAGCAGCAGCGGGGCACCGGGCAGTGCCATGGCTCGCAGCACCGGGTGCACCTCGCGGCCCAGGCCGCCGGCCGACACCAGGATCAGCCGCTCGACGCGGGCCGGGTGCTGGTAGCCGAACTGCACAGCGATCGCACCGCCGAGCGAGTGCCCGCCGACGGTGGCCCGCTCAATGCCGGCCGCCCCGAAGAACGCCTCCAGCGACGCGGCGAAATCGTCGAGCAGGTAGCCACTCGTGGGCTTGTCGGAGCGGCCGTGACCCAGCAGATCGACCGCGATCACGCGCACGCCGCGCTCGGCCAACGGCACCAGCGCGCGGTCCCAGGTATCGCTGTCGGACGCGAGCCCGTGGATCAGGACGACCACGGGACCGTCGGCGGGCCCGGCCTCCTGGTAGGAAAGCCGGTGCCCGTCGGCAATCACCGTCCTGCGCTGCACCACCACGTCGAGCGACGGTACGGGACGACGCACCCCGGCGCAGCGGCTCAGGACGAGCCGAAGAACGCGCCGGGCATCGCCACGACTGGGCACTCGGCCTGGGCCAAGAGCAGGGGCGCGATCAGGCTCGCCCGCACCGCGGCAACCCGACCGGCCCGCGGCTCGCCGACGACAATCAATTGCGCGTCGCGCGCGGCGGAAAGCAGGGCGGACACGGCGTTGCCGCGCACGGCCCGGCACTCCACCGCCTCGTCGCTGCCGAGCGCCTTCGCCACGAAGCCACGCAGCATCTCCTG
>JAOPWD010000398.1 GCA_025965875.1 Pseudonocardiales bacterium
ACTTTGTCGGTGTTGGGGTAGACGATGTTGTTCTTCGGGCTGCGGTTACCGAGCACCACGCGGCGCCCAGTCGGGTACTTGCTGAAGTCGATGACGATCTCGTACCGCTCGGCCATCCCCGCGCGCAGGCTGGTCACTCGAACCGGGTGTTCCATCAGGCCTTGATCGGTGCCGATCACGGTAAATGCGTCCCCGGAGTCGAGGAAGAGGTTGTAGGACCGCGAGACTGAGGCGTTCAACAGGCGGAAGCGATACTTGCGCTTGGTGACCTTCATCGCCGGCCACGGGACGCCGTTGGCCAGGATGACATCGCCGTACATGCCCGATCCGTCGTGGTTGTCGAACAACAGCGACCCGTCCGGTTGGAACATGACGTCGTTGATGATGAGCGGCACGTCGTAGATGCCGTGCGGGATCGACAGGGCAAGCTCCTTGTCGTCGTGGATGACGTACTGCGCGGCCAGTCCCATGTACACGTTCTCGGCGGTATGCGACACCCCGTGGTCGTGGTACCAGAACGTCCGGGCGCTCGAGGTGTTGGGGTAGCGGTAGTCCTTGTACTGCCCGGGGTTGGTCACGTCGCTGGCGTAGCCGTCGTACTGCGGGTCTGACGGCGAACCGTGCAGGTGCACCGAGGTCCACGGTGTGTAGTGCAGCGTCGGGTGCCGCGCGGGCAGGTTGTTGACCTGGCGCACGACGGTCTTGCGGCCTTGTTTGACGTTGAACGTCGGGCCGGGGAACGTCGGAACCGGGACCGTGCGGCCGGGGAATACCCCGCCGTAGCCCCACAGTGTGGTTTTCAGGCCAGGGATGACTTCGGTTTGGAACGCCCGCATGTAGAGCTTGTAGTAGTCGGTCGAGATCGAGGCATCCGTACGGAACGCCTTCAGCACGGGCGGCGTAGTGAACGGGATGGTGAACGGCTCCGGAAGCGCGCTCGACGCGAGCCGGGGCGGCGTCGAGGTGTTGGCACCAACGGTGCGTTCCAGCGGCAGCAGCAGCGCAGCCCCGCCGAAGACCCCGACCTTGAGAACATTCCTGCGCGAAACAGTCATGACGACTTCTCTCGAAAACTTTCGCGAGAATACGTCTTGCGCGTCAAACAACTATGAATAAGTTGGATCTGAGCAACGCCGACTGGATGACGCTCGAGAGTCCAGCGTCGCCGCGGCGGCTGGGCTTTCTTCCGGGCGGGTTCGTGGCGTTCTTCCGTGCTGTGCTGGCCGCCCTGGCAGGCGCTTCCGAGCAGACCGTCGGACTCGGCGCCGCCCCGAACGTGGCCGGTGCGCCAGCAGCGCCAGACCGCTGGGGCCTACGCGGCCGTGTCGGGTCAGTGGGCGGAGAGGGACGCAGGATCTGGCGGGGTGTCGCGGGCGATCGCGTCGGCCTGTGCTCGGGCCTCGGCGGCCTTGGCCTCAGCATCCTGCGGTGCTCCGGAGGCGGGGGCGGCCTTGACTACGTCGAGGAAGGGCCGGATGAGGTCGATGGGGATCGGGAAGATGACGGTGGAGTTGTTGTTGCCGCCGACTTCGAGCAGGGTCTGCAAGTATCGCAGCTGCAACGTGGTGGGGTTGCGGCTCATCACGTCGGCGGCATCAGCCAGCTTCGCCGAGGCTTGAAACTCGCCCTCGGCATTGATGATCTTGGCGCGACGTTCTCGTTCGGCCTCGGCTTGGCGGGCGATTGCCCGCTGCATGTTTTCGGGGATCTCGACGTCTTTGATCTCGACGATCGTGACTTTTACTCCCCATGGTTCGGTTTGCTCGTCGATGATCTTCTGTAGGTCTTCGTTGAGACGTTCCCGTTCCGCCAGCAGGGTGTCCAACTCGGCTTTGCCCAGCACCGAACGCAGCGTTGTTTGGGCGATCTGCAGCGTCGCGGACAGATAATCCTGGACCTCGACGACGGCGCGGTCGGCATCCACGACCCGGAAATAGGCCACCGCTGTCACTCGCGCGGGCACGTTGTCGCGGGTGATGACTTCTTGCGCCGGAATGTTTAGCGTGACGGTCCGCAGTCCCACCCGGACCATCCGATCGACGACAGGAATGAGCAGGACCAGACCCGGGCCCTTGAGGGCTGAGAGACGTCCCACCCGGAACACGACGCCCCGCTCGTACTCGCGTAGGACGCGCACCGACGTCGTTAGTAGCAGCAGTAACAGCACAACAACGATGACGACGATGATGATGACCACGTTCACGACAAGGCCTCCCACGGTTCGCGCCGGCGCACGGTCAAGGTCAGGCCGCGCATTCGTTCGACCACCACGCTGTCACCCACCGCCAACGCGGCGTCGTCGCCGAGCTCTACGCACGCGCTCCACAAGGCCCCGTCTGCCAGAACCTGACCTTGTGAGCCATCCCAGGTTCGCACCGTCGCGCTCGCGCCGATGAGCTGCTGGCGCGGCGGACTGTGCCGCGCGCTGAGAACCGTACGCGTGCCCAGCAGCGCGACGCCGCCAACGAGGACCCCGGTGCCCGCGGCGATCGGGACGGCAACGATCTCGCCGACACCGCCCGCTCGTACCAAGGCCCACACCCCGGCGGCGACACCGAGGACACCTAGCGCGGCGATCAAGCCGCCGGTAGGGGCGTGTGCCTCGGCCACGAACAGCGCCAGACCAGCCAGGATCAGAACCACACCCAATGCGGTCATCACAGCTCCCTCGACTTCCGCCGTCTGGCGCTTCCAGTGAGGAAGGAAAGCCGAAACGCCGGGCCGCTCTTGAACACCATCCACGGTAGGCCGTTCCGGCCATTTCGCACCCCTGGTCGCTGACGGCCTTAGTGGGACTCGGCGATGGCGACTCTCGAGGCGATCTTCGCCCTACCCCCGCCGTGCGGCCGAGGTCGAAGTGCTCCTGCACAACCCTGGGTAGCACCACTTCCTCGGAATCGACGGGCGGGTAGTCCGCACCATCAGCGACACCAGTGGTCCGGCTCGCTGGCTTGGCAGACCTGCCCCAGGGGCTCGCTGCCGGCTCAGCTGTGGCGT